>JBIKJE010000009.1:0-58416 GCA_044361165.1 Crocinitomicaceae bacterium | reverse complement strand
CCAACAAGACCATTTTAAAGTTGGTTTTATTTCTGAAACTTTCTTTCAAAGGATTTTTAGAAACTTTTCCTTCTGTTTTCAATTTTGTAAACTGAGGAGATTCGTGCATTTTCATTCTGATGTAGATTGAAACGACAACCAACAAAATGGAAATTAAGAAAGGAATTCTCCAACCCCAAGCACCAAAAGCTTCAGAACCGATTAAGTTTTGTGTCAATACGATTACACCCAAAGACAAGAAAAGTCCCAAAGTTGCAGTCGTTTGAATCCAACTTGTGAAATAACCTCTTCTTCCAATAGGCGCATGTTCTGCGACATAAGTTGCGGCTCCTCCGTATTCGCCACCAAGTGCTAAACCTTGAACCAATCTCAAAATGAGTACTAAAATCGGTGCGAGATATCCAATACTTTCATATGATGGAATCAAACCAATTAAAAAGGTTGAACCACCCATTAAAACCAAGGTCAAAAGGAAAGTATATTTTCTTCCAATTAAATCACCCAATCTTCCAAAGACCAAAGCTCCAAAAGGCCGTACGATGAAACCTGCGGCAAAAATCGCCAAGGTATTTATCAATGCTGAAGCGCCTGAATCTGATGGAAACAAATGTTTTCCAATAACTCCAGCTAAACTTCCAAAGATGTAAAAGTCATACCATTCGATCAATGTTCCCAAAGACGAAGCACTGATGACTTTGACGATACTGTTTTTCTTTTCTACTGTTTCCATAAAAATTAATTTACAGCAATTATTGTTTTTCGTTTAACAATGTAACCTAATCTTTAAATTTTTTTTACTTCTTGAAATTATGCCACTGTTTTCCTTTCAAAATGCCACTTTTAATTATTACCTTGTGCTGTTATTTCTGATATTTTATGCGTTTCATATGTTTTGAAAAAGTTTTAAAATTTTTAGAAAAATATAAATATTTAAGAACAAGTATATTAAATTTAGATCACTATGCCAATTTAGCAAGATAGATTGAGTTTTCACTGTTTAAATCTCACGCAATCTTCTCGTTTCGCAATTAATAAACATTTATATCACTTAAATTCTACTTATAGAAAGGCATAAAGCACTATAAATCAATTCAAAAAATCATGAAAAAGTATCCTTATCAAATCACTTCTTTAGAAGAATACAAGGAAGCTTATGAAAAAAGCATCCAACAACCAGAAGCATTTTGGGGAGACATCGCTGAAAATTTTACATGGAAAAAGAAATGGGACGATGTATTAAGTTGGAATTTTCAAGAACCAAAAGTAGAATGGTTCAAAGGAGCATCTTTAAATATCACAGAAAATTGTTTAGATAGACACGTTGAATCTATTGGAGATCGTCCTGCGATTATTTGGGAGCCGAACGACCCGGAAGAACATCACCGTGTTTTGACCTACAAAGATTTACACAAAAAAGTTTGTCAATTTGCGCATGTATTGGAAAACAACGGTGTTAAAAAAGGCGATCCAGTTTGTATTTACATGGGAATGATTCCTGAACTGGCAATTGCAGTATTGGCTTGCGCTAGAATTGGAGCTATTCATTCAGTTATTTTTGGTGGATTTTCAGCACAAAGTATTGCGGATAGATTATTGGATGCAAAAGCTGAGTTTATCGTTACTTGCGATGGTGCATTTAGAGGTCAAAAAGACATTCCGTTGAAAAGTGTGATTGATGATGCTTTGATTGCTTGTCCGTTTGTGAAAAGAGTTATCGTTTGCACCAGAACAAGAATTCCTGTGAGTATGATCAAAGGAAGAGACGTTTGGTGGGAAGAGGAAATCAAAAAAGTAGAAACGTTGGGCTTGAAATATTTCGATGCAGAGCCAATGGACGCTGAAGATCCTTTGTTTATATTATATACTTCAGGTTCGACAGGAAAACCAAAAGGTGTTGTGCATTCAACGGCTGGTTATATGGTGAACACCAATTATTCGTTTGTGAATGCTTTTCAATACAATCCAGGAGACATTTTCTTTTGTACGGCTGATATCGGTTGGATTACCGGGCACAGTTACATTTTGTACGGACCATTGAGTGCTGGAGCAACAACGGTTATTTTTGAAGGAATTCCAACTTGGCCAGATGCTGGTCGTTTTTGGGACATCGTCGATAAATACAAAGTAAACACGCTTTATACAGCGCCAACTGCGATTCGTAGCTTGATGGGATTTGGATTAGAACCTTTGAAAGGGAAAGATTTATCATCTTTGAAAGTCTTGGGAAGTGTCGGCGAACCAATCAATGAAGAAGCTTGGCATTGGTATGATGAACACATTGGAAAAGGAAAATGTCCGATTGTCGATACTTGGTGGCAAACAGAAACTGGCGCAATTATGATCACCAATTTAGCAGGTGTGACTCCAGCGATTCCAGGAACAGCAACGTTGCCTATGCCTGGCGTTTTACCTTGCTTGGTAGATGAAAATGGAAATGAAATCGAAGGAAACAGCGTTTCTGGAAATTTATGTATCAAACAACCTTGGCCTTCTATTATTAGAACGACCTACAAAGACCACGAAAGATGCAAGCAAACCTATTTTTCAACCTATGAAAACATGTATTTTACCGGTGACGGCGCTATGCGTGATGACAAAGGCAATTACAAAATTACAGGTCGTGTAGATGACGTGTTGAACGTCAGTGGACATCGAATAGGCACTGCAGAATTGGAAAATGCGATGAACATGCACGCAGGTGTAATTGAAAGTGCGATTGTGGGATATCCGCATGATTTGAAAGGACAAGGAATTTATGCGTTTTTGATTTATGAAGGAAATTTGGAAGATCCAGATTTGATTCGTCAGGACATTATTCAAACTGTTTCAAGAATCATTGGACCTATTGCGAAGCCAGATAAAATTCAATTTGTTTCAGGTTTACCAAAAACCAGAAGTGGTAAAATCATGCGTAGAATTTTGAGAAAAATCGCTGAAAATGATTTCACAAATGTGGGAGATATTTCAACGTTATTAGATCCTGCTGTGGTGGAAGAAATTATCGCTGGGAAAATTTAGGAATCAAGTTCAATATATATTGTAGATTTAATGCAGGTGAATTTTCATCTGCATTTTTTGTGCCTTGGTCGATTTTATTGTTTTTTTTCGTCAAAAGAGATATTTTTATACATTAATAAAAAGGCACTAGTTAACTATTTGTTTTTTAAAATGTTATCATTTTTTAAAGGTTTTGTGTAACAAAAATAACAAAACCTTTATTTTTTAAAAAACTGATTATCATATAATTAATTTTTATTTTTTATTAATTGTGTAACAAAAGTTGCTGAATAAATTAATAATATAGTTTATATTTGTTGGAATAATAACAAGTAAAGTACAACGCTACTATATTAACTGATGGACTTCTTAAAAAAGAAAATTCGTTACGGTGGTGAAAAATTTTGATTCAACATGGAACTTCAAAATATTCAAGAGTTCAAAGCAGCACCCTCAATAATCGATAAATTATTGTCGACTAGTTTAGAAAGATCATTTTTAAACGGTGAAATAATTATCAATGAAAATGCATTTATTAATTCAATTCCAATTGTTAAAAGTGGTTGTATTAAAGTAATGAGAACTGATGAAGAGGGGAAAGAAATTTTGCTCTATTATATTAAACCAGGTGATTGTTGCATTATGGGGTTTCTCGGTAGTTTGAATGACCAAATCAGCAGAATCAAAGCAACTGCGGAAGGTGACACTGATGTTTTGTTTGTTCCTGTAACAACCGTTGCCATTTTGAATCGTGAACATCCTGAATGGTTAGATTATATCTTTAGAATTTATTATAAATGTTACGATAACCTGCTTGAAGTTGTCAATGCCATTGCTTTCAAAAAAATGGATGAAAGAATTTTATCTTCAGTTCGACAAAAAGTTGAAATGGCTCAAAGTGACACCATTTTTATCACTCATGAACAATTGGCAGTTGAACTTGGTACTGCAAGAGTTGTTGTTTCAAGACTACTCAAACAGATGGAAGATGACGGTTTCGTGCAGTTAGGCAGAAATAAAATTAGGTTATTGGAGAAAGGAGTGATATAAAATTACCAAAGCCTTAAAAGTAAAAAATACAATAAAAAAGATAAAAAATACTTTCCATGGTAAATAAATGACATTACTTTTGTGCCATCAAATAAAATTGAGCACAAATAAAAATTTATACATTAAAATTAAAAGTTATGTCAACAAAAACTATTTGGAAATTAGACCCTTCTCACTCAGAAGTACAATTTAAAGTGAAACACTTGGTTATTTCAACTGTAACAGGTCAATTTACTGATTTCACAGGAGAAATTCACACAGAAGGAAATGAAATCGCTGGAGCGAATGCGATTTTTGAAGCGAAAGTGGATAGTATTTCTACCAACAATGCAGACAGAGACGGTCACTTAAAATCAGCAGATTTCTTTGATGCAGCAAGTCATCCAACAATCAATTTTTCCGCAACTTCTTTTGAAAAAGTAGGCGGAGATGAATTTGAAATCACAGGAGATTTGACTTTGAGAGGAATCACAAAATCAATCAAATTGAAATCAGAATTGGGTGGAATGGCAACAGATCCTTATGGCCAAGAAAAAGTAGGTTTTGAAATTACAGGTAAAATCAGCCGCAAAGAATTTGGTTTGACTTGGAGCGCAGTAACTGAAGCTGGTGGCGTTGTAGTAGGTGATGAAATCAAATTGTTGTTGAACTTACAATTTGTAAAACAAGCATAATTCAATCTTAGCAGATTAAAAATAAACCAAAACAAAAAGATAATCCCGTTAGTTTTCTAGCGGGATTTTTTTGTGATTTATAATTTGTTGGATTCTAATCTCAAACTGAATGCTTACTTTTGATTTATGAACGTAAAAAACATCGATTCAAAAGTTGCTTTGCCTGTCATGGAACGATTTTACACCATTCAAGGTGAAGGCCGTTATTCAGGAAGAGCCGCTTATTTTATTCGTTTAGCTGGCTGCGATGTCGGTTGTGTTTGGTGTGATGTGAAAGAAAGTTGGGATGCTGAAATTCACCCGCTTTTGACAATCGATGAAATTATCGATGAAATAAAACTTACTCCAACCGAATTTGTAGTCATCACAGGAGGCGAACCTGCCATGTATGATTTGACCACCTTGGTTGAAAAATTGCACGAAAATAATTGGGAAGTTGCCATCGAAACATCTGGCTGTTATCCGCTCAATGGCGCAATCGATTGGTATTGTTTTTCACCCAAAAAGTTCAAAGCGCCTTGCGACGAAGCTTACCAAAAAGCTGCTGAATTGAAAGTCGTAATCTTTCATAAGTCTGATTTTGAATGGGCTGAAAAACACGCATCACTTGTAAATTCAAATTGTTTGTTATACCTTCAACCCGAATGGTCAAAACAGGAACAATTATTGCCACTCATTATTGAGTATGTGAAAAGCAATCCAAAATGGAAAGTTTCTTTGCAAACACATAAATTCATGAATATTCCTTGAAAATGAAACATATATTCTTAATTGTCAGTCTTTTTAGTTTGCTTTCTTGCGCAACAGCGCAGCAATCTTATTCTACAAAAAATAAAAAAGCCATTTCCCTTTTTGAAGAAGGACAAAAAGCTCCAAATCAGTCAGCGAGTCCAAATGGAATGCCGAATTATCCAGCAGGAATTGCTTTGATGGACAAAGCAATAGAAAAAGATCCAATGTTTTGGGAAGCTTATTTGGTTGCAGGGGAATTTGCAGAATATTCTAATCAATACAGTAAAGCGATAAAATACTATGAAGAAGCTCTGCGCATTAATCCAAATCACAGTGTTACCGGAAGCACACAGTTTTATTTAGCTAATTTGAAATTTGCTGTTGCAGATTACAAAGGTGCATTGGATTTGTTGAAAGGATTTATCTCCAATCGAAATGCGAATCCTGAATACGTGAAAGTCGCTAGAGAGTTGCAAGCATCTTGTGAATTTTCGATTCAAGCGTTGAATAATCCTTCTGATTTTGAGCCAATAAACATCGGCCCTGGAATCAACACGAAAGATCCAGAATATTTCCCAACAATCACGGTCGATGGAAAAACGATTTTATTTACGCGCCGAATTTTTGATGCGCGTGTTCCTCGTCATTTAGACCAGCCAGAAAATTTGCAGCAACAACAAGAAGATTTTTACATCTCTCATTTGAGCGATAAAAATATTTGGATGAAAGCTGATCCAATGCCTGTAAACATTAATACTGTGAACAATGAAGGTGCGCCAACATTGGGACCTGATGGAAGAACCTTGATTTTTGTTGGTTGTCCTGATCAAACAGGTGAAAATTATGGCGAAGGAAGAAATGGAAAAGGAAGTTGTGATTTTTTCATTACCAAAAAATTAGGTCAAAAATGGACCAATCCAATCAATTTACCAGGAGGAGTAAACACGCGCAATTGGGAAACACAACCTTCTCTTTCGTCCGATGGAAAAACAATGTATTTCATCCGTGGAATGCGCGGTCAAAGTACCTCTCGAAATGATGATATTTACATGTCAACAATGAAGGAAGACGGAACTTGGAATGAAGCTGTAAAATTGCCTTCATACATCAATTCACCTCAAAATGAAGAGTCTGTATTGATTCACCCAGATGGAAAAACTTTGTATTTTGCCTCTCGTGGTCATGTTGGTATGGGTGGTACAGATTTGTTTGTTTCAAGAATGGACGACAAAGGAAATTGGGGGAAACCTGAGAATTTGGGTTATCCAATCAACACCAAATTTGACGAAAATTCTCTGATGGTGAGCGCCGATGGTGAAATCGCATTTTTTGCTTCAGATAGAGCGGGTGGTTATGGAGATTTAGATATTTACTATTTTGTTATGCCAGAAAAATTACGTCCTACCAAAACCTTATATTTTGAAGGAATTGTGTACGATGCAGTAACTAAAAAACCTGTTCCTGGAAGATTTCAGTTGATCGATGTGAAAACAGGAAAAGAAGTCATTCGTTCTCAAGCAGATTTAATTACGGGAGAATTCATGGTTTCATTGCCATTGAATGCCGATTATGCTTTAAGTGTTGAATTTGAAGGTTATTTCAATTTCTCCAAAAACTTCAATATGACTGTTGCAGAAGGTTTGGAATCTTTCAAAATGGATGTTCCCATGATTCCATTGACAAGCGCCGAACCAGTGCTTTTGGATAACATTTTCTTTGATTTCAATAAAACAGCTTTATTGCCAGAATCTTACGTTGAGTTGGCCAAATTGAAAAAATTCTTGGTTCAAAATCCAACTTACAAAATTGAATTGGGCGGACACACAGATACTCGTGGTGAAGCAGCCGATAACTTGGTGCTTTCTCAAGGTCGTGCCAGAGCGGTTGTTGACTATTTGATTAAAGAAGGCATTGCAACAGATCGTTTGGTTGCCAAAGGATATGGTGAAACTTTACCGAAAATTGCTGATGCTGAAATTGCCAAATTGAAAACAACTAAAGAGCAAGAAGCTGCTCACAGAAAGAATCGTAGAACCGAATATAAAATCATCGCTAGATAATGCATTTTTTAAAACTTATTCGCCCGATTAATTTGGTCATCATTGCGTTGACTATGTATTCCGTACGTTTTTTTTACTTCGTATTGGGAGGAGCATATTCAAGCAATTCGGCGGAAGGTTTTGATTTCTTTTTATTGGTTTTTTCGACGGTCTTAATAGCCGCTGGTGGAAACATTATCAACGATTATTTCGATGTTCGTGCCGATAGAATCAATCGACCTGAAAAATTGATAATTACGAAATATATCAAACGTCGTTGGGCTATCATCAGTCATTGGGTGCTCAATTTAGTTGCTTTTTCAATTGCGATTTATTTGAGTGTGCGTTACCAAACTCTGTGGTATGTTTTTGTTCATTTGGTAACCATCAATAGTTTGTGGTTTTATTCGATGTATTTCAAAAGAAAACCTTTGATTGGAAATATTTTAATAGCAGGAATGACGGCGTTTGTTCCGATTTTATGTGGCATTCATTTCTATTTTCAAATCGATTTTCCTAAAGAAAACATTTCAGTTTTTCCGTCAGTAGATTCCTTGCATGACAGCATCGCAGTTTGGAAAAACTTTTTGTTGACCAAAGGACGATTCATTTATGTGTTGGCCTATTTTGCATTTACCTTGAATTTGAGCAGAGAAATCATCAAAGACATCGAAGACATGGAAGGCGACAAATTGATTTTCGCAAAAACATTGCCATTGATTTTGGGAATCAAAAAATCACTTTGGATTGCGATGTTGATTTTACTTGCAGCACCAGTTTGTTTTACAGTATTATTTTTATTGCAAGTGCACCGAGATTTTGCATTTCATTTATTAGCATTGCTTCCCTTGGCGCTTTCTAGCATTTTGAATTTATTGAGTATTGTTTACTTGTTGAAAAAACAAATTGACAAGAAAATCTTAAAAAGGGCAGATTTTTTCATCAAAATAGCGATGTTAAGTGGTATTCTAATCCCCTTTTATTGGTGGTTCTTATTGATGCGTTAATGGCATTTAATCAGAACTGATGAATTTCATATTTTGTTGGTTATCTTGCATCATTTCTTTTTGTAATTTCGTTTCAAAATTGTTGAGTTATGATGATGCCGTTTAATTTGCACCAATGGATTGAAGAAAACAGAGATTTGTTGAAACCACCTGTTGGGAATAAAAACTTGTACAAAGAAGCAGGTGATTTTATTGTGATGATCGTCGGTGGACCAAATGCACGTAAGGATTATCATTACAACGAAAGTGAAGAACTTTTTTACCAAATTGAAGGTGATATCACAGTAAAAGTTCAATTAAACGGCAAAGCGCAAGAAATTAAAATCAAAGAAGGCGAAATGTTTTTATTGCCTGGAAATATTCCTCACAATCCAATGCGCGGTCCGAATACTGTTGGTTTAGTAATTGAAAAAGTCCGCAAAGGAACAGATTTGATGGACGGTTTGATGTGGTTTTGCGAAAAATGCAATCATCCATTACAAACGTACAGATTCCCGCTTTCAAACATTGAAAATGATTTCCTACCTAGATTCAGAGAATTTTATGGTTCCGAAGATATGAGAACTTGTAAAAGTTGTGGAGATGTGATGGAAGTGGATCCAAAGTTTGTTTAAAATAATCCGATTAAAGATTAAAAAAGCCACTTGATCTTAAGAGATAAGTGGCTTTTTGTTTATCTTAATGTAATTATTTCTTTCTAAAGAAAATACGAATCGGAATTCCTGTAAAATTGAAATTTGCTCGCAATTTATTTTCCAAGAAACGTTTGTAACTGTCTGGAATATATTGCGGTAAATTACAGAAAAATGCAAATGCTGGTGCGTGAGTTGGCAATTGCGTGATGTATTTGATCTTGATGTATTTTCCTTTCAACGATGGAGGAGGAGTAGCATCAATAATCGGCAACAACAAATCATTTAATTCTGAAGTTGGGACTTTTTTGATACGATTTTCATACACTTCCATCGCTGTTTCAAGCGCTTTGTGAATACGTTGCTTGGTCAAAGTTGAAGTAAAAATAATCGGAACATCGTTAAACGGCGCCAATTCTTCTCTCAATTTTTCTTCGTATTGTAACATCGTCGTGTGGTCTTTCTCTACCAAATCCCATTTATTGACCAAAACAACCACGCCTTTGTGGTTTTTTTCAATCATGTAATATATGTGCAAATCTTGCTTTTGAATGCCTTCTGTGGCGTCAATCATGAAAATACAAACGTCTGCATTTTCAATCGTGCGCACCGAACGTAAGGTTGAGTAATATTCGATGTCTTCAGTTACTTTCGCTTTCTTGCGAATTCCTGCAGTATCAATCAACATGAAGTCAAAACCAAAGGCTTTGAAACGTGTATTAATAGCGTCTCTCGTTGTTCCTGAAATGTCTGTTACAATGTTTCTTTCTTGCCCTGTAAAAGCGTTGATCAAAGAAGATTTTCCAACGTTTGGTTTTCCAACAACCGCAATTCTCGGTAAATCAGAAACTTCTTCAAATTGCGCATTTGGATCAAAAGCATTGATGATATCATCTAACAATTCTCCTGTACCTGAACCGTTTGTAGCAGACATGTCGTACACATCTCCCAAACCAAATTGGTAAAATTCAGAAGACAAACCGTAACGTTGTGTATTGTCCACTTTGTTGGCAACGATGAAAACTTTCTTTTTAGATTTTCTCAACATCGCAGCTACCGTTTCGTCTAAATCAACGATTCCAGTGGTTACGTCCACCATAAAAACAATGACACTTGCTTCTTCAATCGCCAATTTCACTTGCTTGCGGATTTCTCCTTCAAAAATATCTTCCGAACCGTGCACATATCCTCCAGTGTCGATCACCGAAAATGGCATTCCGTTCCATTCTCCACGACCATAAATTCGGTCACGCGTAACACCGCTAATTTCTTTCACAATCGCATTCGACGATTCTGTCAATCGATTAAACAAGGTCGATTTCCCCACATTTGGCCGCCCTACAATGGCTATAATATTGCTCATAATTTCTTTTTTTAGATATTAGGATATTAGGATATTAGGATATTAGGATATTAGGATATGTTTGTTTTATGTCCTGAAGTATCTTCATCTTAAAATCCTAGCGTCTTAAAATCTTAATATCTTTTCCTTAATACCCATATTTCTTCAATTTCACTTCAGATGCTCTCCAGTCTTTGTCTACTTTGACGAAAGTTTCTAGGAACACTTGTTTGCCGACAAAGTTTTCGATGTCTTTGCGTGCTTCGCGACCGATTTTCTTCAACATGGCGCCGCCTTTTCCGATGATAATTCCTTTTTGGGAATCTCTTTCAACGACAATCACAGCACGGATTTTGATGATTTTTTCTTCGTCTAAATATGTGTCCACTTCAACTTGACAAGAATATGGAACTTCTTTGTCGCAAAACAAGAAAATTTTCTCGCGAACCATTTCTGAAACGAAAAAACGAACTGGTCTATCTGATAATTCTTCTTTATCAAAGTATGGTGGCGATTCAGGAAGTAATTCCAACAATCTGTCCCAAACCCATTCTTTATTGAATCCGTGCAAAGCCGAAACTGGAATGATTTCCGCTTTAGGAAGTTTTTCTTGCCAAAAATTCATTCTTGCAGTGACTTGTGCTTGATCTGCAACCAAATCCACTTTATTGATAATCACCAAAACGGGGATATTCAATTTTTGAATGCGCTCCAATGTTGCCACGTGATTCATTTCACTTTCGTAAATATCTGTGATGAAAAGCAAAATGTCCGCATCTTTGAAAGAGCTTTCAACATAGCTCATCATCGCTTCGTGCAATTTGTATGCAGCATTCACAACGCCAGGCGTATCAGAAAAAACAATCTGATAATCTTCTTCGTTAACGATTCCGTGAATTCTGTGTCTGGTAGTCTGTGCTTTAGATGTTACAATGGATAGTTTTTCTCCTACCAATTGGTTCATTAACGTGGACTTACCAACGTTTGGGCTGCCAACGATATTGACAAATCCTGCTTTATGTGACATTCTTGTATTCTAAATTGAACTGCAAAGTAACGAATAATCTGTTTGTTATCCTATTTTTAGCCAAGGGAGAAAATTTCACTTCAACAAACTCGCACGATATAACTTCAATTCGTCCCATGAAAATTCGTCGCCATATTTTTCTTTTAAAGGCGTAAGTGATTCTTCTGAATAACCTTCAAAAGCAGTTTGCAAAGCGGCCAATCTTTCTGGCGACAATACTTGTTCAATTTCGATCAACTCTTGTTTGATGAGGTTTGCGATGTGACCCAAAATGGCTGATTCAGAAAGCATTCTGAGTGTTGCAATTTGCGCGACAGTTTTGTTTTCCTGAATCATTTCATAAGTCAAATCAATGCTCGATTTTTTCTCTTTCTTTTCTTTGGTTTTCGTTTTGTTGGCAACTTTGATTTCAATCGTTTCGGTTTCTTCAAAGCTGTTGTCTAAATCCATCAATGAAGGATTTTGTCTTAATTCTTGCTTGATTAGCGCAATTTTGGTGACTTTATAGTTTTGAATTTCAGTATTGAAAACAGTTTCTTTGGTAATTTCTTTTCCATTTAAAACATTTTCCAATAGGATTTTTGCACGTTTCAAATTGAGAACAACAGTGATTTGTTTTTCGTCAATTTCTTCCAATTCTTCTACATAAGCTTTGATTTGTTTCAACTTTTTGACTTCCTCTATTTTCTTCAAAGTAGTATAAACTAAACCATCTAAAGTTTTATAAAAATAGTCAAAAGCAGCCTGAAATCTTTCAGCGATAAATTCAATATCAAAAGGTTCTCTTCTGAAAAGATTGTCCAATTGATTCATGAATTTCTGAGAAGGATCAATCAAATCATTCATGCTTGAAGCTTGTCGATGCGCCCAAACTTTGTGTTTGTATTTTTCAGTTTTCGAACCTGAACCTATATATGAAGCTTCATGAATTCGCCAAGCATCGTTCAAATCACGCCATTCAAAAGCGGTTTTCAAAGTGTTCAGCAAGAAATTTTTCGTTTCAATTTCTAGGCTATTTTCGAGCTGTTTTTCATCCGCTTTGTTGTTGGCAAATTGCATCACATGTTGGTCGTTGCTCAATCCATTCATGCGCATCGGCGAAAGTAAAACCAATCCATCTAAAGAACGCAAACGTGAAAGCGCAACATACGCTTGTCCTGGTGCAAAAACCTGAGAAACATCTAATACTGCTTTGTCGAATGTCAAACCCTGGCTTTTATGTACGGTAATTGCCCAAGCTAATTTCAGCGGAAAATGAACGAAAGACCCCAAAACTTCTTCATTGATTTCTTTGGTGTTTTCATTCAAAGAATAGCGAATGTTCTGCCATTCGTGTGTTTCAACCTCAATCGTTTTCTTCTCTTCAGGAAAATAAACCAAAATTTCTCCGTCGGAAAGAGATTTCACAACCCCCATTTTTCCGTTGAAATAATTTTTTTCAGATGAAGGATCGTTTTTGATAAACATCACTTGTGCGCCTTTTTTCAATTCCAAAGTTTCTTCTAAAGGAAACATGTGTTGCGGAAAATCACCAGTGATTGTTGCTTCATATTTGAAACTTTTTCCTTTCAATTCTGACAAAGATTTGGCGTTCATTTCATCCGCTTTGGCATTGTGTGTTGTCAAAGTGATATATCCTTCGTTGTTTTTCAAGTCAAATTCAGGATGCACAAATTCATTCAAATTTTCGACATCTTGCGCTGTAATCGAGTTATTTCTCAGGTTATTTAGAATGTGAATGAATTTTTCGTCGGATTGCCTGTAGATTTTTGTTAATTCAATATACAAGGGAGGATTTTCTTGAATCACGCGTGCATGAAAAAAGAAAATGCCAGGATAATATTTGCGCAATTCTGCCCATTCTTCGTTTTTCACGACTGGCGGTAATTGCAATAAATCTCCAATATACAATACTTGTACGCCACCAAAAGGCGCATTGTTTTTTCTTACATTTCTAAGTGTCCAATCAATTGCATCTAACAAATCTGCGCGCAACATACTGACTTCGTCGATGATTAAAAGTTCCATTCCGAGCAACACATTTTTGCGTTGTTTATTCATGTTGAAATGGCGCATCAAGGTGTCTTTCGTTTCCAATTTTGCTCGATCTGAGAAATTAGGTGCTGTTCCAAATTCTGGAATAAATCCTGCGAACGGCAATTGAAACATGGAATGAATGGTCACCCCACCAGCATTCAGAGCCGCGATTCCAGTGGGTGCAACAATGACAGCTTGCTTGTGTGTAGAAGCAATGATTTTGTGTAATAAAGTTGTTTTTCCTGTTCCGGCCTTACCAGTCAGAAAAACGGAGCGTTGAGTTTGGTTGATGAAACGAGTTGTAAATTCCGCAGGATCTGATGTTTGTGACATTCTTTTTGTTAATTTGATAATGAAGATACGAAAAAAGTGTAGATTGAAAAGTGTTTTTCGAAAAAAAATAAATTATTTTGATTTTCCAATTTTAAGCTGAAAATCGTACATTTGAGTATGATAAAATGGTTGATTTGTTTGGTTTTTGTGGGATTTATGATTCCAGATTTCACAGCTCAGGTGGATAAAAATATGCAGACCATCGATAGCACATCTATGATTGAGGTAGATACGCCAGCTCAATTTCCAGGAGGTGAATCGGCCATGTTTGAATTTTTGAGCAAGCAATTGGTTTATCCTATTAGAGCAAAAGAAGAAGAAATCAGTGGCAAATGTTTCGTGCAATTTGTTGTTACGAAAGAAGGTTTGATTGTGAACGTAAAAGTGATGCGAGGTGTTCCAGGTTGTCCTGAATGCGACCAAGAATGTATTCGGGTTATCAAATCTATGCCCAATTGGATTCCAGCGCAAAAAGATGGAAAACCAGTGAATTCATATTACAATATTCCATTCACTTTTAAAACAAATTAAAGTTTAATGAAACGCATTTACCATTTAAGTAGTTGTTCAACTTGTCAGCGCATTCTGAAAGAAATCAATCCTTCAGCTGACGTTGAATTGATTGACATCAAAGTACAAAACATTGATGCTGAAACCTTGGATTGGATTAAATCGAAAGTTGGTTCTTACGAGGCTTTGTTTTCGAAACGCGCGATGAAATTCAAAAGCATGGGATTAAACCAAATGCAATTGACTGAGACGGATTACAGAAAATACATGTTGGAAGAATATACCTTTTTGAAGCGACCTTTCATGATTTTCGGCGAACAAGTTTTTATTGGCAATGCAGCCAAAGAAGTTGAAAAAGCCAAAATCGCTTTTGGATAAGCAAGGATTGTTGAACTAATTTAAGTCGAATTTGTACTGCGTTCCATGAAAAAATGGTTTTCAGTACTTTTCATTCAATTTTTTGTGATTTTGGGTTTCCACGCCCAAAGCAAAGGACTAGTTTTGGGTCGTAATATCCAATTGCCAGAAATTGCCAGTTCGATAAAACTTCAATATGAATCGGTATTTCCATTGGATTCACTTAAAAATTACGAGTTCATTTTGATTTTTTCTTCTTCCAATTCAAACCTCACTAATGAGGCGGTTTCTAAAATCGAAGCATACGTCAATCAAGGTGGAAGTTTGTATCTCGGTGCCGACAATTGGCCATTTGTGGAGGAAAGTAATCAATTGACGCAAGTATTTTTCGGAAAACGTTATTGGGGAAATCAGCAAACGAACAGCGAATTGATGAGAGAAAAAAAGCTACTAAAAGATGACTCCGACAATAATCAAGATTTTGCGCTACAATCCACAGTTACATTTCCGATGGATTATCGCTTGAAAGTGGAAGTTTGGTCGGGCGACGAACCTTTGATTTTATCCGGAAATTTCGGAAAAGGCAAAATAATCCTCGATGGCAGCTACGCAAGATTTAATGTAGCACTGAATCAATCTGCTGAAAGCAAGCGAATTTTCAATGAATTGATTGATTTTTTGGTGAAATGATTTTTGGTGATTTCGATAAAAATATAGAACTTTATGAAAATTTATTTTTATGACAGCTTTAGAAATTATTAAGAATAACTTAATTGAAAAGATTTTAGCGACCAAAAATGAACAAATTCTTGAAACTTTAAATCAAATGCTAGATTCAAGTAACGAGAATGATTTTGTTACTTTTACTCAGGATCAAATAGAAATTTTGAATTTGAGTGAAACAGATATTTCGCTAGGTAATCTGATTTCGGAAGCAGATTTAAACAAACGGGATTCAAAGTGGCTCAGTTAAAAGTTTTTTGGACTGAATCAGCCATTCGACAGAGAAATTTCATTTTTGAATATTGGATTGAACGAAATCAAAACTACAATTTTGTCAAGAAACTAAATCTTCAAATTAAAAATGTAATTAGACTTCTCAAGAAAAATCCTGAATTGGGAAAGCAAACAGATTTTAAAAATACACGGGCTTTAATAATTGGAAATTATAGTATTCTTTATCAGAAAATAGATAACCAAATTATTATCACTGGACTTTGGGATAACAGACAAAATCCAAGTCAACTTTTGAAATATTTACTTAAAAAATAAATAATCGCTGAATCAATCAACATATTCATTTCTAGCCAATCGATCCTTAATTTCTTGCAGATTTTGCGCTTTTTTCTCGTTTCTAGCTGCTTTCGCTGTTTCTGTGAAATAGCGGTGGTTTGTTAAAAAACCGACCTGAATTTCGTCCCATTTTCTATCGCTATCGATTTTACCATGTTCACGAAGTTCTCTTCGCAATTTGTCGGCAATGTGATGGAAATCAGCTCGTCCCAAGTAATCTAAATCCGCATCGCAAATGATTTCTTCCAAATGATTTTGTGGATTGTGCGGGATTTGCGTAACATAAATTAATTCTTTGATTTGCTCAATGTGACTTTCAGAATATCCGAAGTTCGGCAAAATTTCTTCAGCCATGCGCGCGCCTACAGGTTCATTTTTCTCATAACTTTCGACAAATCCAGCGTCGTGATAGGTTGCTGCAGATTTCAGTAAAAACAAGCCCTCATCGGTAATTCCTTCAGAAAGTGCCAATCTTTCAATTGCCTGACAAACGTCTTTGGTATGTTCAACACAGTGATAATGCAATTTTGGAGAAAGTTTCTTTTCCAAAATTTTCATGATGTGTTTTTCTGCTTTGTAGTAATTGATGCTGCTGTAAAAGTGTAAGTTCATGATTTGTTTGAACTTTTCGTTTGGCACCAATCCTTTGCCGTCTATCGATAATTCAGGTTTGATTCCCTCAACGGAGTACATTTCCACGTAGCCTTTGCTTTTTGACATGGCTTTTCCTCTGAAAACGCAAACAAAATATGGTTCGATGTGTTTGAAAGTATTTCCTGAAATGTTTACTTTCCCAGGATCGCCCAACATTTCCATTCTTTGTGCTTGATTGACCGTTGAACCCCAAATGTCGTATTGTAATTTTTCTGAACCAATAACTCCAGCTGTTACTTCGCCGGTATTGATTCCTAATCGCAAATCCCAAATAACTTGGTTGTTTTTTTCTGCTTCAAGTCGAAGCGTTTTAACATAATCTTGAATTTGCAATGCAGCGACACAAGCATCAATTGGATTGGTAATATTACGCACAGGTACACCACCCGCACACATGTAGGCGTCACCAATAGTTTTGATTTTTTCCAAATTGTTTTTGACGATGATATCATCAAATTTTCTGAAATAGATATCCAATTGATTTACTAGTTCTGTAGGTCTGATTTTTTCAGTAATTTTTGTAAAGCCCACAAAATCAGTAAACATCACAGAAACCGATTTGAAAGCCCGCGCTTGAGCTTTTCCTTTTAATTTTAACTCTTCGTAAGTTGATTCAGGAATAATATTCTTAAGTAGTTTTTCGGTCTTTTCTTTTTCAATTTCTAACAATTGTTTTTGTTCCTCTAGTTTGTCTTTTTTCTCTTCAATGGTTCTTTTTTGCTTTTCAATTTTGACATTTTGCAATCTAATCTCTTTTGTTCTTTCAGCAATTTTCATTTCTAATCGAACTTGTTCTCTTCTTTCGTTGTCAATTTTTTTTCTGATCAAAACAAAAATCGCAATACCGATAATTAAAATCATTAAAATCCAAAACCAAGCGGTTTGCCAGAATGGGGTTGCAATTACTATTTCTAAGGTTGCTGGATTTTCGCTCCATTCACCGTTGCCAAGTCGCGCATATACTTTTAAAACATATGCGCCAGGTTGGAGGGAATTAAAGTGAATTTGATTAAAATTTCCCATCAATATTTCACCTTCATCTGAACCTTCAAGTAAGTATTTATAGGATACTAATTCTGGATTACTTAAATCCACAGCCATGATTTTAAGCGTAAAACTGCGCTGTTTATACGATAAATCAATGTGTGAAGTGTTTGAAATTGTTGTAGTTAAGATTTTTGTGTCGTCATTCGGTTTAAGCCAGTTTGCATCTAATTTAATTTTAGTGAAACTCACCTCCATTTTCCGAGTGACATTATTGAGTGTATTTGGATCGAAGTAATTGAAACCAGAAATTCCTCCAAAATACAATAGACCAGATTTCGAACTAAGAAAAGCTCCTTGGTTAAATTCATTGCTTAATAATCCGTCAACTTCAGTGAAATTTGTCGATTCATAATTGAAAATATTGAATTTAGAAATTCCCTTATTTGTACTCAACCAAAGGTTTCCTTGTTTATCATTTAAAATTCCATAGATTACATTGTTGGGCAATCCATTTTTCTTGCTAAAGATCTTTCCTTTTTGATTTTTGATGTCCAATCGAATGATGCCTGAACCCATTGTACCAAGCCAAAATATATTTTTCGAACATTGATTGATATGAGTGATGTAATCTTTGGAAAGACCAGAGATGATGCCATTTAGTTTGGAAGGAACAATTGACAATTTATTGCCTTTTATTTTCAACTCATTCAGCCCACCAACACTTGTTGTGAACCAAATATTCCCATTTAAATCTTTGTATATCAATCGACAAACTCCTGGGGCAATCGTTTCTTTTTTCTTTTTTGGATTGTGTTCGAAAACGGTAAAATGATTTGTACTTCTATCATATAAAAGTACGCCACCTTTCGTTGCCAAAAAGTAGAGATTGTTTTTCCAATGCACGATATTATAGACTCTTTCAAAATTGGAAGGATTCGTTATTTTATCGAATTTGATTTTTTCATACTTAAAGTTATTACCGAATATCTTGAGCGAAAAAAGTCCGTCAGTTGCACCAACAAGTAGATTATTTTCAGCAAGAACATGGATACTTAAGATTGATGTTTCTCCAAGATTCCCTTGTGAGTTAAACTGTTTTTGTTTAAAATATTGGTCAAATTTGCCCGTAGAAATATTTAGTCTCGAAATAGCGTTATCGGTCCCAACGAAGAGAAATTTTGTCTTTTGATCTTCCCCAAAACACCAAACACTTGGCGAAGGAATTCCTTTGGTTAAATCTCCGCTTGCGCCGATACTTAAAAAGCCCGCATTTATTGGATCAAAACTTCCTAAACCACGATTTGTTCCCAACCAAAATGTTCCTTTTTTGTCTTTAAAAAGCACATTTAAATCATTGTCAAGCAAACTGTTTTTTTGAAAAATGTCATTGGTTGCTTGTGAAATGACTGGTTTTTCTGAGTTTAAATCAATCGAAAAAAGCCCCTGAGATTGAGAAGCTACGAAAAAATGATTGTCTGTTTCAATTTCAATGTCTGAAACATTTAACAGGCCAAATGATTTATCTAAAACAGGAAGAAAAGCTGTCGCATTGGTCGAATGATTTTTCAATTGATAAAGACCTTGGTTTGTGCCAATCATCCAAGAATAATTGTCCATGGCACGGATGGTATTTACCCGAACAAAACTTCCTTTTTTTCCAAAAATATAAATTGGAGTCGCTTGTTTCGTTTTGATATTTAGCGTAAAAAGACCTTGATCTTCAGTACTTACAAAAATGTGATTTAAATCTTTTTGAGCAACAAATTTTATTTTATTGGAAGGTAAATTTGATTTTATGTGCTCAATTTTTTGTGTTTTTTTGTTGAGCAAATACAATCCACTTGATGCACTTCCAAACCAAATATTTCCTTGATTGTCTTCAACTAAGCTTTCTATTTGTAACGCGATGTTTCCCTTCAATTGGAACGTTTTAAAAACCTCCAAAAGTGGGTTATAACACGTTAAACCATTGGCAGTACCAAACCATAATTTTCCATCTTTTGCTATAATGGAAGAATGGATGTAATCATTTTCAAGCCCCTCAATCTTATCTGAAGTGAAATTTTCAAAATTTTGACCATCAAAACGATTCAAGCCATCTTGCGTTCCAATCCAAAGTGTTCCAACATTGTCTTGAATAACAGTGGTTACAGCACTTTGTGATAAACCATCATTGATCGTATAATTTCTAAATCGGTAATTATTTTGAGCAATAGATTGGCAAAAACTTGCAATGAATAATATGGCAATTAACTTTCTCATTTACTTCAAAAATAATAAACTCGAATTATAATATCACTTTTTTGATGTTAATGTTTTTGGTTTAATGGATAGATGAAGTTTTTCACAAAGTTGAATAAACCAAAAAGCCACTAGAATCGTCCGATTTCAGTGGCTTTGCATTTGTGATAGTATAAATATGATTTTGGTCAGTTTATATTTAGACCTTGATTTTAAGTGCTTTAATAATTACTGCAATTTTGGATCTGCTAAAACACCATCTACCCATGATTTTCCCCAAAGTTCGATTTCTTCATTTGACCAGATAGTAGGATAAAAAATGCGTTTTTGGAATCTTGGAGGTAAATATTGTTGCCAATTTGTACCACCTGTTGCAGCTACATCTGAAGATTTCATCTGCAAGTATCGAACGGCTGATTTATAGTGTGCCAAAGGCCAATTGATATTCACATTGGTGTCATTTTGCTTCAACGCTTGAATGATTGCAGGATTTTTTTGCTCCTCATCAGTCAATCTTAAATATGCTTGCCAAAGATTCGTTGTTCTATTTGCTTTTGCAAGGGCAATGAATTCGTCTTTGTACTTTGCTTCAAATTCAATTAATGTCAAAGTTTTTGTTCCAGTTGTGACTTCAGTTGCGCCTTCTTTCCAATAAATGTGCTCAAACATCGCTTCAATATCATCATTACTGTTAAAAGAGGCACGTTTATCTTTGTGAACCAAATTGATAAATTCGGTTGAATACATTTCAATTTTTCTGTATTGCGCAGATTGAAAACCACTTGCAGGAAGCAAAGACATTCTGAATTTCAGAAATTGTTCTTTTTCCATACCGTCAATCATGATTTGAAAACTGGCAGTTAGCGCCTCAAAATAACGATTGATTCTAGTAACCCTTTCCAAGAAGAATTTTCCTGTTAAAGCTTGATGATTTCCTATTTGTTCAAATTCATGCAACGCCAAATTGAAATACAATTCTGTAATTTGGTGATACATGATAAAAATTTTCTCATCAGGGAAACTGGTACGTGGATTTTGTAATCCAAGCAAGCTATCTAATTGTATGTATTCCCAGTATTTAACTGAATCTGCATACAATAAACCATCTAAATATGCATTCAAATCTTGCCCAATTAAGGCATATTTCTCCTGCAACTTTTCAAGTCGTTCTTTTAGTTCGGGTGTTATTTCCATTGTTAATGTTTGACAATAACAAATATAAACTTTACAACAACATGAAAATAAATAATTCTTGTTCAGAATTTAACACCCCTCAAACACCAATGATTATCAATTGTTTAAAACAAAAAAATGACATTTAATTAAACGCCATTCTTTTATATTGTTAAAAATTGAACTTATTTTACTTTGTTTATTTCATGTTTTAATCCTTCCCATTCCACCAAATGTAACTTTACAACACCTACAGGAATTTTTGCACGAATAAAAATAGGAATTCGATTTTCATCGTTGGTAACCCAAAAATTGACATCGTTTTCGCTTTTAAAATACCTACCTTTTTGAACCACAGGAACAAATTTCTTACAATTGAATTTTCCTTTGCGAATATGAATCACCTCATCTCCGACAAATTTGATTTTCAAAGGCCAAATTTCATCGTCCATGAAGCATTTAAACTCTACTACATCACCAACCTTCATTTTTTTGAAATCCAAGGTTCTCGCATAATAGAAGGAAGAAACCATGTCCTGAATTGCCAAAGGAATCGCGAATTCTTTGCCATTTCCGTTATTGACTTTCAATTTGTCGTGTTTGAAGGTATAATCCTGATTTACTTTATGTCCTCCCTCATCGACTCTGCGTACAAATTGCCAAGGGAAAACACCTTTTTTGTCTATATAGCTCTCATACACATCGTTCACTTTGAAAAAAGTATTGAATCCTCCAAGTGTTTTTCCTGTTCCCTTCATGTGCAACAATTCTCGTTCTCCTGCTTTTTTGGTCGTTTTTTTAACTTCCAGTACCGCTTCTCCAGCATCCACAAAACCATAAGTAATTCGATACCTCAATTTTTCTCCTGCTTGAAATGCTTTGTTTGTAACTGTTGGATAAGTAACAACTGAAGTGCTACTCGTCATTCCGAAAAGAACAGCAACCAAACTCAAAACAAAAAACCAATTTTTCATAATCATAGATTTTAGATAAAAACTGTAAATCAAAGTATATGCCAGAAAATAATTGACTTTTGTCGACACCTTAATTTCAGTTTAAACTTCTAACTACAGTAAATGTTGTTTTTGCCTAAAAATTAATAAATCTAAAAGCTAAGTAACTTTGCCTACTTCGCTCAAAAGTCATGCTTCTGTCTGATTTTAATCATGTTTAGCACATGAAAGAAGACGTAATTTTGTTTCAAATCAAGACATAATAAAAATGGAAAAACACGATCTTCGCCACGAGTTTCCTGAATTGGAACAAAAAATACATGATTTGAAAATTTCTGACAATCATTTCAGAAAATTGTTTGAACAATACGATGAGGTGAACCACGCTACGCACAGAATTGAAACTGGTGCAGAAGTTGCCTCAGATGAGGTTTTGAATGATTATCGTATGAAACGCGTTCATTTGAAGGATGAACTTTACAAAATATTGACGCAGTAAGTCAAAAATTGCTGACCTTGAAGATTGGATTTTAGTAGTTATCAAATTCAATGGCAAGGTTTTCTTAGCATCAGTAGTAAAATTAGTGTTAAAAAAAGGGTCCCGTCAATTTGGCGAGACCCTTTTTAAATTATTTTAATTTTGAAGATTTTTTATTTCAACTTTTCAATTTCAGAAACCATCGTCGCTTTCTCAGTAAAACCAAGGTTATTCCAAGCTAATTTTTGATTTTTGTACAATTGAATTACTGGCAAAGCTTCGATTTTCATTGCTGCGCACAATGCTGGATTGGCGTCTGCATCGATGCGAACAATTACCACTTGATCAGCCATTTCTTTGGAGATTTCATCCAGTGAAGGTTTCATTTTTTTACAAGGTGCGCACCATTCAGCGTAAAAATCGATCAATACAATTTTGTCTGTTTGCAACAATTTGTCGAAATCTGCTTTGCTCATTCCTGATGAAACAATTTTATTGTCTGTCGTTTCTGGTAATCTAGCGCTGCGCCATTGCATCATTCCACCTTCCATTTCATAGACTTCTTTGAAACCTTGAGAGCGCATTTGACTTGCAGCCGAACCACTTCTTCCGCCGCTTAAGCAATAAACCAAAATTGGTTGCGACTTGTCAAATTTCGAAATTTGCGCGTCAAAATCACTTCCATTCCAATTGATATTTCTAGCGTTTTGAACGTGTCCATTGGCAAATTCTTCGGGAGAACGCACATCAATGATTGGCGCGCTTGGAAGTTCTTTGATTTTTGCTGCAAATTCAGTGGCTGCTAAAACAGTTTTGGTATTTTGTGATTGTCCGTTAGAGCAAGCTGCAAAAAGCAATGCGGTTACAAACAAAAAAGGGAAAAGATTTTTCATGAAATATCTATTTGAATGTTAAAATGTTGACTCGTAGAATTGAATTAATTTTTGGCTTCTTGTAAAAGCGCTTCTTTGTCAAATTTAGTAAAAAAGTTGATCCAAATTAAACGTGACCAGCGGTAAGTAAGTGGAACAGAAACAATCATTGCGGTGACCAAAAAAGTCATGTATTGCCAAGTTTCAGAATGAATCCAAAGATTATCAATCACAAAAGAAGAGATGAAAAGTGCTGACATCAGTGCATAACTTACATACATCGCACCGAAGAAAAACCCAGGTTCTTTCTCGTATTTTGCATCGCAAACGCTACAATGTTCGTGCATTTTGTCAAACTTTTTTAAGTTGTAGGGATTTTTGTAGATAAAAACATCACCTTGGTGACATTTCGCACATTTGTTTCTTACGACAGAATATACAATATCTTTAATCATGGTAAATTGGTTTAAAATTGAATCTTATTTTTCAAAGTTACGGAAGATTTGATGGAATTTGAAATCAAACAAGCAGCTTCAGATTTTTGCAAAATTCTTTCTGCTTTTTCAACGTCTTTTTCGTTCACCAAAATCAATGTTGGTTCGAGTAAAACTTCTGTCATCAAAAATTTTCCTTCCACTTGTTCTAATTTTCCTTTCGCATTGCAAATGAACGATTTGAATTCTAATCTTGAATTTTCAGCGATTGACAAAAAAGTAGTCATAAAGCAACTGTTTACCGCCGCTGTGAAAAGGTGTTCTGGAGACCAAATACCTTCGATTCCTTTAGGAAATTGAGGAGGAGTTGCAACTTCGATTTTTGAGTTTAATTCTGGTGAAGCAATTTCACCTTTGCGATCTGATATCCAATTTAAATCAACATTGTATTCGTGCGCGTCCATTGTATTTTATTTTACTTCTTCGAAAATGACTTCGTTGCTTGATTCGTTAGAACGATTTTGAGGAACTGAACAATTTCCTGTACTACAACTGCCACCGGTGCTACAACCAACATTGGCAAATGCTTGATAGAGAAAAAAGAGTGCAATAAATCCAGTGAATGCGTCCCAGTGTTGAATTGCTTCAATCGCAATGTAAATTCCGAGCGCTAAGCGAATAAATCGCATCCAATGCCAATTCCTCAAAAGTTCTTTTATCATGAGATTTTGTTTTGTAAACTCATCCAGCTTCCACCGTTGTGAACAACAGCGTAACCTTTTGATTTTAAAATTCCTTTCGCACTTGCGCTTCTCATTCCAGAGGCGCAACAAGTGATGATTGGTTGGTTTTTGTTTGCCAATTTCGACAAATTACTTCCCAATGCATCCACAGGAATGTTGATTGAATTTCGGATGTGTCCACCTGCATATTCTGCTTTCGATCTTACATCCACAATTACTGCACCTTGTTTCATTAAAGCTGCGTAATCTACTTTCGGACCAAATCCTAATAGATTTTTGATTGCTGTTAACATAACTTAGATTGCTTGAGATTGAAAATAATTCACTTCCAACCAAGAACCGCCATTGTAGCACTCTAATCCTTGTTGTGATAACATTTGTGTTGCCATTCCGCTTCTGTTTCCAGATGCACAGCAAAGGATTAATGGAGCTTCCATCGCTTGGAATTCTTCTAATCTTGCGCCTACTTCTTGCAAAGGAATGTTGATTGAACCAGCAACGTGTCCGCCTCTGTATTCTTCAATTGAACGTACATCGACGATGGTTCCTTTTTTTTCTTTGATGATGTTTTCGATGTTCATGATGTGTGTGTATTTGTGTTTATGATTTTTTGATAAAATTGCTGAATAATAATCCGCCCATAAAAGCGCCGTACAATGTACTGTTTAATGGTTTTGAAGTGATTGCACAAGTTCCGCTCGCGCATCCTACATAGTAGTAGTACATAAAACCACCCAATGCGCCAACGGCAGCACCAATGAAAACAAGTTTATATTTGAGGATAAAATTCATTTACTTTTTTTTGCGTGTTGAAATTCCAAAAGGAAGATACAAAGGACAAAAACTGATGAAGCTTGTCAATAAGAAAACGCCACCAAGCACTAACAAAACAATTCCCAATGTTCCAGAAATTACTTTGGTAAAGAATAATATTGCGATTACTGCTGCGATGATTGCTCTGAGCACTCGATCGACATTTCCCATATTTGCTTTCATAACTTGATTGTTTGAATGTATGATACAAAGTTCAGACATTTTCAAGTGAAAGTATGTGACTATTGTCACACTCGCGAAAAAAAATGATTTTTATTTACAACATCGTAATTTTATTTCGCTCCTGGGTAATCACGCCTTCATCGACTAATTGTTTTAACAGTCGAGTTATCACTACGCGCACTGTGCCTAATTCGTTGGCGATTTGTTCGTGGGTTACGTGCAAGGTATTGCTATTTGTCAATTTGCATTTTTTATTCAAAAAGTCCAGCAATCGTTCGTCCATTTTTTTGAAAGCAATGGCATTTACGACTTCCAATAATTCTTCGAAACGTTTGTGGTACAATCTGAAAATATAATCCAACCATTCAGGAAATTCACGAATCATCGAACTCACTTTTTCAATCGGAATAAATAGAATTTCTGAATCTTCTTCTGCAACTGCTTTGATTTTGCTCGTGTCTTGATGCATTCCACCTAAAAATGACATGATGCAACTTTCTCCTGCAACGATGTAATACAATAAAATTTCTCTGCCGTCAGGTTCCGTTCTGATTACGCGAATGCTTCCTTTGGTCACAATCGGAATGGCATTGATGTAGGCATTTTCGTTCAAAATTACATCTCCAGCCTTAAATTCTTTGGCAATTCCGTGTTCGCTCAGTTTCTCAATGATTCGAGGCGATGATTTAAACTCAACAATTGTATCTAATTCCATAGCGTTAAAGATAAGCAATGTTTCTGTTAGTGTAACAATTTTGAGTTTCTTCAATTATTAAATCGAAAGAAAATACATGAAATAATTTAATTTTCAGAATCTTTCTATTTAGTTCATGTTTCAGAATTTCAAACGTTTTTTCATTACTTTTAACGCCAATCAATTTGGGTTAAACACTCCACAAACTATTCATTAAACACTCAAGTCAATGTTAGGTTTAAACGCTTTTTGGATGAAATTTTGTTTGTTAAGTTTCATCATTTTCACCCAAACGATCGGTTTTGGACAAGAAAAATTGCCTCGTTGGTTTTCGCTGGGAGCGCGCACGACATTGAGTGCTTTTGACCATGATGGAAGCGGTTTGGGTACCGGTGGGCAATTCAGAATTCAAATCAATAATCGCGTAAATACGGATTGGTTTGCGGATTATATCACCATCAACGTAAACGACAAAGTGAGAAGTGATTATTACCACATCGGTTGGTCCGTTTTGTTTTATCCATTTAAAGAAATGCATTATCCGAAACGTTTTCAACCGTATATTTTGGCAGGACATTGTTTTGATTACAATCGTAAAACAGCGATTTTAGATCCTTCAAACACCAAAGATCGCTGGGGTTCTGCTGCTCAAGCAGGAATTGGAACACATTTTAACTTGACGGAAAGATTTGATGTTTCGTTGACTTGCCAATACATGATTCACTTGACAAAAGAAATTGAAGCAGAAATTGATGGAAATATCGTGACCATTTCAGAACAAAAAAGTTCTCATTTAGAAGGGCATTTGTTGACTACTTTGAGTTTAAACTACAAAATTTTCAAACTATGGAACAGAAAAAAATAATCTACTGGATTTTATTGCTTGTGTTTCCAATTTGTTTGAATGCACAAGAAAAACCAATCATTCGAAGTGGTTTAGCCAGTGGACAATTAACATTGGCGCCAAGTTACATGTTTCAAGACCGTACAGGGCAGTTTTATGCGCACGGAAGTTTGGAGGTTTTTTTACAGCCCAAAGTGTCATTTATCGGCGAAGGATTTTACCATTTGGGTTCTTTGGACGACAAAAAAACGTTTGATGCCAACCACAACATATTTTTCGGGTTGGGTTATCATTTCACCAAAGGAGGCAATGATTTGCTTTTAGCATTGCAGCCTGGCGTTTCATTTACCAAATTGAATGAACAAGAAAATGGGTTGATCAAATCTCATTTAGGAGTCAATCCTGTGGTGGCACCAACGATTGGTTATACCTTTTACGTCAGTCGATTTTTCCACTTTTTTGTGCAATCTAAATTGGTTATCGGCGGTCACAAATACGATGTTCAAAAAAGTCTAACTGAATTTCGTTTTTCAGCAGGATTGGGATTCAACATCAATGCGTTGAAGTAAATTATTTGGATTGATTGAGTACTTCTAGAATCGTATTCCAAATCACTTTTTCGGTATTGTTCCAATCAAATAGTTGTGCCCTTTCGAGTCCTTTTTGAGCAAATTCAGCAGTCAGTTTTTCATCTTGATCGAAAGTCAAAAGTGCTTTTGAAATAGCTTCCACATCAAATGGATCAACCAACAAAGCTGCGTCTTCCACCACTTCAGGCAAGGAAGTTAAATTCCCTGAAATGATTGGTACGCCACAACGCATAGCTTCGACCAGTGGAATTCCGAATCCTTCAAAGTAAGGAACGAATACAAATCCAGATGAGGCAGCAACTGTTTTGGCGAGTTTTTCAATTTTCAAATGTCCCGTAAAATGGATTTTTGATTTTGTTTGTTCGCTGATTTTATCGGTGTAATTGTTGTTGGATTTCCACAAATTTTCACCCACGATAACCAAATCATTTTTTCCACCTTGTTTTACATATGATTCAAATGCTTGCAACAAGCGACCTACATTTTTTCTTGGATGCAATGCACCAACAAACGAAAAATAGGGATTTCCTTGTGCTAATTCTTGTTGAATTTCTTGTTTTTCGACAGCATCAATTGTTTTGAAAACCTCAGAAACGCCATTCCAACCGACATTGATTTTTTCTGGGCCGATGTTGTATTGTTCAACAATGTCCTTTTTCGAATAATGTGAAACAGTGAGAATTTTCGTAGCTTTTTTGGCAAATTTCGGAAAGAAAAAACGCAAATATTTTCGTGCTGTCCATGGAATATCTTCAGGATAATGCTCAAAATTGAGATCGTGAATGACTGGAATTTGAGGGATTTTTGAACGCAAACTTAAATATCCGTCTGGCGAGAAAAAAACATCTGCTTTGTATTTTTTCAAGGCACGAAAAACAGCCCATTCAAACCAAATGATAAATAAAATCGGATGTCTAGCCGGCGGATTGAGCACGACGGGAATTACATTTGGACCAAAGACAAATCGTTCTTCAAATGGTCGGTCGAAAAAAAGAATAAACGTATGTTCAGGATGATTTTCAACCAAGCGTTTGGTGGTCTCAAAAGTGTACCAACCAAAACCTTCCATTTTGTGAGAAAGTAAAAACCGAGTATTTATGGCGATTCGCATCAGGGCGAAGTTAGTAAAGTTTTAGAACCAAGTCGTTAAATTAATTTTGACTTTGTTTTAATAATCGAACTCAGGTTTTTAGATTATCATCTTAATTTCACACCAACGACCAATATATCATCTACTTGTTCTTCATCTCCTTGCCATGTTTCCAGATAATTTTTTAGGTGATGATATTGAGCAATAGAGGGTAGGTGGGCTACTTTTTCAAATTCGTCAACCATGCGTTTTTTAAGCATGATTTTGTTTTTGGGACCACCAAATTGAGAGTAATATCCATCAGAAGTCAAAAATATTGCATCGCCTTCCTTGTATTCTAATTTAGCTTCCTCAAATCTTTTATCTGAGTAATGACTCGTTCGTCCACCAATAGCTGATTTGTTGCCTTTTAATTCATGTAAAACATCATCCGAGAAGTAGAACAATGGTCTTTGCGCGCCCGCATAATAAATTTCTCGCTTGTGTTTGCTAATGCGGCAGAATATCATGTCCATTCCATCTAGATTTGATTCTTCATGATTTTGATGGAAAAGATTGACAACTTCAGTATCTAATTGTTTTAACACTTCAGCTGGTGAAATTTCACCATGGATAATTACGATTTGATTCAACAATTGGAAGCCAACCATTGAAATCATCGCGCCTGGCACACCATGACCGGTGCAATCTAAGACTGCAAGGAAATAGTCATCTTCTGTTTCATGGCACCAGAAGAAATCTCCAGTAACCTTGTCTTTTGGCTTTAAAAGTACAAATGAATCTCTGAAAAGCGATGATATATCTGCTTCACTATGTAAAATTGATGACTGAATGTTTTGGGCATACGTAATACTATCGCGTGTTTGCTGATGTTGATATGAAAGCAATTGATTTGCCTGATTCAATTCTAAAGTTCGATCCTTCACATTTTGTTCCAAGCTGTGAGTCAATTTTTTCAACTCACGTTCATTTTCGCGCTCACGGGTAATGTCAATTGCTAAAATAAGCCTTGCGTCTCTACCTGCATAATCAATCATATTACTCTGTATATCTACATCTATGATTTGACCATTTTTCTTTTTATGACGAAAATCTCCTCTATGAAAAACAACTGATTTTTTTACATAATTCAAAGCACGTTCAAATGTTCCAAGATCATCATCAGGTCTGATTTCATCCAAAGTCATAGTCATAAATTCTTCACGCGAATATCCATAATGGCGAACTGCAGCATCATTTACATCTAAAAACTCTAAGGTTGTCAAATCATAAACCCACATTGGCAATGGGCTCAAATAGAACAAATTACGGTATCTCTTTTCTGACAATTTTAATTCAGTACTAAAACGTTTTCTTTCAGAAATATCTCGCATGAAAACGGAGAAAGTAACTTCATTCTGTTGTTTGATTGGAATCACAGTCAATTCTACCGGAAACTCTCTGTTGTCTTTTGTAATCGCTCTTTTTTCAACCATCACATTCAACACAGATTCATCACCTTTATCAAGGTAATTTTGGATAGATTTGAAATATAAATTATGATCGCTCTTAGGAGCTATGAGTTCTATTAAATTTTTACCTATAGCTTCTTCTGCTGTCCACCCAAATGATTTAACTGCTTGCGGATTCCAAAAGGTTATTTTCCCTGTACTTTCAATCCAGATAATTGAATCCAAAGAAGCATTCATTATTAAGTGCGTTTTTTGCTCGCTACTTTTTAATTGCTCTTCCGACTCTTGGATTTCAGTAATGTCTCGGATAATTCCGTATAAACCGATTGTTTTATTGTTTTCAACGATGAACTTGTTTTCAGAATAAACCATTCTTACTTCACCATTTGGTCTCACTATTCGATGAGTTGATTTATGTGGCTTTTCAATATTATGGTATTGGTACTGGCGCAAAGTGACCCTTTCAACATCCTCCGGGTGAATTGATTGAAGAAAACTACTCAATGTTGGTTCAATATCACCAACCTCTAAACCCAGAATTCTATACATTTCATCCGACCAAGATGATTTTAATTGGACAAAATCAATTTCCCAACTTCCAATATTTGAAATGGCTTGTGATTGCTTGAGTCCAAATTCACTTTTTTCCAGTTTCAATTGAGATTTTTTTCTCTCAGTGATGTCTAAGGTCGTGACGATGACATTGTAAATTTCACCGTTATCATTCACCACAGGACTATAAACATTAGATATCCAAACTGTTTCTCTGCCTTGAAATTCAATTGGAATCTCAGTTTGGGTAACTTGTCCTTCAAATACGCGGTTATATAATTCCAACAGTTGAGGAATTCTGTCTGGAGTAGATATTTCAAGAACATTCATTCCTTTATGAATAGATCTATCCAATACTTTTTCAACGTGATTTTTTGCAGATTCGTTGTAGAAAACAATATTCAATTTCCTATCTATAATCATGAATGATTCCCTTGTATTGTTGAGAATCATTGAAAAATTTTCTTGTAAAAGGTGTTTCTCCGTGATGTCTTTAGCGATTCCAAATACACCAATTATATCGCCATTATTAATGTTTGGAATATTGGTAATACTGACCATTTTACGCTTTCCAGACGTAGAAATAATTTCCGCGTAATAATGCTGAGGAATTCCACTTGCTGCGTTTTTGAATGTATTGGATGCCTTTTCCCTATATTCCGGTGCAACGAATCGCGCAAAAGTTGTTCTTTTTAAATCTTTTTCGTGAATTTCAACCATTTTGGTCAATGCAGAATTGGCATTAATAAACCTACCATGAATATCAAAGGAAAACACGGCGTCTGCATTTTGATCAAAAAGTGATTTATAAGCGTATTTACTTTCCTCTAACTGTGCGTTTTTTTTGCGCACTTCAATCAGTTGTATGACTTGATTTGAAAGAATTTTGATAGCTTCAATTTGCTTTTCGGATAGTTCTCTTGGCGTATTATCTAAAACACATAAAGTACCAAGTGCAAAACCATCATTGTTTACTAGCGAAGCACCAGCATAAAATTGAATGTCAAAGTCTCCTGTAACCAATTGATGGTCCGCAAATCTTTCGTCCAATTTAGTGTCAGGAACAATAAAAACACCATCTTGTTCTAAGGCATAGGAGCAAAAGCTGCCTTCTCTTGCAGATTCAGTGGCATCGGTGCCAAAGTGAGATTTAAAAATGATGGATTTTTCGCCTACAAAAGTGATTAGAGCGATTGGCACTTCACAAATGAATGAAATCAGTTTAGTTATTTCATCAAAATCGCTTTCCGGAAGAGAATTAAGCGCAACATAATCATGCAACGCAACTAATCTATCCTTCTCTTTTTGTGAAATTTCGATTTCTAACTTTTCCATAAATATCTTGAAACCTTCTTAAAACTTCAATTACCTATTAATTAAATTGATTACTAACTTTCACAAGATGCTAAGCTAAATACTATCATATCGTCGACAAGATACTAAATTTTACATTGTTTTTAAAAAATATTTTAGGATTATTTGTGAATTTTCATTTAAAAAATAAGGTTTTTTAACCTAATCGAATTAAAAAGAATAGATTAAAATCGAATCCACTTAAAAATCTAGTTGATAAACATCTGCAAGCTGATTATTATCTAAGATAGTTAATTTCAAATCTTTTATAATACCATTATTCACTCCATAAACCCAACCGTGAATGGCAACTTCTTGCCCTTTCATCCAAGCTTCTTGAATGATGGAGGTTTTGGCTAAATCTTGCACTTGCTCAAAGACATTTAACTCGACGAATCTGTCAAATCTTTCTTTTTCGTCTTGGATTTCGTTTAATTCCTTCGCATGAAATCTGTAAACATCCTTGATATGTCTAATCCAGTTGTCAATTAATCCAATATGTTGATTTCCCATAGCTGCTTTCACCCCACCGCAACCATAGTGCCCACATACAATTACATGTTTTACCTTCAACACATTCACTGCATAGTCTAAAACGCTTAACATGCTCATGTCTGTATGCAACACCATGTTGGCAATATTTCGGTGGACAAAAACTTCACCTGGTTCCGCACCAATGATTTCGTTTGCAGGTACACGACTGTCAGCACAACCAATCCATAGTACCGGAGGAGCTTGGCCTTCTGCCAGTTTTTGAAAAAATTCAGGATCTTTCTTTAATTTTCTCGAAACCCATAATTTATTGTTTTCGAGTAATTTGCTGTAAAATGTCAACATAATACTATTTTTAATGACCACTAGTAATTTTTACTTCTGGTATATTGATTGTTTTTAAAACGATATTTTTTGCAACTGCGCCATGAATTTTAAATTCTTGAATCAATTCAAGAACATCATAATCGATTGCCTTGCTTTTTGACCCATCGATGGTCAAGGTGGCATTTTCTGGCACGTTTTGTAAGGACTCCAAAATACTTCCTTTGTTCAAAAATGTAACCTCTTCTGAAAGAATGATTTCAATGTGTTCATTTCCTCCTTCTTTTGTTATATTTTTTTGAAAATTGTTGCGCAAGTTTTTTCTCAAGATATAGAAAATTGAAATGGCCATCCCAATAGCAATTCCTTTCAATAAGTCAGTAAATAAGACAGCTAAAATAGTGGAAACAAAAGGAATAAATTGTTCAAATCCAAGTTTATACATACTCTTATAAAGTGACACTTTTGATAATTTATAACCAACCATCAACAAAATGGCAGCCAAGGAAGCGAAAGGAATCAAGTTTAAAACTTGAGGTATAAAAAGGGCACAAACTAAGAGTAAAAATCCATGTAAGATGGCTGATAGTTTTGATTTTCCTCCAGCATTAATGTTTGCTGAACTTCGAACAATAACCTGTGTGATGGGCAGTCCACCCAACAATCCGCTGACAATGTTCCCAATTCCTTGCGCACGCAATTCTCTGTTGGTTGGTGTGAAATTTTTATCAGGATCGAGTTTATCTGTAGCTTCCACGCTTAACAAGGTTTCCAAACTTGCCACCAATGCAATGGTTAAGGCAACAACATAGACTTTAGGATTTTTCAAGGCCATAAAATCTGGAAAAATGAAAAAAGAACCGAAATCTTCTAGTGATTTAGCGACTGGTAATTGCACCAAATGTTGTCCTTTCATTTCAAAATTTGGAAGAAAATAGTGGAAAAATAAATTGAAGACTATTCCTATGACAACCACAAACAATGCGCCGGGTAAAATTTTGAAAACAGCCCATTTTTTCATAAATGGTTTGTCTAAAAAGATCAATATAAAGATTGAGATTGCAGCGATAATCATTGCACCTGGACTCAATGCATTGGTGGCATACATTAAATCTGAAAAGGTATTGTGTCCATCAAATTGGAAAAAAGATTCATCTCCCATGAAGTCTTTGTCGTATCCTACCAAATGGGGAATTTCTTTTAAGATCAAAGTGAGTCCTATGGCTGCTAGCATACCCTTGATTACGGAGGAAGGGAAAAAGTTTCCTAAGATTCCAGCGCCTATAAACCCAGCAATTAATTGGATAACTCCAGCTAGAATAACAGCAACAAGAAAGTTCTCAAAACTGCCTAAGGATGTAATTGCCGCTAAAACAATTGTTATAAGACCTGCTGCAGGACCAGAAACACCTAATTTTGATCCACTTAAAAAGCCGACAACGACTCCACCAACCATGCCCGCGATGATACCAGAAAATAAGATAGGTTTTGCACCTGTTGAAGCCAATGCCACTCCTAAACAGAGAGGAAGTGCAACTAAAAAAACCACTAAACTAGCAGGAAGATCATTTCGCCATTGGCTGAAAAAATTTTTCATTTTATAAAATTTTGATATTTTCCCATTGGGAAAACCTATTAAAAACTTGCAAAATAAATTATACAAGTATTTCAGGAGGCATCAGAATTTTGTCTAATAATGGGTTTAAGTATTTTAATCTGCTTTTTAAAGCATTTTTAAATTCAATCTTTTCTTGCTTTTGACACTTCATTTCTAATTGATTAAATGACCATTGAAAAAAGTAAAAAGTTTTCTCATCGTCAATATCAGCTAAATCTTCTAAGGTTTCTTCCAATTCATCTTCTTCGAAATTGGAAAACGTTGATACACGCAAAATAGCAACCATAAAAAGGAGGGTCATTAAAATAATAGATGCTTTTTGCGAGAACGAATTCATCGAATATTATTTAATCACGTTTAATTCTTTCCCAACCTTGATAAAAGCAGCAATTGCTTTATCTAAATCGGCAATAGAATGTGCAGCAGAAATTTGCGTTCTAATTCTCGCTTGACCTTTGGCAACTACTGGATAAAAGAATCCGATTGCATAAACGCCTTCTTGTAATAATTTATCGGCAAATTGTTGAGAAAGCGCTGCATCATAAAGCATGATTGGCACAATGGGAGAATCTCCTGGTTTGATGTCAAAGCCAGCAGCGATGATTCTTTCTTTAAAGTATTTTGTGTTGGTTTCTAATTTATCTCTCAATTCAGTAGTTGAACTCAAAATATCGAAAACCTTGATCGATGCACCCACAATTGCTGGAGCAAGTGAATTTGAAAATAAATACGGTCTAGAACGTTGACGCAACAATTCGATGATTTCTTTTCTTCCAGTTGTGTAACCGCCCATGGCACCACCAAGCGCTTTACCAAGTGTACCAGTGATGATGTCAATTTCTCCGTTTACACCGCAATATTCAGGAACACCGCGACCTGTTTTTCCAATAAATCCAGCGGAGTGACATTCATCAGTCATGATCAATGCATCGTATTTTTTAGCCAATTCATTGATTTGATCCATTTTGGCAATGTCACCGTCCATAGAGAAAACACCATCAGTGACAATGATTCTAAATCTTTGGGCTTGGGCTGCAATCAATTGCGCTTCCAAGTCAGCCATGTCTGAGTGCTTGTATCTATAACGTTGTGCTTTACACAATCGAACACCATCAATAATCGAAGCGTGGTTTAATTCATCAGAAATAATCGCATCTTCTTCGGTGAAAAGTGGTTCAAAAACACCTCCATTGGCATCAAAAGCAGCGGCATACAAAATGGTATCTTCTGTTCCGTAAAATTCAGCGATTTTTCGCTCTAATGTTTTGTGAATATCTTGGGTTCCGCAAATGAAACGTACAGACGACATTCCATAACCGTGAGAATCTAAAGTATCTTTCGCTGCTTGAATTACTTCCGGGTGAGAAGAAAGTCCGAGATAATTGTTAGCACACATGATGACTACTTCATCTCCAGATTGAACTGTTACTTTCGCACCTTGAGGTGATGTAATGATTCTTTCTCTTTTGAAAATTCCTCCTTCTTCAATCGTTTTTAATTCATTTGCCAAAAAATCTTTCATTTTCCCGTACATGATACACTGCTTTTGATTATTGAAAATCAAAGGTAACATTTTCAATTTTTGAAGCACACATTTTATTGAAAAATTGGAAAAAATCCACGAATAAAAAAGGAATCCTTTCAGATTTCTTCCAATTTCAAAACAGCTAATTTTATTTATTGCATTCTTCCAACATTTTGGTTGCTTCTTCTTTCCCCCAATCTGGATGTAAAGGCGAAGGAAGTTTGAAAGTTCCATACATTTCAACTGCTTTTTCAAATTTTGGTTTGGCCGCTTTTTTGCCACCACCAAACGCTTCTGGCGTATTGAAAGTTGATTGTGCCTCTAAATAGTAAATTCGCGGATTGTTTGGATCCACATCTTTTGCTTGTTCTAAAGCCTTTGATGCTTTTCGACCGTAACTCATCCAACGAGAATTTGGGTCAACCATCATTTGTTGAACAGCAACCATATTTCTCATGCAGAACAATTCAGCGTTTTTTGGTTCCAAAGCTTCTGCTTTTTCAATCAATTGGATGCTTTTCTCAGCGATTTTGTCTTTGTCTGCCTTTTCGTCCATCCAACCAGTCATGTAATTGGTGTATGCAGCATAGTAATACGGCAACCATTTGTCTTTTTCAGCATCTCCAATGCGCTCAAACAAAGCAGAAGTTGCTGTGTAATCCGCAATGGTTGAATCTGTTTTCATTTTTGCCAAAGCTTTGGTCATTCCAGCTTCGTACTTGCTCATGTCTTGTGCGGACAACATTCCTGTAATCAACACAAACATTAAAATTAATCCTTTTTTCATTCTTTCTAATTTATAAATTATTATTGATAGATTGTTGCGTTCTATCGACACCCCAGCTCATGAACAAACCTACGAAAAAGCCCATGGATGCTGGTGGTCCAACAGCTTGTTTTAAAAATAATCCTGCGTCGTCTTTGATTCTTGAACTGTATGTATATCCAAAGACTTGTTTTTGGTTGAAAACGTTGTTTACGCCCACCACAAAAACTGCATTGCTTTTCATCACTTTCGTAATCCAGTTGAAACTGAAATTGTTTGTACTATAAAATTTCGTTCTGTCACTCAAATATTGTTCCGAAGGCTTATTTGGGTTATAATAAGGCCGTCCTGTTGCCCAATTGTAACTCCAATTGATTCCAAACATTTTCTTCGACCAGAATTTTTTAATCACGATACTTCCAGTGTGATTGGCAGCAAAATTGGGTTGCGCATAAATTGGGAAATTCAAATAATCTCTTTTCGTGTCCAAGTACGAATAGCTGATCCAATAATCCAAACCTTTGATGGTTTTTTTGTCTCTCCAAAAGATTTCAATTCCCCGTGCATAACCATAACCGTCTGTGTTTACAGCAAATTGATTGGTTGAATCGGTTTTCAGCAAATTTCTGTATTCTTTGTCAAAAACTTGGGCTCTGAAAGTGTAATCTTTGGTAAAATGTTGGAAAGTCAAGATGTAATGATCTGCTCTTGTGAAATCAAAATTACTTTGTTGTGTCAAGTACTTTCGATCTGGCGTTTGATAAAAAATACCATAATCAAAACTAATTTGCGTTGGTTTCGCGAGCAAATAAGAAATGCTTCCTCGTGGTGCGATGTTTGCTTTTTGAGTTAACGCTGAATATTCGTAACGAAGTCCAGGTCTGAAAGCCAATTTTTTACTGATGAAAATGTCTGATTCCACAAATCCCGCAGAATAGGTTTCTGGTACAAAAGTTTTGAAATCAGCATAATAAAACGAGAAATTACTTCTGTCTTCATTTCGCCAAGTTTCGCCTCCAAAACGAATCGCATTCAATCCTTTGATTTTTTTCTCAACGACAGTTCTAAATTGCAACATGGTTTTGTAGGCATCAATGTCAAAACTGCCATTGTCTAAAGCTGCAATGCCCGTAACCGGAATTCGGTTGTAATCTTTGTCTTGTACTTCTCCGCTGATATTATCGACATTGTTACTATAACTTGTAACTGCAAACAATTTCCAACCTTTTCCTAGTGGTTGTTTCCAACTTACATTGAAAAAGCAATTCACATTGTTAAGTTTAAATTGATTGTAAAGTCCGATGCTATCGAACGAATTATTTTTCAATCCAAGTCTAGAAGTGTTTAAGTAACCGTAGACTTTTACCATTCCATTTTTAAAGGTTTTCATTCTGAAATTGGCATCCAAATTGTGCGAAGTTGGCGGTCTAAAAAAATCTGGTCCCTGAGGAATCAGTTTCATATATAAAGCCAAATTGGTATAGGAATAACTCATTCCAAAACTGGCTTTTTTAGATTTAGAAACTCGCTGAAAACCTGCTGTTGTAAAAATTGGAGAAATCCCAAATTGAACTTCTGAAGCGTCAGGAATATCTATACTTTCCAGGTTCAAAACTGCACTCAAAGCTTGACCGTAAAGTGCGCTGTAACCTCCTGTACTGAAAGCGGTACTGCTGAACAAAAATGGAGAAAATCTTCCTCTTTGTTGAATGCCAGGCACAGAACTGAAAAAGAAATTATTTACAACAGCGCCATCAATGATGATTTTACTTTCTTCTGCAGAACCACCGCGAATGAACAATCCTTCTTGTTCGCCAACACGTTGCGCACCCGGCAGCGTTTGCAATGCAGAAGAAATATCTGCGCCTGCACCAGCAGTTGTTACAATATCTAAAGGATTCAAAACCGTTGCTCTTTTCTTGTCATTCGCTTCAAAAGAACCCGCAGTGATTGTCACAGCGTCCAATTCCGTGATGTCGTCTTTGAGAATAAAATTGGCAATAGCGGTATCTTTTTCAAGCAGAATTTTAATTGTTTGCGTGCGATAGCCAATCAATGAAGCAGAAATGGCATATTCGCCTTTATCATAGGTTTTGAAGGAAAATTTACCCAAAGAATCAGAGGTTGCTCCATCATAAGTATCAATCAAAGTAATAGAAGCTAATTTGATTGGTTTTCCCTTATTGTCTTTGACGATTCCCGTAACCAAAATTTGCGATTGAACAGAAAATCCGACCAAAATTAGGAGAATAAAAATGATGCTTTTTTTCATTGAATAAGTTGACTAATTTGAATATTCGATTCGAAGATAAATAAACAATTTAGATTTCTGTTAAATTTATCTTGAATCATTTAACCTCAAATACTTTACAGTATTAGTTATTTAGATTATTTACAATTTCAATTGCTGAATTAGCATCCGAAACAGGCGGAAAGCAAGTTTTACTGTGGCAGACAAAAATTTGATTTTCTGTATTAGAAATTCTGTTTTTTTGAATCGGCAATGTGCCTATTTGACCGCCGAATAAAATCACATTTGGCAAATATACTTCAGCAATTTTTGCCCTAATTTTCGCTTCATCAGGACCTGAAATACAAATTTCACCGAATGGTTGCACAAAATTCAACAATGCATTCGACCAATTGGAATAGCCTGAGCCATAATGTTCCATACCATCATAAATATTGGCAATCATTTGTTCCGCATCCTGAATGTAACTTGGAACTTCCAAATATTTTCCGAGTAAAAATAAATTCGAAGCCATCACGCTGTTGCTTGCTGGCATGACATTGTCATTTAATTCCATTTTCCGGGCAATCAATTCTGTTTCATTGCTCGTGAAATAGAACATTTTGCTTGTTTCATCTTGAAAATGTGTTTGCGTAAACACGAGCCATTCAGCAGCTATTTCAATCCAAGTTTCATCAAATGTTGCTTCATACAATCGAATAAAAGCGGAAATCGAATTGGCATAATCTTCTAAAAATCCGTCGATATTTGATTTTCCGTTTTTGTAATTTCTACGTAATTTTCCATTTTCTCCGCATTGAAATTGTTTGATCCATCGTGCGTTTTTAAGCGCCAAATGCAGAAAATAATCGTCATTAAATGCAAAATAGGCATCTACACAACCTTTCAACATCAATGCGTTCCAAGAAGTCAGGCACTTATCGTCCACGCCTGGTTTTACGCGATGCGCTCTTTCCGTGCGCAAAATATCATTTATTCTTTGGATATTTGACTCCAATTCATCTAACGACCAGCGCATTTGATTGGCGAAAAGCTCGTCAGTCGCATCTCTCAACAAAATGTAATTGTTTTCCTCCCAATAGCCTTTTCCATTCACAGAATAAAAATCTTTCACCCAGTTGAAATCTTCTCCCAAAAGTTGCTGTAATTCATCCTTTTGCCAAACGTAAAACTTTCCTTCAACGCCTTCGCTGTCAGCATCAATCGCGCTAAAAAAAGCACCTTCAGGAGTTAACATTTCGCGTTCTGTCCATTCAACTGTTTGGTAAACAATTCTTTTATAAATTGATTTTGGTGTTTGTTGGTAAGCTTTAGCGTACAATGAAAGCAATTGACCATTGTCGTAAAGCATTTTCTCGAAATGTGGAACTTTCCAAAGCATATCGACAGAATAGCGCGCAAAACCGCCACCAATTTGGTCATAAATTCCGCCTTGCGCAATTTTTTCAAGCGTTAGATGCACATGTTTCAACAGCAATTCATCTTTTTGCCAATCGCCGAAGCGAAGTAAAAATTCATAGTTGGAAGGCAATGGAAATTTAGGTGCTCTGCTGCTTCCGCCTTCGCGGTTGTCGAAATTGTGTGACCAACGCAAAACCAATTCTTTCAGTTTTTCAACTTCAAATTTCACAATAGGTTCAGGAGTCTGAATCCATTCGCTTTGTTGAATACCATCGTGTAATTTTTCTGCGTATTCCAGCACTTCTTCTGGCTTGTTTCTGAAAGAATGTTCCAAACTTTTGAGCACTTGCATCCATTGTTCACGCTGAAAATAGGTTCCGCCGTAGATTGGTCTTCCGTCAGGTAAAGTGAAACAATTTAAAGGCCAACCTCCGCGCTGAGTCATCAATTGCACGGCTGTCATGTATACTTGATCTACATCTGGACGCTCTTCACGATCCACTTTGATGCAAATAAAAAATTTGTTCATCAATGCAGCAACTTCCTCATTTTCGAATGATTCGTGTTCCATCACGTGACACCAATGGCACGCGGAATAACCGATACTGACCAAAACCAATTTGTTTTCAGTTTTTGCTTTTTCGAATGCCTCGTCAGACCATGAAACCCAATTGACTGGGTTGTGTGCATGTTGCAACAAATAAGGACTTGTTTCCTCAATGAGCGCATTGGTGTATTTCTCCATAGCAACAAAAGTAAGGACAAATTTCTGATTCAATTCTAGAAAATATAGTCAATTGAAAAGGGCAAAAAATAGCTGTTTTTTAACAATCGGATATAAGTTTTAAAAAAATGGTTTGACTAAGAAGCGTATATTTGTATTATATTTTTCTCTCCATAAATCTATTTTCATGTCAAAAATCGGATTATTTCTCAGCACAATCTTTCTTTCATTTGCCATTTTTGGACAAGGTCCTGGTGGAAGAGGTATGGGCGGAAACAACAAAACAGGGCACGTTTTTGGGAAAATAGTGGACGAAAAAGGTCAAGCAATTCCGATGGTGAATATCTTATTGCTTCAAAATAGAATGGATTCCATCACGAAAGTGAAGAAAGATTTTGTTTTGAAATCTACGACGACTGAAAACAATGGAGAATTTAGTATTGAAGATGTCAAAATCTTGCAAGGATTGAAAATCAAAGTTGCTTTTTACGGATTTGAAACTGTCGAAATGCCTTTCTTTTTTGATCCAGCTGTTGCAACAACAGGGTTGATCGAGCGCGATTTAGGGAATATTGTTTTCAAGGAAATTAAAGTAGATGAATTGGATGAGGTGGAAGTAACTGCCATTCAATCAACGCTCAAATTAGATGTCGATAAAAAAGTATTCAATGTTGGTCAAAACACTATGAGTGAAGGCGGTACGGCAACCGATGTCATGAAAAATGTGCCCGGAGTGAATGTCGATATGGACGGAAATGTGTCGTTGAGAAACAGTTCACCACAAATCTTTTTAGACGGTCGACCAACGACATTGACTTTAGATCAAATTCCTGCAGAATCAATAGAATCTATTGAAATTATCACCAATCCATCAGCTAAATATGATGCTTCTGGCGGCGGCGGCGGAATTTTGAATATCGTTTTGAAGAAAAACAAAAAAACAGGCTACAATGGTGGCGTAAGATTGGGAATCAATCAATACGGCGGAGGTAATATTGGTGCTGATTTCAATTTGCGTCAAAATAAAATCAACTTCACTGGAAGTTTGATGTCACGCTTGAACAATGGCGTTTCCTTCGGCACAGTCGATAGAACAAATTATGTAAACGGAGCTTCTCAAACGATTTTGAATCAAGACAATGAAGATAAAAGTGGAGGAGGAGGTTACTTTGGAAAAGTTGGGATTGACTACATGATTACGAATCGAACAACCATTTCTCTTGCTGCCAATAATTGGAGAGGTTCTCGAAATTCGATTTCGGACATGAATATTTTCACAGATACCGTAATTACAGCAAATTCAGGAAGTTCTTTTAGTAAACGAAACACTGACAATCAGCGAGGAATCAACAATTATGGTTTGGTATTTGGGATGAAACATTTGTTTCAAAAATCTGGTGAGGAATGGACTTTTGATGCCAATTATAACCGAGGAAGAAATCATTCAGATGCCATTTATCGTTCAGATTTCTATGCAACAGATGAAAATTCGAACATTGAAAGATATACTTCCCAAAAAATTAAGGGCATTGGAAACGAAGACAATTTGGTTTTACAAACAGATTATGTGCGTCCGATGAAATATTTCAAATTGGAAACAGGTTTGCGAGCCGCGATGCGAAAAAGAACGAATGTGAATGAAAATTATATCCTAAATCAATCAACCAACAATTACGATTTGGTGTATTCACCAGCGTCAAATTACAACAATGATGACAACGTTTACGCAGCTTACGTAACGATTTCTAAACAATACAAAACTTTCGGTTATAAATTAGGTTTACGTGCTGAAAGTTCAGATTACAGTGGAGTGTTGACTAATACTGGAGAAAGATTTGGAAATACTTATCCTGTAAGTTTATTTCCATCGCTATTTTTGACCAAAACCTTGCCGAAAGATCAAGATTTGCAATTGAGTGTAACAAGAAGAATTGAACGACCAAATTTTCGTCAATTAATTCCTTTTGTAGATTCTGTGGATCAATTCAATATCAGTCGAGGAAATCCTGATTTGAGACCTGAATTTACCCAAGCTTTTGAATTGTCGTACATGAAAAGATTCAAAAATAGAAATACCATTTTGGCTTCAGTTTATTACAAATACACTGACAATTTAATCACTCGGTACATCGAACAAGCGTCCAATGGCGCGCTAATTAATACCTACATCAATGCGAATTCAAGTTATGCGACAGGTTTGGAATTAACTGCACAAAACTATTTGACAAAATGGTGGGATATCTCTTCTAATTTAAATGTTTACAATTCCAAAATCAATGTTTCTCAAACCGATGCGATTTCACAAGAAGCTTTGTGGAGTTGGTTTGCTAAATTGAATTCGAATTTCAGATTGCCTGCAAATTTTTCGATTCAATTAAGTGCGTTTTATCAATCTAGAACAAACATTCCTACTAGTGGAAGTTCAGGTGGTCAAGGACATGGCGGGGGTGGCGGACCGGGTGGTAACATGCAAGCGCAAAGCGCATCCCAAGGTTACATCAGTGCTTTTTATGCGGTGGACATTGCAGTCAAAAAGACTTTTATGAAAAACAAAATGTCTGTTTCAATCAATGTGAATGACATCTTCAGAACACGTTACAACGTGAGTCATTCTTACAGTGCCTATTTTGAACAAGATTACAGCAGAATTAGTAATCCGCAAATGGTGAGATTGAATTTCACTTATACTTTTGGGAAAATTGATGCTGTACTTTTCAAACGTAAAAGTCAGGGGACAGGAGAAGACATTACACAGTAAACAGAAGATGAAAACAAGATTAACCATTGTTGAAACCATCGAAAATGTTGATTTCTCCAAACAAAGAATGGATTTCAGTCGCTGTGAAAACATGGCTTTTATTCATTGTCATTTTCCTGATTTTGGAAACATTGATTTCACTGATTGTCTTTTCGAGGATTGCAATTTAAGCAATGTGAAATTCAATAATTGTAAATTAGACAACGTTGAATTTTACGATTGTAAAATGGTTGGAGCCAGTTTTACACAAACAAAGGATTTTGCTTTTGAAGCACATTTTTTCAATAGCAACCTGGATTACAGTGCTTTTGATCGTAAAAAATTAAACAAAAGTACCTTTGCCCAATGTCGTTTTCACGAAGCAAATTTCACGCAAACAGACTTTACCAAAGCCAAATTGAGTCAATGCGATTTTACAAGTGCGTTATTTGACAAAACCAATTTAACAGGCGTTGACATGCGTTCTTGCAGTAATTTTCTGATTGATCCAACGCAGAATTTCATCAAAAAAGCCAAATTTCGTGCTCAAGATTTAGCAGGACTCTTGTACCGATTTGACATTCAAATTTCCTAATTTTATTAATCCGCAAGCAACGAAATGGAACGAAAATTTTAAACTGACGATCGTCTTTTTTAATTTTATTCTTATCTTTCCCCTTGCAAGTTTTGTAAATGGACTCACCCGATCTGATAATTATCATTAGCACTCTGATTCTTTCTGCGTTTTTTTCAGGAGTTGAAATTGCTTTCATTTCTTCCAACAGATTGAAAATCGAACTAGATAAAAACAAAGGTTCGCTCAATGGCAGAATTGTTGGTTTTTTTTACAGTAAAGAAGCCAATTTTATCGCCACATTATCACTTGGAAATAACATAGCACTCGTTCTTTTTGCCATTTTTATCGCCAAAGTTTTAGGCGCACCAATTATTGGATGGAATATCGGAATCACTGCTGGGTCAATCAGTTTACTTGTAGTTCAAACCATTATTTCTGCATTGATTATTTTAATTACTGTAGAGTTTTCGCCCAAAGCTATTTTCCAGTTGAATCCAAATGGATTTATGAAAACGTTGGCAATTCCTACGTTGGTTCTATATTGGTTGCTGTTTATTCCGACCACTTTTGTGTTGTTAATCAGCAAATTGTTTTTCATGTTGATGCGCGTTGAAATCACCAATTCTGAAAAAGTGTTTTCTAAAGTCGATTTAGAACATTACCTCCAAGATTTGAAGCAACGAAGCAATGAAGAAGAAGATTTTGGGAATGAAATGCAAATCTTGCAAAATGCCTTGGATTTTTCAAAAATCAGAGCGCGAGATTGCATGGTGCCACGACCAGAAATTATTTGCCTAGAAGTAGATGATTCAATCGAAAATTTGAGCAATCTTTTTGTTTCCAAAGGAATTTCTAAAGTGATTATTTACCGCGACAATATTGACAATATCATCGGTTATGTACATTCGTTTGAAATGTTCAAAAAACCAACTGCCATCAATCAAATCATGCGACCAATCGCGTTTGTTCCTGCGGCGATTCCGGGGAAAGAATTATTGGAAATGTTTACCAAACAATCTGCGAATATTTCAGTCGTTGTGGATGAATACGGCGGAACAGCAGGAATTGTAACAATCGAAGACGTAATTGAAGAAATTTTCGGAGAAATTGAAGACGAACACGATGTAGAAGATTGGTTGGAAGAGCAAATCAACGAAAATGAATACCGTTTTTCTGCCCGCATTGAAATTGATTATCTGAATGAAAACTACAAGTTTGATTTCGAAGAATCAGATGAATATGAAACCTTGGGCGGACTGATTATTCACCACTTGGCCTCCATTCCCGAAGCTGGCGACACATTGGATTTGGGTAAATATCATTTCACGATTGAAGCCGTTTCTGATAGAAGGATTGAGTTGGTGAGATTGGTGATTAATGGTTAAAATCAAAAAATGAGTAACACAGAAACTGATATTTTAGACCAATTTTCAAGTGCGAAAGTTAATTTTCCGAAGGTAACTTACTACGGAATAGCGCTGGTTTTTTTATTTTAATCAGAGTTGTCATTCCAGGCTTTTATCCATCAAGTTCCGTGAACTATTGGAGTATGGCAATTTATGGAGTTACTAGTTTTGGATTGATGATTTATGGTCAAAATATCATCAAAAAACTAAACCGAGACTACACGATTTGGGCAATTTTTCTATTCTTCTTCACTGGATTGGCGCTCATCATCATTGGACAATTAAACAAAAAAGACATCGATACCATTGTCGTAGAAATGAAACCAAAGGAAAAAGGTTCAAACCTTAATAATTTACCAGAAATCACTTTTGGAACATCGTCTGAATTGCTAATGAATGCATTGCAAAACACATCGTTTACTTTGATGCATATGATCAAAAATCACAAAGATTACACCAAAGAAAACACCATGCTTTTCCCCATAATGGCCGCTTATGAACTCAATGATAGAGAAGAAGTTTTAACACCTGAAGCCCTAAAAGCCTTAGATGATTTTGCTGAAATGCAAGAATATAGCGATTTTCAAGAACTGTTGAAAGACCTTCAATCGTTAACTCCTGAACAAATTCGAACCAGATTTGAATAATGTTTTTCGATATGAAAAAGATTTTGTTTTGCCCGCGCTGGGGCAATTAAAACGAAAAAAAAATTTTTTTTCTAGGATTGTTCAGTCTCTCTGAGGCTTTGTATTTTGCTAAAAATGATAAATTAAAAAATTTAAAGTTTGCCAACAAAAGAATAAATCATTTTTAAAAACAAAGACAAATTGAAAATCAACCTTCTACAATACCTACACTATTTTAAAAATCAACGCACAGCCCTAGCAGGGCTGAACTATTTAAAAAACTGAATACCTACAAATCTTTGCCCCAGAGCGGGCAAAACTGAGAGAAATTATAAAAAAAACACCGTTCAAACCAAGTTCAAACGGTGTTCAATCTTTATCCTTTTCTAAGAATTATTGCGCGTTCGTTACGATTTCCTCAACTTCATCGAGCGTTAAATCTTGTCTTTCGCCCATGGCAACCCACTGACGTTCAGCGAAACGGGCTTTGATAATTTGCGCGGCATCTTTGCCTTCAGACGTGTAATCCGAAATATGCGTTTTGATTCCCAATGAATGGAAAAATGATTCCGTTTTTGCGATTGCTTCACCAGCAACGTTGTCGCCAGTCAGGTGCCAAACACGTTTTCCGTATTGCTCTAATTTCGCTTTTTTATTTTCGAATTTTACTTCGAATAAACGCGGACAAATAATAGCTAACGATTGCGCATGGTCAATGCCATACAATGCCGTCAATTCATGTCCAATCATGTGCGTTGACCAATCCGTTGGAACACCGCAACGCAAATTTCCATTCAAGGCATGGTTTGCACACCACATCAAGTTTGCAGCGGCTTCGTAATCAGCAGGATTTTCCAACACTTTCGGAGCAATCTCTATCAAGGTTGACAACACGGCTTCCGCTTCTCTTTCTTGCAATAAATTGGCTGTTGGGTAAGTTAAATATTGCTCCAACGTATGCATAAAAGCATCTGTAATCCCGTTTGCCAATTGTCGTTTCGGCAAAGTCGCCACCACTGTTGGATCTAAAAAAGAGAAAACCGGAAAAAATAACGGTCCGCCCATCGTACGTTTTTCTTTCAAGGACGAACGACTAATTACTGCGCCACTGTTGGCTTCTGAACCTGTTGCAGGGATTGTCAATACACTACCAAATGGAACGGCATAAGTGAAAACTTTTCCTTCTTCGCGCAACAAAACTTCCCACGGATCGCCAGCGTAGTTGATAGCACCTGAGATAAATTTGACGCCGTCAATTACCGATCCACCGCCGACTGCGAGGATGAATCCGATGTTTCTAGTACGACAAACTTCAACTGCTTGCATCAACGTGTCAAATTCAGGATTTGCTTCGATGCCTCCAAATTCGATGATTTCAAAATCATGTAATTCAGTTCTGATTTTATCTAATAAGCCGATTTTTTCGGCACTTCCGCCTCCGTAAGCCAACAAGATTTTTTTGGAATCTGTGGCGTTGGAAATATATTGCGCAAGTTTACTTAATTGGTCTTTTCCGAAAACGATTTTGGTAGGATTGTGAATTTCAAAATTGAGCATTTTTTTAAATTTTAATTGGATGAATAATAACGAATCAATATTAACAAAACATTGGTTTCGATGTTTTGATTTGTGAAAATTTGTGCTTTAAAGATTCTTTAAAACAAAAAAAGGATTGCAAACTCAAAGCTTACAATCCTTTCAAAATTTGAATCGATGAATTAACAGAATTCGTTGTATGCTTCTGCCAAATTATCAGCAATCATTTGAGCTGTTCCGCCTTCGATATGGTGTCTTTCTAGGAAATGAACCAATTCGCCGTCTTTGAAAAGTGCAATTGATGGAGATGATGGAGGATATGGCAAAAAGTATTTTCTTGCTTGCGCCACTGCTTCACCGTCAACACCTGCAAACACAGTTGTCAAATTAGCAGGAACTTTTTCATTCGACAAAGATAATTTTACGCCTGGACGCATATTTCCTGCAGCACAACCACATACAGAATTCACAACGACCAACACAGTTCCTTTAGAATCTGGAATGGAAGCGTCAACTTCTGACGGAGTAACTAATTGTTTAAAGCCCACTTTAATAAGGTCTTCTTTCATCGGGGCAACTAATTGTTCTGGATACATAACTTCTAAATTTGATAAACAAAGTTTAAATTAAACTATGTGTTTTATTATTATATACAAAGGTAAACAATTATCAAATTGAAAGTATACTTTTTAGCCACAGATGCACGGATTTTTTGTATTGATTTTTTTGCCACGAATTCACGGATTTTTCTTTTGATGAAGCGTGTGCAACAAAAAAAACAATTCAAAATAAAAACATTACTCCAAACCCCTACTCCGTGATATCTGCGAAATCTGTGGCTGATTTATTGCCACGGATGCACGGATTTTTCTAATAATGAAAAGTGTGTGATGGAAAAATTGAATTCAAAATGAACACATTACTTCAAATCCTTTTTCCGTGATATCTGTGTAATCTGTAGCTGATTTGTAGCCACGAATGCTCGGATTTTATAAAATAAATCTTTTGTAGGTTAAACTAGAATCACCGAAATTTATTAAAAGAGCAACCTTTAAACCTGAGACCTTTAAGTAATTTAGGGTTTGTGCTGTATGAACATCTTGTAAACTTTTGATGCTTTTGATTTCAAGAATTATTTTTCCAAAAACAATCAAATCTGCATAGAAATGGTGATTTAACTCAATTCCCTTATAATTCACTTTAAATTGTTTTTCAATCTCAAAGTCAATAAAATTCTGTTTCAATTCATGAATAAGTGCTTCTTTATAGACAATTTCTAAAAATCCAGAACCCAAATGTTTGTGGACTTCCATGCATATACCTATGATTTTGTAGGTTTCTGATTGGTACTTTAAACTCATAATGTTGTAAATTGGTTGGTAATATGAAATTAAGCAATTCTTTTCATGATAACAATATTAACTGTTTTTTTTTGCCTCTGATAGAAGAATTTGCAGCGATTAATTTTTTAGCCACTAATGCACGGATTTTTTGTTTTACGTTCAAAGATCACTATTAGGAGCAAAGCTACTAGCCAAATTCTTCTCCGTGTAATCTGTGTAATCAGTGACTACTTTTTTTATTTTGCCACAGATGCACGGACGTTTCTGATAATGAAAAATGTGTGAAGGAAAAAATAAATACAAAAGTAAATACGTTACCCAATTCCTTTTTCCGTGATATCAGTGCAATCTGTGGCTGACTCCTTTTTCCAAGAAATCTGTGAAATCCGTGGCTTGTTTTTAGTATTTTTGTGCCATGGATTTATTAACAGTTAAGGCTTTACATATCATTTTTGTGGTGAGTTGGTTTGCGGGGTTATTTTACATGGTTCGCTTGTTTATTTATCACGTGGAAGCACAAGCAAAATCTGACGTTGAGAAAGAAATTCTTTCCAATCAATTTGTTATCATGGAGAAGAAATTATGGTGGATCATTACCACGCCAGCAATGGTTTTGACCGTCATTTTTGGTACTTGGATGGTGATTCTAAATCCTAGCTATTTATACGCGCCTTGGTTTCAAATCAAGTTGGTTTTTGTCCTTTTGCTCTTGATTTACCATTTTTTGTGTCAAAACATCATGGTTAAATTCAAACAAAATATTTTCCGATGGAAATCGACACAATTGCGCTTGTGGAACGAATTAGCCACTTTGTTTTTAGTTGCCATTGTTTTCCTCGTTGTTTTGAAATCAACTTTCAATTGGATTACCGGAACACTCGGATTTTTTGGTGTGGCGGTTGGACTGATGATTGCCATTCAAATCTACAAACGGTTGCGCTCTAAAAAATGATTGAATCCATCCAAAATATCGGAAATCATTCTTTGATTCTGCTAATTTGTTGGCTGATTTTTCTTGGTTTTACCATTTTTTCCTATTTCAAATTTCAAAAATTCACTTCGCTTCTATTGTTTTTTAGTGCGTTCTTCTTAGCGGCTGCATTTGCAATGTTTGCGCCCTATTTCTTCGCTTGGGATGAACAATTTCATGCGTTGGTTGGGAAAAATTTAGCCGAAAATCCATTTGTTCCAAAACTCTACAGAAATGAACTTTTGCATTTAGATCCTGAAAATTGGGTCAATGCGCAAGTTTGGCTTCACAAACAACCGCTTTTTACTTGGCAAATGGCGTTGAGCATCAAGATGTTTGGAAACAATGTTTTCGCAGTGAGATTTCCTTCTGTGCTTTTTCACGGTCTACTGGTCGCTGCAGTTTTTAGAATGGGAACCTTAATTTTCAATCGAAAAACAGGATTTCTGGCGGCTTTGATAACGATGCACTCTAGTTTTTTACTTGGATTATTGTCTGGAAGAATTGGCACCGACCACAATGATTTCATTTTTCTTTGTTACATCACATTTTCATTTTGGGCTTGGTTTGAATTTCAACATTCTCAAAAACAAAAATGGTTGGTTTGGATCGGCGTTTTCGCTGGTTGCGCTGTTTTGACAAAATGGTTGGTCGGTTTACTCGTTTTTGGCGCTTGGGGAATTGTACTTTTGCAGCAACTCAAACAAGAATATTTTTGGCAAAAAACCATCTATTTTATAAAAGCATTGGGAATAACTTGTCTGGTTTTCATTCCATGGCAAATTTATTCCTTCATCCAATTTCCAACCGAAGCGGCACACGAGTTGGCGTACAATGCAAAACATGCGACTGAAGTTATCGAAAAACACGAAGGTTCAGCTTGGTTTCATTATGAACAAATTCAGACAGTATACTTTCATCAAACGGAGCTTTTCATTTTCTTGCTAATGGGAATTGTAGCACTTTTTTTAGCGAAAATTTCCAAGAAAAACATCCTTTTCATGCTTTCAAGTTTAATCCTTGTTTACGGATTTTTCACCTACGTGCCTACCAAAATGCCCGCTTTTACAATTCCAGTTTTCAGTTTTGTAGCACTAATAATCGCTTTTGGATTGACCCATTTTTCGTCATTGATTAAAATAAATTGGGTACGCCGTTCCGCTTTGGTTGTATTTCTATTGTTAGTATTAAACTGGATGTTTAAACCAGGTCCAACGCTCACAGCCTATGGATTTAAGAATGACACCATGGAACAATCTGGCCGAATCTCAAGAATAGATGCGCAAAATTTCATCGCCAAAAATGGACAAAATAATCCCAAAAGAATTGTTTTTGGAATCAACGATTTCGAATTCGCCAATATTTCATGGATGTTCTTCCACAACGAAATTGCCTATCCATTTATCCCAGCGGATGAAGATTTGAAAAAATTGCAAAAAATGGGTTTTCAGACAGTGATTTTTAAATCGAAAAAGGATTTCTAGCGTACTTAGCGATTAAACTGAAAAAATAAATCATCCCCCATTTCATCCTTTGCTTGACTGATATTTTTATCTTTACAATGAAAATTTTACAAATCATGGCATACAACAATATTATTTCAGAACAAAAAGGTCAAATTCTTTGGATAACTATCAATCGTCCATCGCAATTGAACGCCTTGAACAAAGAAACAATCCAAGAATTGAGATTGGCTTTAGACGCAGCAAACAACGATTCCAAAACGGGCGTTGTGATTTTAACCGGTTCAGGCGAAAAATCTTTTGTTGCGGGTGCTGACATCAAAGAATTCGCTGATTTTGATACGTTGCAAGGAAAAGAATTGGCTGCAAAAGGCCAAGCTTTATTGTTTGATTTCATTGAAAATATGAGTAAGCCTGTTATCGCTGCCGTCAACGGTTTTGCATTGGGTGGCGGACTAGAATTGGCGATGTCTTGTCATATCAGAATTGCTTCATCAAATGCAAAAATGGGACTTCCTGAAGTTTCTTTGGGATTGATTCCTGGTTATGGTGGAACGCAACGTTTGCCTCAATTAGTAGGACGTGGAAAAGCGAATGAAATGGTTTTCACTGCAGGAATGATTCCAGCTGAAGAAGCACTGAAATGGGGATTGGTAAACGATGTTTGCGCCTTAGAAGAACTGCATGCAACCGCTGAGAAAATGGCCAATAAAATCCTAAATAATTCTGCTACAGCAATCGCAAGTGCAATCGCTTCAGTAAATGCCAATTTCAAAAGTGGAGTGAATGGTTTTGAAGTCGAAATTGCTGAATTTGGCGCTTGTTTTGGAACCGCTGATTTCACTGAAGGAACAACGGCTTTTATCGAAAAAAGAAAACCAAATTTTCGCGCTTAATTGAATCCAATTAAAAAACTTTTAGGGCAAACAGCCATTTATGGACTTCCAAGTATTTTGGGACGTCTGCTAAATTATTTGCTCGTTCCCTTGCACACCAAAGTAATCGACCCTGAAAAATACGGCGTCGTTTCTGAATTGTATGCATGGGTTGCGTTTTTAATTGTCATTTTAACTTTTGGAATGGAGACTTCTTTTTTCAAATTTTTACACGAAAAAGAAGACCGCGAAGAAGTTTTTCGAAATAGTTTTCTCACCGTCATCGGAATCAATATTGCATTTTTTGCAATCATGATTTTTTTCAATCAAAACATTGCAGATGCGATGCTGTATTCAGATCACAATGAATACATTATTTTACTCATCACGATTGTTTGTATTGATGCGGTCACAAGCTTGCCTTTAGCCAAACTGCGCGCTGAAGAAAAAGCTGTTAAATTTGCAACGATTCAATTTACTTCCATCGGAGTCAATATTTTACTCAATGTGATTTTGATTGGTTTTGTGGTAGATCGAGCCAATCCAGAAGAAGCAGTTTTCTTTATTTTGATTGCCAATTTATTGTCTTCCTTGGTAAAACCAGTGATGTTGTACAAAGATTTCCTCTATCTCAAATGGACCTACAATGTTGAACTTGCCAAGGAAATGCTCAAATATGCAGCACCATTGGTTATTGCAGGTTTCGCAGGAATTATCAATGAAACCATCGACCGAATTTTGCTCAAACACGTCACACACGCCAGTGGAAAATCCATTGAATATTCGATGATTCAAGTAGGAATTTACAGCGCTTGTTACAAATTAGCGATGTTGGTCACGATTTTATTGCAAGCATATCGCTACGCTGCAGAACCTTTTTTCTTTGCACAGGCCAAAAATCAAGACAAAAACAAAGTCTACATCAAAGTCATGAACTACTTCATTGCGATGGTTTGCGTTGTGTTTTTATTGGTCACTTTGAACATCGATATTTTCAAGCATTTCATCAGCAAGGAAAGTTATTGGGTTGGTTTGAGCGTTGTGCCTGTGTTGTTGCTTGGAAACATTTTTTTGGGAATTTATTACAACCAAAGCATTTGGTACAAACTGAGCGGACATACTAAATTTGGTGCATACATTGCCATTGGCGGTGCAAGTTTGACGATCATTATCAACTTGATGTTTATCCCTGAATTTGGTTACAAAGCATGTGCTTGGGCAACGATGATTGTGTATGGCGCTCAAATGGTTGCATCGTATTTACTTGGACAAAAACATTATCCAATCAAATACAATTTACGCAAATTTGCAGTTTATCTAGGAAGCAGTTTGTTGCTTTTCTGGATTTCCACGTGGTTCAGTTTTGAGCCTGGAGGAATCGTGAAATTTTTCTTCAATAATTTCTTGTTGTTGCTATTCATTGGTATATTTTGGCTTTTAGAAGATCCTTTGAAAAGTTTCAAAAAAGGATAAAATTCGCGCAGGATAATCAAGTGATTCCTGTTTTAATACCTTCCAAAACAATTCGCTAATCAACTTGTTTCTAAATAGATTTGGAATCCCGAATATTTCGTAATTTCACACTTCAATAAAATTAAAAAAATCAAAATGAAAAAAGTTATCTCAGCATTTTTGACATTATTTGTCGCGGTTGGATTTGGTTTTAACAGCCAAGCACAATCAATTAAAACACCTTCTTTAAGTCCTTTTTCAACTGTAAAACAAAACTTTGGTTTAACAGAACTGACTGTTGAATACAGCAGACCAAGCGCGCGTGGACGTGCAGTTTTTGGCGATGTCGTGCCTTTTGACGCTATTTGGAGAACTGGCGCGAATGCTTGTACAAAAATCACTTTTGGCGAAGATGTGAAAATTGAAGGCAAAGCAGTTCCTGCAGGAACTTATTCTTTATTTACAATTCCTAGCAAAACAGAATGGACGATTATTTTGAACAAAAACACCAAATTGAGTGGCGCTTTTGGATATTCTGAAGCAGAAGATTTGATGCGTTTCAAAGCAGCCGTGAAAACGAAAACAGAAAAAACGGAAACTTTTACCATCGATTTCGCCAATTTGAAACCGCTTCAAGCGACGTTGGAAATATCTTGGGAAAATACAGTTGTAGCTTTTGATATCACTACAGAAGTAGACGAGCGCGTAATGAAAAACATCGAAACAACGATGGCGAAAGATGCGAGACCATTTTACACAGCGGCTTCGTATTACTATGACAACAAAAAAGACATGAAACAAGCCTTGGATTGGGCAACAAAAGCATTTGAATTAAATCCTGATGCGTATTGGGTAGCGAATTTGAAAGCCAAAATCCAATTGGAATTGAAAGACTACAAAAACGCGATGGCAACAGCAGAAATCGTTAAAAAATTAGCGACAGCGGATGGTGACAATGCCTACGTTAAAATGGCTGATGAAATCATTGCAACGGCTAAGAAAGGCGGTAAGTAAATTATAATTACTTTTCTAAAAAGAGGGTTATTGCGGTTGGTAATAATCCTTTTTTTTGAATGGAATCGTGCAAAATTTGTTTTTGCTCTTTTCATTAATTATCGTACATTTGGTGAATCATTTTAGGGGGATTAGCTCATCTGGCTAGAGCGCAACGCTGGCAGCGTTGAGGTGATCGGTTCGAGTCCGATATTCTCCACAAAATTTTCAATGATTAAATTTTTATTCTTGAGGGAATTCATTAAATTTGATTAATGATAGCGTTGCTTTTACTTAATTTCTGCAGTTTAGATGCCAAAAACACAATCATATATTGAATCAGGAATTCTTGAAGCGTATGTTTTGGGCTCATTGTCTGAAAGTGAAATTTTAGAAGTTGAGTCAATTATTGCTGGCAATAAAGCTTTGCTTGATGAGATAGAAAAAATAAGTGAATCTTTGGAATCTTTTGCTAGATTGAATGCAATAGAACCTGATCCAACAATCAAACCTTTTCTTTTAGCGACGCTAGATTATACTGAACGTATCAAAAATGGCGAAGCTGTCACTTTTCCACCAGCGTTGAATGAAAGTTCCACGATTGGAGATTTCTCGCCTTGGCTTTCTCGTGAAGACATGGTTTTGGTAGGACAATTGGAATCTGTTCACGCCAAAATTATCGGCTACACGCCTGAGCAAATCACCGCCATCGTTTGGATCAAGGAAATGGCACCTGAAGAAATTCACACCAATGAATTTGAACGTTTTTTAATCGTTGAAGGTACTTGTGATATCCAGATTGGAGAAACAGTACACCAACTTCAAGCAGGTGATTTTCTTTCCATCCCTCTGTTTGAAAATCATTTTGTGACTGTCACTTCTTCTATTCCTTGCAAAGTTATTTTACAAAGGGTTGCGGCTTAAATCTTTTTTTCATTTTACCGGTTTTTTCTTTTAACAAGACTTATCTTTGAGTCATGAATATCCTTGAGCAAACATTGATTGAAAGATTTGGCGAAAACAATGTCAAAACGCATCTTTCTGCGTCTGAAAATGATTTTCCTTTACTAGAAATCAAGATCGAAATGCGTTCGGAAATCATCGTTTTGATGACTAATGGTTTGAGCGACTATGCAATGCCTGTTCCTGAAAAATACAAAGAACGCAATCATGCCGAATTGTATTTTTGCCTCCCAAGTTATTGGGATTTAACCACCGAAAATGGAAAATGGGTCGTTGAATGGATTCAAAAATTAGCCAAGCATTGTATTGAAAAAGAAACATGGTATGGAATCGGCCATACTTTCCCGAATGGAAATCCAGCGATGCCTCTCTCCAATACAATGAAGCAAAAATACCTAATGCTGAATGCCCCCTATTTTTTGGAGAAAGAGTTGACGCCTATAATTAGTGAAGGCAAAACCATTCATTTTTTAGGTATCATTCCTATTTTTGAAGACGAGATGGATTATAAAATGGGCAAAGGAACTTACAAGTTGTTGCAAAAGATCGAAGGCAAGGGTGTTTCTGAATTGTTAGATGACTACCGCATGAGTTGCCTAAAGTCTAAATGGAGATTCTTTCAAAAGTAATTTCTAGGTTGTTATTTAAGTTTCAATATTTACGGAAAAGTAAATATTTATAATCTCTTTCTTTCACAGAAATTTGTTGCAATAAAAAAAGGGGCTAAGTTCTAACTTAGCCCCTTTCAAATATCTTTGAAGACTATTTCGTGAATTTAAATTCTACACGTCTATTCATCGCTAATCCTGCGGCTGTAGTACTTGGTCCTTTTGGATTTTCTTCACCGAAGAACAATACTGTAATTCTATCTTCGCTAATTCCTTTTTTCACTAAGTACGCTTTAACAGCTTCTGCTCTTTTTTGAGACAATGGCATGTTGAAAGCTTTATCACCTTTTGAATCTGCATAACCAGAAAGCGTAACTTTCACAGCTGGATCAGCTGACATTTCTGCAGCTATTTGATCCAAATGATCTTTGTATCTTTTTCTTAATGCATATTCTGAAGATTGGAATTGAGCGTCAATTTTACCTAATTTTTCAAGGTTTGCAGAAATTGGATTAACTGGTGGTTCAACTTTTTCTGGACAACCATTGTTTGCTTTAGTTCCAGCTTCATCTGGGCATTTATCTTCAAACTCTGCAACTCCATCACCATCCGCATCTGGACAACCTTTCATTGCTTTTGTACCTTTCACATCTGGACATTTGTCATCTTTGTCAGCAACACCATCTTCGTCTTTATCAGGACAACCATTTGTTGCAGCAGTACCGGCTTCTTCTGGACATTGGTCATCTTTGTCAGCAACCCCATCTTTGTCAGCATCAGGACAACCTTTTGTTTCTTTCGTTCCAGCAACTTCTGGACATTCATCTTGGAAATCTGCAATGCCATCTTTGTCAGAATCTAATGGACAACCATTTTTGTCAACTTGCACACCAGCTGGAGTTTCAGGACATTTGTCATTTGGATCTGTTACACCATCACCGTCAGTATCTTTTGGTTTACCAAAATTATATACAACTCCAACGCTGTTAATCAAATATTGGTCATTGAATGCCAAAGATTGGTGATCGCGTCTATCACTTGATAAAGTAGTATACAATGTATTGAAATTCAAACCAATGTTTTGTGTTACTTTAACTGTAAATCCTAAACCTATGTTTTTAGTAAAGTCTGTTCCTTCAACAACTAGTTTAGAGCTATCATCGTCTTTCGCTTTGAACATTGCGAAACCAAAACCTCCAAATACGTATGGTTGGAAACGACAATCTTCTTTCAACATTCTTCCGTTGTTAATTTTGAATCTTAACTGTAAATTACCTTGTGTTAAATCAGCACGAAAACCACCCATCTCTGGAACGTGGTATCCAATACTTCCTTTTGATGCGTCGAATGCAAGATTCCAAAATGAATTCAAATTGTAGGCAGCGGAAATACCAAATTGAGCTCTGTAAGCTTTATCTGTATTCAACCAAATACGATTCAATTCACCATTGTAATTTACAACACCAGCGTGAAGTCCAGCACTGAATTTTTGATCTTTTGTTTGAGCATTTAAAACATTCATTCCTAAAACAAATGCTGTAAAACTAAGTAACAGTTTCTTCATTTTTCTTTTTTTTGATGGTCTACTTTTAATACCAAAAAGCGATATTTAATCTAAAAATACTTGATTT
>JBIKJE010000008.1:0-58683 GCA_044361165.1 Crocinitomicaceae bacterium | reverse complement strand
ATAACGTTGCCAGCATTTGGTCAGCAGAATGATTCTCTAAAGTTTAATAATCTCAAATTAGGTTTGTCTATCTCTCCTTCTTTTTCATCTAGATATTTGAAAGCGGAAAGTGATGCGCAAGCAAATTTAGATTATTACGATTCGATTGAATTGCCTCATCTAGGGTATTCAATTGGACTCAATCTTGGATATCAAATTTCAAAAAGATTTTCAATCAATTCAGGTCTTTTCTTTGCAAATCGCGCACAAAGTTCTAAATCTGCATCGTTAGCAAGCATTTCTAATTTTACAAACAATATTTACTACCTTGATTTGCCGCTAAAGTTCAACTATTATTTGTTGTCTAAAAAGTCCAAACTATACTTAACAGGTGGCGCTAACTTTTCATATTTTTTGGCTAACAATGTTTCCTATAGAAAAGAAAGTAATAATGAAGTTCTTTCTTCTAAAGGGGATGACTTAAATTCAATTAATATCGCAGGAATAATAGGAATTGGTATTGATGTTCCGATTTATAAAAGATGGGCGTTTAATTTTGAAGTAAATTATCAACACGCTTTTACTCCGCTATTAAACACTCCAATTGAAAGATATTTGTACAGTTTTAATCCAACAATTTCACTTTTTTATAGGTTTTAAAGTATCCAAACCAAATTTTGAAGGCATGACAAATTAACATTTTGTTCATGCCTTTTTTTATTTAACTCAATTGCTAAAGTATAAATGATTGATTTTATTTGTTTTCGTTAATTGGTCACATTGAGTTCATATTAACTTCTTTTCTTTTTAAATCTAAAGATGATTTATTCATTTTAGGTTAATAAAAAACAACAGAAATCTTGTTTTTTTAGTAATAAATGCTTTAACTATTTCTTGGTCAAACGTTGGATATTTGTACAACTATTTAATAAAGCATTTTAAAAAAGAAAAAAATGAAAAAAAATCAACATTTTAGAAAAGTTATTGCTGCTGCCACGTTGGCTTTGACGGCGATTTCACCAAGCTTTGCACAATCCAATTTAGGTGCTGCATGTGGATGTCCTCCTGTTGCATCAAGACCAGACGTTTTGTTGTCCAGCTTACCAGGATTCCTTGCAATAAATGGAACTTATGGAGGTGAATTACAAAATGGTGCTGTTTTGAGTTGTGCAAACAACTACATTATTGACCAAAAAATTTACATCCCTTCTGGAAAAACGCTTACTATTAATCCTGGTACAGTTTTGAAAGGTCGTACTGCTCCATTTTTGACTGGGACCACAACTCCAGATCCAGCAAAGGCTTCTGCATTAACTATTATGAGAGGTGGAAAAATTATGGCTGAAGGTTCTGCAGATTGTCAAATTGTTTTCACAGCTGAAGCTGACAATTTAGATGGAACTTATCCAATCGCTAACAAAGGAATGTGGGGTGGTGTTGTTGTTTTAGGAAGAGCTACAAACAACCTTACTTTGGCTGCAAATGGTCCTTTCGTGCCAGGTGGTGCTGGAAAATTGGCTGTTGCTGATGGTTTAGGAACTATGGAAGGTTTTGCAACTTCTAATTCGCAAGATCAATATGGTGCGAACCTTACAGCGGGTGAAACTTTTGATGACAATGACAATTCAGGAATTCTCAAGTATGTTTCAATCAGACATTCAGGAGCTATTTTATCTGTAGGTGCTGAGTTAAATGGATTAACCTTAGGTTCAGTTGGAAGAGGTACAACTGTTGAGCATGTAGAAATTGTTGCTTGTGCAGATGATAACATCGAAATTTTTGGTGGTACAGTGAATTTGAGGTATATATCTACTATATTTGGTAATGATGATATGTTTGATTACGATTTAGGTTGGACTGGAAAAGCTCAATTTTTCTTCGGAATGAAAACAGATAACACTCAAAGTACGGATTCAGATAATGGAATTGAGGCTGATAGCGATGATAATAAATCAAACAACTTTCCAAGATGTACCCCAGTTTTGTATAATTTTACAATCCTTGGAAATGAAAAAACAACTATGACATCTGATAACTCTTCCATCGCTGCAATAAATGCAAAAGAATTAACAGGTGGTGAAATTTATAATTCAGTTTTTGCTAACTTCAAAAATGGTTTCAACATGGTTAAATCTGTTGGTACTAGAACTGGTGGTTCTGAAGCTTACCACAACTGGGCTACAACTGGTGGAAATGGTTCAGCTATCTTGAAAGTGAAATGTAATACTTTCGTAGGTGTAACAAATCCATTAACAATTGGTAATGCCACTGCTGCAGTTTTACCTTCAGATACTACTCAATTTAAAGTAACTGACATGAATACTGTTATTGCTGGTAACAACTTGCCTGGTTTTAGTTATGCGTTTACTGTAAACAACCAAACAAATACTTTCTCTGTGAAGAATGACGTAGTTCCTAATCCAGCATTGTCTGTAGCTGGTTGTCCAGTTCCTCCTGCTGATGGTTTCTTTAGAGCTGCTAACTACAGAGGTGCTTTTGCTTCGACAGGTGACAATTGGTTGTCTGACTGGTCTTATTCTCAAATCTTAGGTACTACTCAAGGTTTAGTTGATTGCCCAACAGATATCAATAAAGATGGTATAACAAACATCGATGATTTCTTGATTTTTGCTCCAGCTTTTGGAACATCTTGTAACTAATATTTAATAGAAGAAAAACAATATTTCTTGGTTAATTGACCGTGGAAATATTGTTTTTTCTTTTTAAAAAAGAAAGCAATGAAATTTAAAAATTTAATTTTAGGACTTGGTTTATCTTTGTTGATGAATACAACTTTCGCTCAAGGTGGTCTTGAAGGAATTGTTGTTGAAAGATATTACCAAACAAATGCTGCAGATGGAACAAATGCTTCTACAAACTCAGCAATTAATGCACTAGCAACAGGAACTGTAGTATACAGAGTCTATGTTGATATGGCAGCAGGATATAAATTTTCTCAATTGTATGGTTCTTCAACGCATGATTTCAAGTTGAATACAACTACCAATTTTTACAATGATCCAAATTATGGTTCTACTACAAATCCAGCTTCTATCAGTTTAACAAATGCTAAGAAAAACACAGCATTGATTGATTCATGGTTTACAACTGGTGGTGTTTGTGCTGGAAAATCTGGTGTATTGAAAACAGAAGATACAGACGGATCTATTGGAAATACACAATCTATTTTAGCTAACAATCCTGGTTCTTGCTATGGTGCTCGAATCACTGGAACAAATTCAAAAGATGGTTTGGTTAACAGTACATCATTAACAGCAGTTAACCCAAATGTTTTAGGAATTACTTCAACGCAATTGAATTTATTAGATCAAGGAACTGGAAATAGTTTTTTGTCTAATAATGGAGCAATTGCTGCTTTAGGAGGTATCAAAGGAACAAACGCTTCTAACATGGTTTTAGTTGGTCAATTTACAACGAATGGTGTTCTTTCTTTTGAATTCAATGTTCAAATAATTTCTGCAAATGGAACTGCTGAAAATTGGGTTGCTAGAAATAGAACTGGTAATGAATATACTAGTCCAAGTTTGATTTTTAGTTCAACACCAATTGCTGGAACTGTTACTGCTTCTGCAACTAGCATTTGTACAGGTGCTTCAAGTTTATTGACTCTAACAGGTAACAGCGGAGATATCCAATGGCAAGTTTCATCAACTTCATCTTCTACAGGATTCACTGATATTGCTGGAGCAACGTCCAATACATACAATGCAACTGGATTAACGGCTAACAGATGGTACAGAGCGAAGGTTTCAAAATCTAGCTGTGCTGTTGTTTATTCTAATGCACGTTCAATTACAGTTACAACCGTGCCTTCTATTGGTGGTACTTTAAGTTCAGATGCTAGTATTTGCATTAATTCAGGGACTACATTAAATTTAACAGGAAGTTCAGGAACAAGAGTTTGGCAATACACTACAAATTGGACTGCTTCAACTCCAACCTGGTTTACTGTATCTGGTCAAAACGCAACATCTCTTGCAACAGGGAATTTAACATCTTCAAGAGCATATAGAGTAAAATTGACTAGCGGTTCTTGTGTTTCATACTCAAATCAAGTAGTGGTTACAGTTAGTCCAAATTCAACAGTAAGTGCAATTTCAGGTGCAGGGAATTTTTGTTTTGGAAGTACAGTTAATTTATCATTAGCTTCAGCTACTGGTGCAGTTCAATGGCAACAAGCTACTACTCCTTCTGGAGCATATTCAAATATCGTTGGAGCAAATGGATTAACTTATACCATTTCAAATTTACAAAGTACGAGATCTTATAGAGCTGTTGTGACTAGCGGTGCTTGCTCGTCAATTACATCTGCAGTAGCAACTGTTACTTGTTCTCCAATCGCTGTAGGAGGTACGATTACATCTAACCAAGCAGCAAGTGTTTGTGCAGGTACTAACGCTATTTTTACTTTGGCAGGATCTACTGGAACTAGACAGTGGCAATCTTCAACAAATGGTGTTGATTTTACTGATATACCTGCTTCTGCAGGTTTAAATAAAACAATAAATATTACCGTTCCTACTTATGTAAGAGTGAAGTTGACAAGTGGACCATGTGCTATTGCTTATTCTAATGTGATTTTCACAAATGTAACAGTAGCTGTAGGTGGTACAATTGCTTCCAACAAACCATCAAGCGTTTGTTCAGGTACTAGTACAATATTTACATCAACTGGATCAACAGGAACTAGACAGTGGCAATCTTCAGCAAATGGCGTTGATTTTACAGATCTTCCTGCTTCAACTGGTTTAACTAAAACGATTAGCGTTACTTCTCCAATTTATGTAAGATTAAAGTTAACAAACGGAACTTGTGCATCTGTCGCATATTCTAATGTGATTTTTACAGATGTTTTACCTAATGCTGTAGGTGGTACAATTTCAGGAGAAGAATCAGTAATGGTTAACACTGGAACAACACTTGCTTTAACTGGTTCTACAGGTACAATTGCTTGGCAAAGATCAACAAATGGTACAACTTGGACAACAATTTCAGGTCAAACAACTTCAAGTTTAGCAACGGGGAATCTTTCTGTTTCTACTTCTTACAGAGTGAAAGCTACAGTAGGAACTTGTTTTGTTTATTCTCCAGTTTTTGCAGTAACTGTAAATTCTCCAAGATCTTCTGAAATTAGTTTGACTTCTTTTGGAGCTATCGCTTATCCAAATCCATTTGCTGATAATTTCATGTTAGAAGTAAGTGCTTCTACTAACGAGATGATCCAAGTAAATGTATACGATATGTTAGGTAAATTGGTTGAAAATCACCAAGTGAATGTTTCAGATTTATCAACTTTCGTAATTGGTGATAAATTTGTTTCAGGAGTTTATAACATTGAAGTAATTCAAGGTACTCAAATCGAAAGATTGAGAGTTGTTAAAAACTAAGAATACCAATTAATATTAAAACCCGCTTTGATTTTTCAAGGCGGGTTTTTTGTTTCAATAAAATTTTAGAAAAATTAAATTGTAAAGTTGAGGCTCTTAGTAAATGGAATACATTGAAAATCTAAACGGGATAATATTTTATCTCCCGCCAAAAATGCTGCTTCCAATTCTTACCATGGTGCTACCTTCTTCAATCGCAATTGCGTAATCTCCGCTCATACCCATGGAAAGTTCTTTGAAGTCTGGGTTGAATTTAAAATGATGACTTTTAATTACCTGAAAATAGTTGTAAAGTGTTCTAAACTCATCTCTGATCTGCTCTTCATCGTCCACATAGGAAGCCATCCCCATTAATCCAACGATGCGCACATTTTCCATTTCGATGAATTCTTTGGATTCCAAAATTTCAGTCGCTTCTTCAAAAGATAAACCAAATTTGGTTTCTTCCGATGCAATGAAAAATTGAAGTAAACAATCAATCACACGATTATTTTTCTTTCCTTCCTTGTCAATTTCTTTCAATAATTTCAAACTGTCAACAGCGTGAATTAAAGACACAAAAGGCGCAATGTATTTGACTTTATTGGTTTGCAAATGTCCAATCAAATGCCATTGTATATCTTTTGGTAATGACTCGAATTTGTCTGCCATTTCTTGGACTTTGTTTTCCCCAAATACGCGTTGACCAGCTTGATAAGCTTGAATAAGGTCTTCATTTGGTTTGGTTTTAGAAACGGCAATTAATTGAACCGAAGCTGGCAATGTTTGCTTCAAGGATAATATTTTTTCAGCAATCATTCTTTGATATTATAAATCGTTAATCCACTGCGCATTTTTGGCTCAACCCAAGTTGATTTTGGAGGCATAATCATTTGGTGATCAGCAACTCTTTTCACCTGCCTCATGTTAAGCGGAAACAGGACAAATCCCACTTCTGCTTTTCCCGCCTGAATTGGTTTTGAAATGGCTTCTAAGCCTAAATTTCCACTTATGAATTCAATATTTTGGTCTGTTTTCAAATCTTCGATTCCCAAAATGGGGGTCAATATTTGTTGTGTCAAAATTTCTGGATCCAAACAAGATACTGGATGTTCACCATGAACTATAGTAGATTTACAAGTCAAAGAATACCAAATATTCTTCAAATTCATGGTGATTTGATGTTCATGCGTGGGTTTACTTGCTTCTACTAATTTTTCTATTTCAAACGAAGATTCCAATCGCGCTAAAAATTCGTTTTCAGTTAATCCGTTTAAAGTTTTAACAAGTCGATTGAACTCAAGAATATTCAAACGATTTTCGTCAATTAAAAATGCCAAAAAGTAATGATGATTTTCTCCTTTTGGAGTTTCGCTTCTTTTTTCGATGATTTCAGCTAATCTAGCTGATGAAGCCGAACGATGATGACCATCTGCGATATAACTTGCAGGAATCGCTTCAAATGCTTTTAAAACGGCATCTGTTTGCGATGCTGACAACATCCAAAGTTCATGTTTAATCATATCGGTTGTGGAAAATTCAAATTCAGGTCTTTCTTTTGAAATTTCTGAATACAAATTTTCCAAGGTTTCATTGTGCGGATAGGAGAGGAGCACAGGCTCAGCATTGAATCCTACAATGTCCAAGTAATCTGTAAACATGGCTTCTCTTGAAGTCAAAGTAGCTTCGTGCTTTTTGATTAAATCTTGGTTGTATTCTTCGACACTCGCACCCGCAATAATCCCTAAATAGGCATGATTGTCCTTTGTTTGCTGATACAGGTAGAGTGTTTCTATTGGGTCCTGAACCAAAATGCCTAAATCGCAAAATTTATCAAATTCGTTTTTGACGTTTAAAAATCGTTCTTTAGAATTAGGTCTTGTTTTCACAATCTCTCCAAATTCCGGGTTGATAATGTGAATGAAAGAATAAGGATTTGTTTCAAGTTTGGCTTTCAAAACCGAGTTTTTATAAGTGTAAACAGGTCTTGTAGCCACCAAATGAACCTTGTCTCTTGTTGGACGAATTGCTTTAAACGGTTTTAATTTTGCCATAAAGAAGAAAACAATGAGTGATGAAAACTAAATCATCACTCATGATACATATTAAAAAGTCCCGAACTGGTTGATAATCAAATTAGCTAATTCTAAACCGATTCTATCTTGTGCTTCCAAAGTTGCTGCTCCAATATGCGGTGTACAAGCAATCTTTGGATGATTCAATAAATCTTTTCTTGGATTTGGTTCATTTTCATACACATCCAAAGCGATTCCAGCTACAATTCCTGATTCTAAGGCAACCAATAAATCATCTTCATTGATTACACCTCCACGCGCTGCATTGGCTATGCGAACGCCTTTTTTCATTTTTGCAAATTCAGCTGCTGTAATTACAGCACTTCCATCTGCTTGTTTCGGTACATGTAATGAAATAAAATCTGCATTTGCAAGTAAAAAGTCAAGATCAGTTACCACTTGAATTTTCACTTTTGGTGTTCCAAATCCTGGGATTTCCGCCAATTCAACTTCGCATTCTTCAGCAGTTTTACCAACCGCAATAACCTTCATTCCGATAGCCAAAGCATAGGAGGCTAAAGATTGTCCAATTCTTCCAAATCCAATTATCCCAAGCGTTTTTCCACGTAATTCAATTCCTTTGGCGTAATTTTTCTTCAAAGTATTGAAATCACCGGTTTCCATATTTTTGAATGAATCAGGCAAAAATCTAGATAATGAAAACAATTGTCCCATCACCAATTCCGCAACTGATTGAGATGAAGATGCTGGTGTGTTGATTACAGTTCGTCCATTTTCTCTTGCATAAGCAACATCAATGTTGTCCATGCCAACACCTCCACGACCAATTAATTTCAATCCCGGACAAGCGTCAATTACTTCCTTGCGAACCGTTGTGGCACTTCTAACCAAAACAATTTCGTAATTCTCTTCATTAACAGCTTTTGCCAAATCAGTTTGTTCAACTTTGTCTGTTACAACTGTATAACCAGCATTCTGTAAAGCGATTTTCCCCTCTTCAGAAATACCATCATTTGCTAATATTTTCATACTTAATAAATAAGTTTTCAATTTAATTTTAAGACCAAAAAATAATAGACAATCTAAGTCCTAGAGTCTTTCGTTTATTGTCTACTGTCTATTGTCTAAATTATCCGTTTGTTCTAGTAAATTCTTTCATCACATCAACCAAGACTTGAACGCTAGACAATGGCAATGCATTGTACATAGAAGCTCTGTATCCTCCTACAGATCGGTGACCAGGAAGACCAACGATTCCTGCACCTTTCCATGCAGCATCAAATTTTTCAGACAAAGTTTCGTCTGTCAATTTGAAAGTAACATTCATATTTGAGCGGTCTTCTTTAGCAACATTTCCAACGAACAAAGGATTGGTATCAATTTCGTTGTATAATAAGTTTCCTTTGGCAATGTTTTCTAACTCTTTTGCTTTTACACCGCCATTTTTCAATAGATCGCGCAAGTTTAGCATCGCGACGTAAACAGAAAACACTGGAGGCGTATTCAACATCGATTCTTTTTCAACATGTTGTTTCAAATCTAAATAAGTTGGCATGAAAGGCGAAGTAGATTTTCCTAAAACCGAATCTTTCACAATATATAAAGTTGCTCCAGCAGGGCCAAGATTTTTTTGAGCTCCTGCATAAATCAAATCAAAGTCGGCAACATTGATTTCTTTAGAAAAAATGTCTGATGACATATCGCAAACCAATGGTAAACTAGTTTTTGGAATTTCATGAAACTGAGTTCCGTAAATGGTATTGTTAGAAGTATAGTGGAAATAATCCAAATCTTCAGGAATTACATAATTTTTTGGAATGTAACTGAATTGTTTGTCCTCCGATGAAGCCAACACTTGAACATCAATTCCAACTTTTTTAGCTTCCTTAATTGCGCCAGAAGCCCAAGTTCCAGTGTTCAAGTAAGCAGCTTTTTTTGAATCACGGATCATGTTTAAAGCAGCAATAGTAAAACCAAGCGTTGCACCTCCTTGAAGGTAGGCAACAGAATATCCCTCAGGAACATTCAATGCTTTTTTAACTAAATCTAATGCTTCATCCATAACGGCCACATAATCTTTATGGCGGTGAGATACTTCTAAAATTGAAAGTCCATTGAAATCAAGCACTGCTTCTGCAGCTTGTTTAAAGACATCTTGTGGTAAAATACAAGGTCCAGCACCAAAATTATGTTTCATATTTGATCTTTTAAAAATGAGTTTTGTAACTCACTAGTTTACGGTTTACAAATTTGGTTTTTTTTTTCCTCCTGACCAACTTTCTAGTGTTATAAAAATGTATAATCTTTTGGAAGATTTGAAAACCTAATTTTTTAGCACAAAAAAAAGGACTGATTCAAAATCAGTCCTTTCAATTATTTTCAAAAGAGATTAAAGAATAACCACTTTTTTAGTCATGTTAAACTCACCTTGGCTAACTTTCAAATAGTAGCATCCTGAAGCCAATGGACTTGATAATTCAAGTTTATGAGTTACTTCAGAATTTGCAGATTTGTTAGTTTCAGTGGTAATCACTTTACCTTGAAGATCCATCAATTGGAATTCTACTGGATTTTCGTTAGCAACATAGTTGATTGAAATTCCATTGTTAGAATTTGTTGGATTTGGATAAACTGTCAAGTCCATTGCATTCAACGGATTTTCAGCAATTGTTAATACACCTGTTACACGGATGTTATCGATATAAACATTGTTTGATACATCTGAAGAAACAAATTCAAATTTGAAACGAGTTCTTGTGTCTGTTGAGTTTCCTGGTACAGAAACAGTAGCTGTTTTCCACAAATTGTCGGTTGTTGGTTTGAAGTCAATTCCAGTTGAATTCCCTGCAGTTAACAAATCTGTAGTTGCCAACGTTTCTTTCAATGACCAAGTTTTACCACAGTTTTTAGAGACATAAATTCTCAATGATTCTGTGATATCAGCTAAAGTAGCTCCATTTGTAGCATAAGCATAATCAAAAATCAACTCAGAACCAGTAGTAGTTGACAAATCATAAGAAGGTGTGATTAAAGCATCTTTGTTACCTCCCAAACGGAAGTTGTAGAAATAAGTATCAGTAAACATTTGAGCATCAGAAACATCTCTGTAATTGTTTAATTTCATACACTTAGAATTTCCTTTTCCATTAGAAGCAGAAAATTGCCATTTAGCATAATTGTCTTCCGGATTATCGATTAACCAAGAAACAACATTTCCTGATTCAAAACTTTCTGTGTAAGGTCCAACTTTATCAGCCCAGTTTTGAGATACATGAACAGTTTCCCAGCGCACTGTGCTATCAGTACCTGTTGCGTTAGTAACAACCAATTTCACTTTTTTCCATCCAATTCCAGAGAAAGTAACAGAAGGAGTAGCTGAAGTGGAAGTTGAAGGTGTTCCATCAGCAAAGTACCATACTCTTGAATCTACAGCAGCGTTCCAGGATACATCTTTGAAAGTGACAGCATCGCCTTCACAAACGAATTTGTTACTTACACTGAAATCAGCTACCGGAGTACAAAGAGGAGCAGGGTTTGCTAATGCACCAGTCATCATTAAGTTAGTGTCTTTCCACAAATTACTTCTATTTGCAGTTTCAACAATCAATGTATTTCTCATGAAATCAGCTTGATCTTTAGAGAACATAACTGAGCAATAAGAGTAATCCATGTAATTTTGGTAATTTTCAACTACTGGAGGATTACAAATTGTCGCTTGAGCCAAAGTTTGAGGGCAGAAATTGAATCCTTTTGTTTCAGGTGTATCATCGATTCCATCGTCTCCACATGCAACTCCTGGATCATTTGTATTTCCCCATGGGTGAGCCAAACCTAAGTAGTGTCCAATTTCATGTGTCAATGCTCTTGATCCATTTTCATTTCCAGTTCCAATTCTTCCGATGTAACCATTCAAAATGATGATTCCATCAGCGAAGAAAAATGAACCTTCAGTTGCAGATGGATAATAAGCATATCCAGCAACTCCATCACGCATTGATCTTACTACCCAGATATTTAGATATCTAGATCTCTGCCATTGGTTATGTTTAGCGTAATCATCACCATTATTTGTTTCATGAGAATAGATATGCTCAATTCCATTTGTACAATTTCCATATGGATCGATAGTAGCTAATCTGAACTCAATATTCACATCAGCAGCAAGTGTATCATAACCTGCAACCAACTCAGAGATATCAGCATTTTGTTTGCGGTAATCGCGATTTAAAACAGCTACTTGGTCATAGACTTGTGAATCCAAGATGTTTTCCGTTCCATATTCATGAATAATGTGGAAAACCAACGGAATAATGTAAGTTGTTTTGGCTTGAGCTCCAGTTCCTTTGTTCTGACGAGCACTTGCTACAAGTTGATCGTAGTCAGCTTTCATTTGCGGGTCTTGTGCCCACATTTCTTGTGTTCTTTTGTTGTGTCCACAGTTAAAGTGATTCTCCTGTGCATTCATAGAAACAGAACACCCTAAAGCTAACACAAATAAAAATGAGTTGAATTTTAGTTTCATTTTATAATAATTAGTTCATACAAAGTTAGCAAATTATAAAAGACATTTTGGGTTAAAGGTATTAATTTTTATTATCTAAACAATTTCCGGAGGTGGTTTAGTATAATACCTCATTTTTTTTGGGATAAGAAAAACGAAGCAATATAAAGAATTGAAATTCTTTTGGGCTGGATTTTTTTTATTGAAAATCAATTCAATAATGGAGAAAGTTGAAAATTCAAAAAAATGATAAATTTGACTTTTGCGCTGGCTGAGCACCTCAGTAAAATTTTTTATATTTTTTTTCTTTTCCTTCATTTCGTTTTCAAACCTAGTGAAAAGGTATAAACAATGATGTTTTTAAAATAGGCTATTTATTTAAGTGTCATTTTGGAGGGATAAAGTACTCTTTTGAGCTTGTAAAGATTTATTGAATAACAATTTTCTCTACCATTTGATGTTCATTTTGCAAAATATTTAAATAGTACATCCCACTTTCAAGTGACTCAGGTAGTTTTAAATAGTGTATAACATCTTTATTGGTTGAGTAATTAATTTCTTCACAAATTCTTTTTCCTCTTTGGTCTATTAAAATGAATGATAATGGTGATTCGTTTGCTTCATAGGATATCGCTATTGCATTCCCATTTATTGATGGATTAGGGAATATATTGATGTTCATTTTGGAAATTTGATTCAATGTGGTATTCAAAGTGCCGGTGAGCGAAAAATTGTCAAAATAAAAGTTATTGGAATAATCAGAGGAATTAAATTCAAATTTAAATCTGGTTTTTGTGTCTAATCCATTTGAAATGTATGGCAAACTAAAATTTTTCCATTCCTGATTATTAGAAGGAACAAATGAGTTGTTGGCTATGCTTGTAGAACTCAATAGATCTAGTCCTGAGATACTAGATTTTAGAACCCATGTCTTACCGCAATTCCTCGAAGTATAAATTTTTAAAGCTTCAATTAATTCATCAGGATTGTCAGTATTTGATGCATATGCATAATTAAAGGAGAGATTTAAGTTTGTTGAAGTAGATAAATCAATTGATGGCGAAATTAAAGCATCTTTGTTACCTCCCAGTTGAAAGTTATAGAAATGATTGTTAGAACAAAACGGTGTTCCTATAGTGTCTTTGAAATTGTTCAGTTTCATGCATCCTGAATTACTGTATCCTTGGATATTATTTTGACTCCAAGAAGATTCATTTTCTCCTGGGTTTTCAATTAGCCAAGAAATTGTAGGCGTATCAAAATCTGTATCAAATGGACCAGTTTGATCTGCCCAGTTTTGAGAAATATGGACAGACTGCCATTGAATTACACTATCAATTCCACTTGAATTCGCAACAACTAGCATAACTTTTTTCCAGCCCAGTCCTGAAAAGGTAACAGTTGGGTTTTGGTCTGTTGAAGTCGCCGGTGTTCCGTCAGTGAAATACCAAGTTCGGTTGTTGACTACAGCATTAAATGATTGATCGAAAAATTGCACATTATCTCCTTCACAAACAAATCTATTACTTGTAACAAAAGCTGCTTTCGGATTGCCAATTGGAGGAGGGTCAAAAAAAACACCTGTTTCAGATAAATTTGCTGTGCTTGATAGCTGATTTCTTCCCAAATTTGGGTCCAGTAAAACTGAATGTATAAGATTTACTTGATCTAAAGTAAACATTCGTTGACAATAGGAAAATTCCATGAAATTTTGGTAATTTTCAATGATTCCAGTGTTACATATAGCTGCTATTGCTGGTATTGTAGGACAACTTGAAAACCCTTTTGTTTCAGGAGTGTCCTCTAATCCATCATCTCCACATTCATCCATTTCTAGCTGGTCGTGGTTTGGATGTAACAGTCCAAGAAAATGTCCCATTTCATGAACAATTATTCGAGCAACCGCTGGATTTCCAGTTCCTATTTCACCAACATAGGAGTGTAAAATGGAAATTCCAATTTGACATTTGGGCGTTTGAAAATCATACGGAAGTGTAGTAAATGCTGCAACGCCATTAAATGCAAGAGATTTACTTGTCCAAATATTGATGTATTTTTCTGTGTCCCAGGCATTAATTCTAGAATTCAAATCGGCATTGTTTGTCAAGTGACTGTAAATTCTATCTATTCCATTGGTATAATTTCCTTCAGGATCTACTTTTGCAAGCCTAAATTCAATATTAGCATCGGTAGCTATACCTTCAAACTCTGAAATAATATCAATAGTGTCTTCGTTTTGTTTTCTGAAATTTTGATTAAGCACTGAAATCATGTTGTAAATCTGCAGATCTGAAATATTCTCATTTCCTCCTTCATGCAGCACGTGTACAACAATCGGCAAAATAATAGTTGTTTTGGGCTTTATATTTTCCCCAATGTTTTGAACTACTGAATTGTATTTCAATTGTATTTCGTTCTTACAGTTTGGATAAGATTTTTCCAATTGTTGAAGGTAATTCTGAAGGCCGCATCGATCAAAATGAACTTCTTGACAAAAAAGATAATTGGTCCAAATAAAGAGCGAAAGTAGTGCAAGGATCTTATTCATGCTTTCTCAAATTAAAGAATTGAATAACAAACCTACTTAATTTAGTTTCACGAAAATAAAAAATGATGAATTATTGATTAAACAGAATTTTGATCATTTTAATCAAAAAAAAAGACCATTCTTTCGAACGGTCTTTTCATTAGTAATATTCTTGTTTAACTATTTCGTCAAAATCAATCTCATGTTTTTAACAGATTTACCAGTTGTAATCAATGTTGAATATAATCCAGATGTTAAATCAGTTGTGTTTAATTTTACAATGTTTTCTCCTGAATTCATCAATCCATTATATCCTTCTGCAACCAATTTACCTGTTACATCATAGATATTTATTGAAACTTCTGTTGCTTCATTCAGATAAACACCAACATTTACTTCATTTTGTGCTGGGTTTGGATAAAGAATTGCTTGACCAATTGTTTCTAATTCTTCGATTCCCACGGATAAAACTACTGTCAATTCCGTTGTATCAGAGCAATTTCCATTTGTTGCTGTAAGAATAACGGTATAAGTTCCATTTCCAGCAAAAGCATGAACTGGATTGGAAGCCGATGAGTTTGTTTGGTCACCAAAATCCCAAGAATAAGAAGTTGCACCTGTTGAAGTGTTAGTGAAAGTTACCACTGTTCCAGATGTGGTGAACGAAGCTGTTGCAGTTGGAACAGTTCCAAAAGTTAAAGTGATTGGCGCAGAAGTTCCAACACCATTACAAGCATCTGTATTGGTTGTTACAACAGTGAATGTTCCGTCTGCTGTTACATCAATTGTTTGCGTTGTCGCTCCATTTGACCACAAATAAGTGTCAGCTGTACTTGAAGTCAATGTTATTGTTTCTCCTTCACATGCTGAAGTTGCAGTTGAACCAATTGTTGGTACTGGAGAATTACTAACACTAACGTTTACTGCATTTGAAGTTGCCACACATCCGTTTGCATTTGTAACAGTTACAGTGTACGAACCAGTTGTTGTTACTACGATGTCTTGTGTAGAAAGTGAATTTGACCAAGTATTTCCTAATGTTGCACTTGAACTCAATGTAACTGAACCTCCTGTGCAAAATGAAGTTGCTCCATTTGCAGAAATTGTTGGTGTTGCAGGCAATGCATTCACAATAACAGTGATCATCGTTCTTGGACTTTCATCACCTAAACTGTTATTTTGAGAAACGTAGTAAGTGTAAGTTCCAGCTGCATTGGTACTTGGAACAGGAGCTACTGTTACAGCGGTTCCACCTGTTGCTTGTGTATACCATTTAAAAGTATTACCTAATTCACCAGTTGCGGAAAGGGCAGAAGCATTTGCGCCTTGACAGTATGTTACTGTTGCATTAGCGGTTGGAGCATCTAGATTATAAAATTTTGAATTTGTAAAATCTGCTCCAGACGCTGCCAAAGAACCTGCATTTAATCTCGCATCGGGAGTAGTTCCTAAATTTGGAAATAAATTAACCCAGTTGATTTGAGCAATTGTTTTGGTAGAATCATTATTTTCTAAACCAAAGAAAGTAGAGTAAAACGAACTTGCTGCAGTTACTGCATTTGCTCCTACTGGAAGATTTACTAATTCATTATTTGCGAAGTACATTGTATCGCCTGTTAAATTGTCTTCAGTTGAAGTACCTTCAATTGAAAGTCCTTTTTCCCAACCTGAAACTAATGAATTAAATATCGAAATAGATGTATTTCTTCTAATTCTAAATGCTTTTTCAAATTTTTCACCTGTAGGTAAAGAAATTGTACCATCTCCTTTTGGACCAACTGTAGTAATGTTTGAGAAAATTGCAGCGGTTAATGGTTGCGCATTAGAACCTGTAGCATCATTGTCTGATTCAAAAGAGTTCGAATCTCCAGCAGCATCAGAAAGATCCTTGTCGCGGATAATTAATCCAAATTGTACTTTTCCTCTGTATCCAAAATCTGTATCAAAATCATCATCTAGACCTCTATAAGCGATTAAGTGTTTACAATTCACTGTTCCTCCAAACCATTCAAACGAATCATCACCTGAAAATGAAACTTGACAATAATCTACTGAAGTACCTGAACCTACAGAACCAAAAGTAATTCCGTTGATTTCTTTATTTGGTTGCAATGGAATTCCAGCAAATTCAACCCTAACATATCTTAAACTACCAGAATTGTCGTCGTCAAAATTACCACCAAATTGTGTATCTGTTGTAGGTGCAATTCCTTCGATATTTGCAACGCCTCCAGGTTGGTTATTTCTAGCCAAACCTAAAAGTACCAAACCTCCCCAATCTCCTTCGCTTCTGTTTCCTTCTGATTCATTTGAAGTAAAGACAATAGGATCTGAAGCAGTTCCATTTGCGATGATTTTTGCTCCTCTAGTAATGATTAATGTTCCTTGAGTCAATTTATCACCACGAATAATCGTTCCTGGTAAAATAGTTAGTGTAGCGTTATTTTTCACATATATTTTATTCTGCAATAAGATAACACCACTCCAAGTGGTACTGCTAGTAATGTCCGCTGACACAGTTGTTGATGTGGCAGGATATACAGTGTTTTCAGGATCAAAATTTGTCCATCCACTTGTCCAATCTGTTGCACTTGTGTTGTCAGTCACTGGAAATGCACCTTTGTAGTTAGTTGGTGTCCAGAATGCCTCTTGAGCGCTCAGTAACGAGCAAACAAAAAGTGAAGCGATACTTAAATAAATGTTCTTCATAATTTCTTCATATTGTGTGGTACAAAGTAAAGCAGACGACCTTGTCTAAAAATTAAGGAAGTGTTACTGATACTTTATAGTTATGTTAACCTACTGTTATTATGTTTTTGAAATTTTTACTTTAACGTAATATTCAATTGTTAAAAGGTGTAATTCAAACTCAATGAAATCGTTTGACCAAAAGTGGTCTCTTGCCAACGATTGTCGACATTTTTATCATATTTCTTGTTCAAATTGATATCCTGATAGAAAATCAAATCTTGAGCAAGTAAATCTCTTACATTTAATTTCACTTCTAATTTTTTATCTAAGAATGATTTTGAAATTTGCAAGTCAATAACATTTCTTTGGTTTTCCCAAACATCTGGTTCTTGAACATTTCCTACAATGTAAATTCTTCTTCCTACTACATTATATGAAGCACTGAAAGTAAAGTTTGATTTTGGTTCAGTATATTGAATTCCTGCATTCACGATATAAGGTGATTGTCCTTGCAACGGTCGAGATGTACTTGATGAACCAATGATTTGGCTTACATCTACTTCAGATTTAATTAAAGCCAGGTTGGTATAAAGTGTAGTGTTTGAAAGAAATGTGTTTTGTTTTGATGCACCTTTTGCGAATGCGTCTAATTTGATTCTATATTCCAATTCAATTCCATAGTTTACTACTTTTGAAACGTTGGTGTAGTACAATTCACTTGCACCAGAAACACCAGTTCTATTGACCAATTCTATTGGGTTTTTGAAATATTTATAGAATCCAGAAATACTGAAAATTTGTCCTGCTCCAGGAAAAATCTCGTATCGCACATCCATATTGTCAATTAAGGCTCTTTTCAAGTTTGTATTTCCAGAAAGAATGTTGTCCATGGCAAAATTATAGAATGCAAATGGCGCTAATTCTCTAAATTCTGGACGAGAAAGTGTTTTGTAGTAACTCAAACGAACGTTCATTTTTTTGTTGATAGAATAAATAAAGTTCAAAGATGGAAGTATGTCAACTACTGTTGTGTCAATCGTTTTGTCAATATTTGAACCAGCTTCAGTATAGGAGAATTTTTGGTTGTAAGATTCAATTCTAGCTCCACCAACAAATCTGAATTTTTCTTTGATTTTTGTGTCAAACATCAAGAATCCAGCGTGTAGCATCGATGATGCTTGGTAACTGTCGCTCACTTTAGTTGCTTCTTCCAATTTGAATCCGCCCATTCCGTTAGCCATAACACCCAAATGTTCTGCCGAAAAAATTTCATCCTCAGGAAGCAAAAGCAAACTATTGTCAAATGAAATACCTGTTGCTTTGAATCGAGAAAAACCTAAGTTTCGAGCGCTAAAATCTCTTGTTCTAAATTGTTGCATCCCACCAATTTTAAATTCTGTCTTTACATTTTTTCTGTCAAATGGAATGACAAGATCATATTTTGCACTATAAATTTGTTCTTTGGTACTCGACCAAAACATATTCCCTGCTGCAGTAGGAATTGTCCCATTGTTCTGAACTACAGCAATATATTGAGCATTTGTATCGTCCTCCACCAAAGCTGTTTTTTGGTATACTACTCGTCTCATGTTTGGAACAGTTCTGTTAACATCACTGTAGCCTAGATTCCAATTGAATTTCAGTTTTTTCTCTGTGAATTCATGATTTCCTTCTAATTGACTTGTGTAAAGTACATTTTGTGTAAACCATCTGTTCGAGGATTTCTCAAATTGATGCGGATCATTATCCATTTCTCTGATTCCTTTTCTGATATTTACTTTGTCGTCAGAATTGATACTCATCAAATTTTTAAATTTCAATTTATTCTTTTCATTTATTTCATAAGAAAAATTCAAAAGACCACTGTTTAAAATAGACTGTGTATAAACTGAATCGACTAATTCTGAACGTAATACAACTCCAGTGGATTGCTCCTCAAATTCTCTTCGAATATTACGATTCGTTGAAAAATTATTTTGGTAAGTGTATGCAAAAACAACACCTAAACTTCTTTCTTTAATTTTGATATTTCTACCCAACCCATATTGCAAATTTAAATTTGGCATTGCCACTTTACTGTCTATTGCCCAAGAAGGTGTTATTTCTTGAGCTAATCTACCTTTTTCAGAGGCGTTTAAACTCGCGAAATCTTTTGTGCTCGGTATTTGTGAAGACAATCCTCTTGCTCCATTATCTAGCCCTAACCAATCTAATTTGCCACCTTCATAGGTTTTGAAATTTTTAAATGTGGTCAAAGTATTGTAAGAAGATCCTATTGAAATTGATTGAAAATTAGTGTCCTTTGGGTTTTTAGTGTTGATATTTATTACTCCTCCAGCAAATTCACCCGGTAGATCAGGTGTAGCAGTTTTTAAAATTACAATATTGTCCAGCATCATAGATGGAAAAATATCAAATGAAAAAGCTTTTTTGTCACTTTCTGAACTTGGAAGTGGCGCACCATTAATAAACGCTGCATTATAGCGATCATTCAATCCACGAATTACAACAAATTTATTGTCTTGAATACTTGCCCCACTGATTCTTTTTAAAGCATCACTCGCTTTATTGTCAGGCCTTTTTTTCATCTCTTCAGATGAAGTTCCATCAGAAACAGTAGCAGCATTTTGTTTGTCTTTTTCTAAACTTGCCGTACCACCTTTATCCATCGTTCCTTTTACAGTAAACTCGCCGATTTCTTGTGCCGAAGGTTCCAATTTTACATTGATCTCTAGTTTATCACCTGCTTTTACCATGATATCTTTCATTTCAACAGGTTTGTATTCTGGAAATCTAAATAAAATGGTATGTTTCCCACTTCCTACATTTTTTAGTTTGTAATTTCCATCCATGTCAGAACGGACAGGAATTGTTGTGCCGTCTAGAAAAATTAAAACTGTTGGGAATGTAGCTCCTGTTTCATCTGTAATTGTTCCAGAAATCTCAGCATTTTGAGCATTTCCAAAGCCGAAAATCATACAAATTAGCAAGGTCAAATAGCCATGTAACTTCATCTTTTGTGTTCTTTAAATTTTGACACAAAGTTCAAGCTTATCAGTTAGTGGACTGTTAAAGCTAGATTAAGAGATTATTAATTTGAGACCTTTTGTAAATCTTAAAGAGATGAAATATTAATATTGAATTAACATTAGGAGGTTTTTTATACCTGAAATTCATATCAACAAAGCAATAAATGAATATATCGTTAATTTGAATCAATAGGCCAGTGGCTAATTAAAAAATTTTACACTGAAGGTTTTAGGCAAATTCGCTATTTAGAGATGGATAATTTATATCGCTGAATGTCTAAAAGAAACTCTATATTTTCTTCTATATGATTGCCAATTACAACTACGTTTACTCCGCTTTTTTTGAATGTTTCAATGTCTTGAATTGTGCGAATTCCTCCGCCAACAATAATTGGAACCTCCATCTCATTTCTCAATTGTTTAACGAACTCAATTGGGACAATTTCATTTGCCCCACTACCGGCATCAAAATAAATTAATTTCTTTCCCTGAAAGATAGCTGCCAAAGCAGTGTTTTGTGCAATACTTTTTTGAGATCTAGGTATAGGAGTTGTTTGGCTAATATATGCAACAGAGCTTTTGGTTCCTCCATCAACTAGTATATAGCCAGTTGGTATTAATTCAATATTCATATTGGCAATTTCCTGAGCACTATTAACGTGATGCGTAATCAAAAAATCAGGATTTCTTCCAGAAACCAAACTTAAATAGAGCAGGGCATCTGCTTTTCCCGATAATTGGTGGGAGCCCCCAGGAAAAAGTACAACGGGGATTTTGGAATGTGTTTTTAAGAACTTTACTGTTTTCTCTAAGTCAATCCTTGATACAGTACTTCCTCCAACAAAAAAAAAGTCTATTTGAGCAAACGAAGCTTTTTTTATTAATTCAACAATTTGCTGTTCTGTATTTGTCTTTTCAGGATCAATCAAAACTGCAATTTGTCCCTTTTGGGATTGAATTTTTTGAAAAATATTATCGCTTCGCAATTTCAATGGGGGAGGAATTGAATGTAATTATATAATTATTGTACTGGATTATTTGCAAATTTACAGAAAAAATTTCTTGTGGGTTAATGATTTCGCCTTTCCATAAATTCTCTTCTATAATATAAAGGTGCAAATCTTTTTTGAAATCAATTTGCTTGCGACCTGCCAATTTGTATAAAGTTTCTTTTGAAGACCAACATGCAGTCATTATTTCTTTACTGGTTGAATCAAAAAAATCAAGTTCTTTTTCATTCAAAAACTTAGTATGCAATTTCTGTGCTTTTACCTCAATCATTTCAAGGTCCAATCCTATTTGATAATGGGGATTCAATGCAATGCCAACCAATTTGTCAGCGTGGCTTATAGAAATAAATCCTTCGTCTTCAATAAAAGGAGCACCGACGAAATTGTAATGTATATGCTTATGTCCAAAGATTGAATGTCTAAGAATTCTTGTGGCTACAAATTCACGCTTCCTTTTTATATGACCAAACCTTTCAAATCTTTCCAGTTCTATTGATGTCAAATGATCAATATATTGCATTGGGTCAAAGTCTGAAAAAGACAATGTATATATTAAGGTATCCTGATGAGTTAATTTATCAATTTTTAAATCCATTAATGCGAAGGTAAGAGTATTTTCAAAATTATGTTTGTAGTTTTTTCTTAAAGATTTTTTATTCAATGAAAAAATCCAAATTGTAGATTTTTGTTTCAACTAATTTTTCGATTCGATGAAAGTTTTCATTTCCCTTTGGGTAAATTTCACTTTAAACTGGCTTCAATACATTTAAAATTTAAGATTGAAATTTTAGACATGTATATATTGTAAAAAAATGAAACCATTTATCCTTATTTTATTCCTTTGGTATTCATACTTTTGTTAATGTAAGTTAAAGAAAATTTTCACGAAAAAGATTTTGGCTGGTTCTTTTACGTTTTATTTGTCTATATTTACGCGCTTTGTTGCTAAAAAAAAGTATAATATTTAAACTGTACTTATGTTACGAAAACTCAATTTGTTATTAGTATGTATCTTGCTGACAGCCTTTTATGGCTTTTCTCAGTCGGGTTTGGGAACCTTGAGAGGGTCCGTTATTGACGTAAAATCAAAAGAACCAATCTTCGGATGTCGTGTTGTTTTGAAACAGAATGGAACTATTAAAGCCGGTGCGAACACCGATTTTGATGGAAAGTTCCAAATCAATTCACTTACTCCAGGTGAATATGATGTAGAAGTAAGAAATGAAGGAGAAGATTATCAACCGAGTATTACAACAGGTGTTGTGCTTTCAGGTGATAAGATTACATTCCTTGACAATATTGCTCTGGGTAAGAAAGTCAGTGAATTAGAAGTGGTAAACGTTGTCGCTTACCGAGTTCCTTTGATTAGTAAAGATGGTGGAGCTTCTGGAGCAACAATAACTCGAGAAGATATCGCGAGGCTTCCTGTTCGTTCTGCAGCTGGTGTAGCAGGAACTGTAGGGGGTGTAAATGCTCAAGAAGGATCAGGCGAAATTAGTGTAAGAGGTTCACGTTCAGATGCTACTTACTTCTTTATTGATGGTATAAAAGTTCGTGGTTCATCTAACTTACCTAAGTCTGCCATTGAAGAGGTTTCTGTAATAACAGGTGGTGTACCGGCAAATTACGGTGATGTAACAGGGGGTATTATCTCAGTCACAACACGTGGTCCTTCTTCGAAATTCTTTGGGAGCTTTGAAGGGGTTACTTCTGGTTTTTACTTCAAAGGGAAAGATGAAAACGGCTATGATGGAAAAGTCTTCGGTTTAGATAAATACGGTTACAATTTGATGGAAGGTATGATCTCAGGTCCACTTTGGATGCAAAAGGATTCTACTGGTAAGAAAACAAAACCAAGATTAGGCTTCCTAGTTTCTGCCAACCTTACAGATGAGTTGGATAATAGACCACTAGCTAATGGAGGTGGATACAGAATCAAGAAAGAAGTAAGAGACGAGATTTTAGCGAATCCTTTGAGACCAACTTCGACTGGTATAGGTACATTTCACAATTCAAATTTCTTAAATAGTGATGATTTTGAACAAGTAAAATGGAGAATGAATGCACGAAGAACTGAGGTGACAGCTTCAGGGAAAATTGATGTAAATACTGGGCCAAGTGTTAATTTGACATTTGGTGGATCAATGAACTACAATTTTGGAAAGCAATATTCTTTTTCAAATTCCTTGATGAATTTTACTAACTTCGGAAATTCAAAATCTTTAGACTGGAGGGTTTATGGTCGTTTTTCTCAACGTTTTGTAAACAACCAAGAGGGCAATACTTCTAAAATTAAAAGTGCATTTTACTCTATTATGGTTGATTATTCAAAATCAAAAGATGATCTATATGATGACAGGCATAAATACGATATTTTTAGTTATGGTCATGTAGGAAAGTTTACTACCACAAGAAGACCATCATATGAGTTTAATGGAACAACTCAAACTTTTGTTCATAATGGATTTCAAGATGTTGTAGTTGATTTTACTCCATCTGAGACAAATGCGGCCTTGGCAGCTATCACAACTCAATATTATAATATTTATCAAGGAAACCCTGTAGGTAATTATGAAAATCTTTTTCAAATTCAACAAGGTAACGCGTTAAGAAATGGTGACCAACCTCAAAGTGTATATGATTTATGGAGTAATATTGGAACACCTTACAATTATTTTGGTAAGACTGAAAATGACCAATTCCGCGTTACAGGTTCTGGATCAGTAAATATTGGAGATCACTCAATTTCTTTAGGGTTTGAGTTTGAACAGCGTACTGATAGAGGTTGGACTGCTGGTTCTTCAACAGGTGGTGGAACAAATGGACCAATTGGTATATGGACAATTGCGAGACAGTTGGCAAACTTCCACATTACAGAATTAGATTTATTTGACGCAACTGTTGCTGATTCTGGAAACTTTACTCAAATTACCTACTCACGTTTAAATTCTGGTTATGCTGCCGCGAACAATGGTGTATTCGGTGGTCAGAAAAACAATGATAACCAATCTTTCTTTGATTACAATCTAAGAACAAAATTAGGTTTGGGCGGTGCAAACGAAGATTTTATAGATATCGATAATTACGATCCTTCAATGTTCTCTTTGGATATGTTCTCTGCAGATGAATTATTCAATAATGGTAACACTTTTGTGTCTTATTGGGGTTTTGATCAAACAGGTAAAAAAGTACGAGGTAATACAGATATTAAAAGCTACTTCAATGATTTTGATGAGAATAATAACTACAAACGTTTTATTGGAGCTTTTCAACCAATTTATGCTTCTGGTTACTTGATGGATAAATTTGCATTCAATGATATCGTTTTCAACGTGGGACTTCGTGTCGATGTTTTTGATGCAAATCAGCCAGTATTGAAGGATAAATATTTGTTATACAACGCAAAAAAAGCAAGTGAAGCACGTTCTGCTTTTGCTAATGGAAATACTGAATGGGCTATAGTGCCAGAATCAATTGGAGATGATTATGTAGTTTATGTCAATGATGTAAACAATCCAACTGCTATTAATGGTTTCCGTAACGGAGATGTTTGGTACAATGCACAAGGAATCGAGGTAGAGGATCCAAAAACATTGAGAGGTTCAGCAGGTATCGCTCCTTGGTTGGTTGATCCTGCTCAAAAAACCGTTAATGCAGATGCCTTTGAGAAATACAAACCACAAATTAATGTGATGCCTCGTGTCGCTTTCTCTTTCCCAATTTCGGATGAGGCGTCATTCTTCGCTCACTATGATATCTTGACAAAACGACCAACTTCTGGTTTTCGTTTTGATCCAATTGATTACCAATTCATTGAAACAAGAACTGGTGTAATCAATAATCCAAATTTGAAACCAGAAACAACAATCGATTATGAATTAGGTTTTCAACAAGTTTTGTCAAAAACTTCCTCATTGAAAATTTCTGCGTTCTATCGCGAGCAAAGAAATAACGTTCAGCTTATTAATGTTTTTGAAGCTTACCCTAATACTTACAGAACTTATGGTAACCGTGATTTTGGTACTGTTAAAGGTATGACCATCGCTTACGATATGAGAAGAACAGGAAATATTCGTATGACAGCTGCCTACACATTGCAGTTTGCAGAAGGAACCGGTTCTGATGCAACTTCAGCGCAAGGTTTGATTAACGCAGGTTTGCCAAATTTGAGAAATATTTTCCCTTATGATTTCGACCAAAGACATGCATTTGCCATTACATTCGATTACAGATATGGAAGTGGTGCAGACTACAATGGTCCAATGATTGGAGATTTAAAAATCTTTGAAAACACAGGCTTGAATATTGTTACAAATATTTATTCGGGTTCCCCTTATTCTGCCCAGCAACAAATTACAAATGCTGCTTCATTTAGCCCATTAGCCTCAGGTCTAACAGGAACTCTAAATGGTTCTAGAACGCCTTGGTCTTATAGATTAGATCTTCAATTAGACAGAACTTTTGACTTAAAATTAGGTAAAGATGCAAATAAGAAAAAGGCAGCATTCTTGAACGTGTATATTCGTGCGACAAACTTGTTGAATCAATTCAATGTCTTGAATGTATACCGTGCAACTGGAAACTGGGATGATGATGGTTATTTAGCTGCTGCTCAGTTCCAACAAGCCATACAAAATCAATTAGACGAGCAATCTTTCAGAGATTATTACACGATGAAAGTTCAAAATGCTTTTAATATTAGCGCTCCAAGAACAATTCGTTTGGGAGTTAAATTTGATTTCTAACCTTAAGAATTCGAAAATATGAAAACAACAATGAAATCCATTGGATTAGTATTATCCCTTCTGATAGGAGGAAATACTTTTGCCTTCAATGAAACTGGTGGCAAAGCAAAAGAAAAAGATAAAGGAAATAACGAGGGTTTTGTGAACAAAGCCAATTGTGCTCCGGCTACTGCTAAATTGATTTTTGAATTCAATGACGTCAGAGCACAATTAAACACTTATGGTGTTTTATTTTACGATAGAGCAAATGGCGTTGCCGCCTATGAGATTCCAAAAAGTTCTTCTACAGCAAAGTTAACAGCAATTTATGCTGCTGCTTTATGGATGGGAGGAACGGATGTAAATGGTCAATTAAAACTTGCAGCAGCCAAATTTGGTGTTGGAAATGATTTTTGGACTGGTCCACTTACAACAACAAGCGGTACTGGTAATTACGACCCAAAATTACCAGTTGGTGATGATGCAATTAGAGATTTTGGTGATGCCAACATCGATCCTAGTGTTTGTGCTACATACGATAAGTTCTTTACCATTAGAAAGGCGGAAGTAATTGGATTTATTACTTGGTGGGAGTACGAAAATGCTGAAGCTCCAACAGGGGAAGCTCCTCCTAAACCAAATGCAGAAATCATGGCCAGAATTTTGGCTTGGCCTGCACACGGTGATGTTTCGTTAAATCAAGATTATTATTTAGCTCCTTTCTACGATAGACCCGCCGAAGTTGGTCAACAAGGTGATGGTACATACAATCCGATGGAACAAGGAGACTATCCGTGGTATGATGATATTTTAGGTAGAGATGACATTGAATGTGGCAGTGATAGAAGAATATCTTTATTCGGAGATGAAACTCATTGGTGGGTTTTTAATGACAAAGGAAATATTCATACTGAATCAACAGGAGATCCAATTGGAATGGAAATTAGAGCGCAAGCATTTGCATTTACTACCAATGATGAAGTGAATAAAATGACCTTCTATAACTATGAAATGATAAATAGAGGTACTCAAACTTTGTATGATACTTACTTCGCTCAATATGTTGATGCCGATTTAGGTGGTTATGATGATGATTATGTTGGTTGTGATGTTTCGAGAGGTTTGGGTTATGCGTACAATGGTGATAATTTTGATCAAGGTGCAAATGGAAGACCTGGTTATGGAGCAAATCCTCCAGCAATTGGAGTAGACTTTTTTGAAGGTCCTTACCAAGACGCAGACGGAATTGATAACTACGGACCTCATTCAGATACCATCAATGGTGTTGTGACACCTGCGGTTATGAATGTTCAAGATGCAATTAACGGTAAGGGGATTGTCTACAAAGGTTTAGGTATTGGTTACGAAGACGGAATCATTGACAACGAGCGTTACGGAATGAAACGTTTTACTTATTATACAAGTACAGCTGCGGCAACGCAATCAGACCCAACAACTGCTGCTCAGTATTACAATTATATGAGTGGTAAATGGAGATTTGGGGATGATATAAATTTTGGAGGTACAGGTTTTGATCCATCTCCAGGTGTTGTTTCTGGTCTTCATGCTGATTATGTTTTCCCCTCTGATTCAGATCCGTTGTATTGGAGCACTGCTGGAACACCAACTTCTTTCCCTTGGGCAGAGAATAATTTTGATGGAAATGGTACAAGTACACCTCCAGGTGACCGTCGTTTCGTTCAGGCTGCAGGTCCTTTTACATTGAAACCAGGTGCTATTAATAACATTACTGTAGGTATTGTTTATGCAAGAAGTACTGATGGTGATTTGTTTGCTTCTGTGAGAGCTTTGAGAAGAGCAGATACTAAGGCACAAGCATTGTTTGACAATTGCTTCGAAATCTTAGATCCTCCAAATGCACCAGTGCTAAAAATACAAGAGTTGGAGAATGAATTAGTTCTAATGTTAGAAAACCCAGTACAGTCAAACAACAAAAATGAACTTTATGCAACAGAAGATAGAATCAACATTATTGATCCAGGCGATGGAACAATTTATGACAAATTCTACAGATTCGAAGGATACCAAATCTTTCAAATGAAGGATGCTACAGCTTCTGTTTCTGATATAGAAGATATTGATAAAGCTCGTTTGGTTGCTCAATGTGATCTTGTAAATAATGTTGCTAGAATAATCAATTTTGAATTTGATGAAGACCTTGGTTTATCTGTGCCTAACGAAAAAGTGAATGGTGAGAATAAGGGTATTCGTCATACTTTCTTGATAAACGAAGATCAATTTGCGCAAGGTGTAAGAACACTTGTAAATCACAAGAAATATTACTATATCGCTGTGGCTTATGCTTTCAATGAGTTTAAGAAATACAATCCAGATGACGGTACACTTTTGGATGGTCAAAAAATTCCTTATATTGCATCTCGTATTAATGCAGATGGATCTGCAATTACTGCGATAGAGGCAATTCCGCACAACCCTGCCCCAGAGTTGGGAGGGACTTTCCAAAATATTAGTTATGGTTCAACTCCACAGATTACCAGATTAGATGGGACAGGAAATGGAAACAGAGCGTTAGAATTTACTCCAAGTTCTTTGACTTCGATATTAACAGAAGGATATGTTACAAATCCAACTTATGATTATGGTGCAGGTCCATTAAACGTTAAGGTTGTAGATCCATTGAACTTAGCTGGTGGCTATTTTGAATGTAAATTCAGAAATTATACAAATTCTGGTTCAGATGAATTCACAAATTACAGAGGAACAGATACTGCCTCTTGGGTAATTTATCGTTATGATTCTGAAAACAAAACAAACCTATTAGATTCTGCGGTTTCTGAGAGAACAATTGCAAATAAAAATGAGCAAATTGTAGCTAAATGGGGAATTTCTGTTGAGATTCAACAAACTCTGTATGGCGGCGCAGTGCAGCCACCACAATCTTTGGAGTACGATAGATATACATCACCAATTGAGTCTTCTATTTTCTTCCAAGACTCTTCTAAACGTTGGTTATCTTTTGTAAGTGACAATGACTTTTATTTCCCAACAAACTGGATTCTCTCTGGAATTTATACTGCGCAGGGAGCTGATACAGCTACTGCCACTCCGGCTTATTTGAGTCCATACTTGTATAATGATGAAGTAGGAAAAGACCCGACTCAGAGCTATGAGAAAATTTTGAATGGTGGAATTGCCCCTCACAGATTGGTTGGGTATAAAGCTGAATTTAGTCCGTTGGCGTATCCAACTGGTACTGGTGCTTAGGACAAGAAGCAGTATTTCTAGGGTTCCAAGTGTTAATATTGTATTGACTTCTGACAAATCCAAATGGACTAGATGTGCAGTTATTGAACTCGGTTTCGAATCATCATTGAACGTAGGGCAAGCTAAAGCAGGAACATTAAGAAAGAGTCCAAGTATTGATAAAGATGGAAATGAAATCGCTGGAAGTACGGGTATGAGTTGGTTCCCAGGTTACGCAATAGACATGGAAACAGGTATGCGTTTACACATGGCTTTTGGTGAAAATTCTTTCTTGGGAAGCGACAATGGTAATGATATGAAATGGAATCCATCTTCAAGGCTTGTAGACAATTCTGGTAGACCTGTTGTAGGTGGACAGCATCCTATTTATGTCTACGGATACAATATCAATGGTGATGGTTGTCCATATTATGATGGAACTAACAACTGGGTTTATGATAAAATGCTTGAAGCAACTTCTGCCTCCTATCGTTCTGCATATATGAGCTTAGTTTGGGTTGCCAATCCATTGTTAGCCGAGGGTCAAACAAATTTGGCAACAGATGTAACTTTGAAAGTTCGCGTAAACAAGGAGTACAACGATTTCGTTGCTACAGGTCAAAATGGTGGTAAGCCAATGTATTCATGGAAAATGGATGATATTAGAACAGTGACAGGAAGTCAAGATCAATTAGCTGAGGCTTTAAATTTGATTAATGTTGTTCCAAATCCATACTATGCATTTTCTACTTACGAAACTTCAAGATTGGATGTGAGGGTTAAGATTACAAATTTGCCCGATCAGTGTATTGTCAAAATATACAACATCAATGGTAAGTTAATTAGAACTTTCAAAAAGGACAGTCCTGTAACTTCTCTAGATTGGGATTTGAAAAACAACAAAGGAATTCCGATTGCTAGTGGAGTGTACCTAATCCATGTGGAAGTTGAAGGTGTAGGTGAGAAGATTATTAAATTCTTTGGTGGAATTCGTCAACCTGACCTTGAAAACATTTAATATTATTCATTTCAATTGTATAGAATAATGAAAAATTTTAAGAATATATTAAGAAATACAGCATTCATTGGAGCAGCAGTTTTAACCTGCTCCAGTGCATTCGCTGGAAATGAAGATCGTGTTGGTTCTGCTGGTGCGTCTCAATTATTAGTAAATCCTTGGGCTCGTAGCACAGGTTCTGCTGATGCTGGTATTGCAAACGTAAATGGTATCGAAGGTACATTTACAAACATTGCAGGATTGGCTTTTACTGATAAAACTCAATTGAAGTTCAATTATACAAACTGGTTAGGAAACTCAGGAATTCGTTTCTCATCAGCTGGTTTTGCTCAAAGATTGTCTGAATCAAGTGTGATTGCTGTTAGTATTCAAGCTATGAGTTTTGGTGACATTGACATTACAACTGTTGAGTTGCCTGAAGGTGGAATCGGTGTATTCACTCCAAGAGTAAATGTTTTCAATGTTGGTTATGCTAAGTCGTTTACCAAATCAATTTCCGGAGGAATTAACTTTAAGGTTATTTCAGAAAGTATTGCAAATTTAAGGGCAAATGGTGTTGCAATTGATGCTGGTATACGTTATGTGACAGGTGAACAAGATCAAATTAAATTTGGTATTACATTGAAAAATGTAGGTCCAACAATGAGATTTAAAGGTGATGGTTTAGCTACTCAGATTAATTATGTTTCTACTGGTGGTAAAGCAACACTTGAGCAACGTTCACAAGCATTTGAAATGCCTTCTTTGTTAGCTATTGGTGGATCTTATGATTTCATTTTTACTGAAAAGAGTAAATTGACAGCCATGTTGGCTTTTACTGCCAACTCATTTGCTAATGATCAATATAGATTAGGTTTGGACTATGGTATGACAACTGGTAAAGCAGCATTCAATATCAGAGCGGGTTATGTATATGAAAAGAACATTTTCAGTATGGAAAACAGAACTAACGCTTTGACAGGACCAACGGCAGGTTTCTCTGTAGATGCTTTGGTTGGAAAAAACAAATCAGCTTTAGGTGTTGAATATGCGGCGCGTGTTGCTGGACCATTTGGATTGATTCATACACTTGGTATCGCTATTAGTTTGAAATAATAAAATATTTATTTATTTTTGTAAGAACAAGAGAGTCCAAAAGGCTCTCTTGTTTTTTGTTATAAACTCAAAGGATATGTCACAAATTACTTATTATACAGAAGAAGGATTAAAAAAATTGAAAGATGAATTGCACCATATGAAAACAGTGCTGCGCCCTTCGATTTCAGATCAGATTGCGGAAGCCCGCGACAAAGGAGATTTATCAGAAAATGCAGAATATGATGCTGCTAAAGAGGCTCAAGGTTTATTAGAAATGAAAATTTCTAAAATGGAGAGTATAATTGGAAATGCTAGAATTATTGACGAAACAAATATTGATAATTCAAAGGTATTTATTCTTTCTCGTGTTAAAATTAAGAATGTTGACAACGCAATGGAATTAGAATATACATTGGTTGCTGAAAATGAAGCTGATTTGAAAGCTAAAAAAATATCAATCGACTCACCTTTTGGAAAAGGTCTATTAGGTAAAAAAGTTGGAGAAATTGCTGATATTGTTACTCCAAATGGAACAATGAAATTTGAAGTAATCGAAATTAATAGATAATGGCAACCATTTTTTCTAAAATTATTTCTGGTGAAATTCCATGTTACAAGGTTGCTGAAAATGACGATTTTCTGGCATTTTTAGATATTCAACCTTTGAGAAAAGGACATGTGTTGGTTATTCCAAAATTGGAAATTGATTACATTTTCGACATGGATGATGAGCACCTTGCAAAGATGATGGAATTCTCCAAAACTGTTGCACATAAAATAAAAGCAGTTTTTCCTTGCAGAAAAGTTGGCGTTACTGTAATTGGACTTGAAGTTCCTCACGCACACATTCATTTAATACCAATCAACGGAATTCAGGATATGAATTTTTCGCAAGAAAAAATGGTTTTGAGTAGTGCTGAATTGGACGAAATTTCTAAAGCACTTCAACAAGCTTAAATAGATTACATCTATTGTTTTTGTTAATCTTTTTGATTATCTTTAAAAGAATAATTTTTTGAAATGAAATTTTTTAAGCTTGTTTCTATTTTATTGGTTTTATCACTTTTTGCTTGTGATAATTTTGACGATTCACAATCCGAAGAAGGTAAAAAGATTGTAACCAATCAGAAAATTAGAGAATCTCATAGTTATGCCAACATAGACGAAGTTTATACCAAGCACTTGCATCTAGATATGGAAGTGGATTTTGATAACAATTCAATCTACGGTGTCGCTCGTCATACGATGACCAACAAAGGTTCGGATACAGCCGTTTTTGATATTAAAGGATTGGAAATTCAAAAAGTCACACTGGGAGAAAAAGACCATGAAGTCAATACCAATTTCGTTATCGGAATAGAAGACTCCATTTTAGGTGCTCCATTGAGTGTCAAAATTGATAAGAATTCTACATTAATCAATATTTATTACAAAACAACTGAAGGATCGGAGGCTCTTGATTGGTTAAAACCTGAAATGACCAAAGGAAAGAAATTTCCTTATTTATACACCCAAGGTCAAGCAATCTTAACCAGAACATGGATCCCGTCTCAAGATAGACCTTCGAATCGCATTACCTATTCAGCGGACGTTAAAGTGCCAGAAGGAATGATGGCTTTGATGAGCGCAAAAAATCCCACCAAAAAATCGAAAGATGGTTTGTATCATTTTGAAATGAACCAGCCCATTCCAGTTTATTTGATTGCCTTGATAGTTGGAAATGTGGAATACAGAAAAATCGGCAAAAACTGTGGTGTTTATTCTGAACCAGAAATGATTCGACAAGTGGCTTGGGAATTCAAAGACCTACGAAAGATGATTGTTGCTGCCGAAGGAATCTATGGCAAATATCAATGGGAACAATATGACGTAATCGTTTTACCTTATTCTTTCCCTTTTGGAGGCATGGAAAATCCGCGATTGACCTTTGCAAATCCAACATTATTGGCCGGCGATCGAAGTTTGATTTCTGTGATTGCGCATGAGTTAGCTCATTCATGGTCAGGAAACCTGGTTACAAACGCTACATGGGATGATTTTTGGCTCAATGAAGGTTTTACCGTCTATTTTGAAAATCGCATCATGGAGTCGCTTTACGGGAAGGATATCGCAGATATTTTGGCTTTAATCGAATTTCAGGAGTTGAAAGCTGAAGTAAAAGAAATCAGTGATGGCGACCATCCTGAAGATACTTATTTGAAATTGTCATTGGACGGACGAAATCCCGACGATGGAATGACTTCTGTGGCATACGTCAAAGGTGCTTTTTTCCTTAAAACGTTAGAAGAAAAAGTTGGACGAGAAAAATTTGATGAATTTGTCAAAGGCTATTTCAAGAAATTTCAATTTAAAACGCTTACGACCGAAATTTTCGAAAAGTATTTAGAAGACAATTTCTTGAAGCCAAATAAAATCAAGTTCAACACCAAGGCTTGGTTGTATGGCAAAGGCATCCCTAAAAATTGTATTAAAATTGTTTCTCCAAGATTTGTTGCCATGCAGAAAATGGCAGACGATTTCAATGCAGGAAAAGATATTTTTAAAATTAAAGTCAAAAAGCGTCGTCGCAAAATCGATTTGAAACGCGATATGTATGTTACGCAAGAATGGCTCGCTTTTATTCGTCGTTTACCTAGAAATATTTCTGTAGATAAATTGAAATTATTGGACAAAAAGTTAGATTTCAAAGGTTGGGGAAATGCTGAGATTGCTACAGAATGGTACATTTTAGGTGTTGAAGCAGGTTATGAAGATATTCGTCCAAACATGGAGAAATTCCTCAAAAAAGTGGGTCGACGCAAATTCTTATTGCCGATTTACAAAACTTTGGCAAAACGACCAGCAGATTTGAAGTGGGCGAAAGATGTGTATACTGGAGCGAGATCTAATTATCACGCAGTTTCGCAAAATACCATCGATGAAATTTTGAAATTTAAACCAACGCCTGAAAAAGTTTGATTCTAACTTAAACTTTTGGACAGTTTAATTTGTTAGCGTTACGTGTTTTATTCCGTAAATTTGTAATTCAAAAATCGTTTCATGAAGCAATTCGAAATTCCCGCTTATTATCGTTCTCCGATTATTAGCAAGGTCAAGCAACAACGCAAAATGCAAGATCCTCGCAAAAAGGATTTCACACCAACTCGTTTGGATTTTGGGACAGTCGAATTTTTAATTGCGCGTCATTTTGGATTCTGCTACGGAGTTGAAAACGCCATCGAAATTTCCTACAAAGCCATTCATGAAAATCCAGACAAAAAGATTTATTTATTGAGTCAGATGATTCATAATCCTGGCGTAAATGAAGATTTGCAAAGTTACGGGATAGAATTTATTCAAGATACACACGGAAATCAATTGATTCCTTGGGAAAATATCCAAGCGGAAGACGTTGTAATTATTCCTGCATTCGGAACAACGCTAGAAACGGAAGAAATTCTGACAAAAATTGGCGTCAACGTTCAAGCTTACAATACTACTTGTCCATTCGTGGAAAAAGTTTGGAATCGTTCTGAGAAATTAGGTGGCGACCAACATACGATTATCATTCACGGAAAAGCAGATCACGAAGAAACACGCGCGACTTTTTCTCACAGTGCACAAAATGCGCCTTCGATTGTCGTTAAAGACATTCTCGAAGCTGCCTATTTGTGTCAAATCATTCTGGGACAAAGACCTGCAGACGATTTTTACACTTTGTTTGACGGTAAATTCACTCAAGGTTTTGATGTTAACAAAGATTTAGCTAAAATCGGAGTGGTCAATCAAACAACGATGCTTGCTACTGAAACGCAAGAAATCACAGACATGCTTCGAAATGCCATGATTGAAAAATATGGCGAAGAAACAATCAAAGAACACATTGCTGATACTAGAGATACTTTGTGTTATGCAACCAACGACAATCAATCTGCCACTTATGGATTGATGGAAAATGATGCTGATTTGGCGATTGTGGTCGGAGGAAGCAACAGTTCAAATACCACTCATTTGGTGGAATTGCTTGAAAATAAGTTCAAGACTTTTTTCATTACTTCAGCAGAAAATATTTGGGATGTGAATGAAGTTGAATCATTCGATATTCATGAAAAAGAATGGAAACAACACCATTCATTTTTGCCAATCGATAAAGAGAAAATGACCATTGCAATCACTTCTGGCGCTTCTTGTCCTGATGCTATTGTGGATGGAGTAATCCAAAAGATTTTAGAATTATTGGGTGTTGAAAAAGGCATTTCAGAAGTTATTTGATTCATGGAAATAAACCCGAGCGATTTGCAAGTTTTGCATGAAGACAATCATGTAATCGTAGTCAACAAACGACCATCTGATATCGTGCAAGGCGATAAAACGGGAGATGTTACCATGCCTGATCAAATCAAAGAATTTTTGCGTGTCAAATACAACAAACCAGGAAATATTTTTTGTGGTGTTGTACATCGATTAGATCGACCGACGAGCGGGGCGGTTGTTTTTGCGAAGACAAGTAAAGCGCTGACGCGACTCAACGAGCAATTCAGAGAAAAAGACACGCAAAAGATATATTGGGCGGTAGTAGAAAAAGCACCGCAATCAAATACAGGACATTTAGAGAATTTCTTACTAAAAAACGAAAAGCAGAATAAAGCTTACGTCCACCAAAAGGAAGTTTCAGGTTCCAAAAAAGCAATTTTAGATTACCGTGTGTTGGCGCAATCAGATAAATACACCTTGGTTGAAGTGACCTTGCATACCGGAAGGCATCATCAAATTCGGGCACAGATGGCGCACATTGGTTCAATTATCAAAGGAGATTTAAAGTATGGAGCCAAACGTTCAAATGCAGATGGTTCTATTCATTTACATGCGCGCTATTTGTCATTTATTCATCCAACAACCAAGGAAACGATTCAAATCACTGCTCCAGTTCCAGACGATTCACTTTGGAAATGGTTTGAAAACAACCAAAAGAAGTAAAGTGAATTTTTATCATTCACATCGCAACCGTTTGTAATTAAAACTTACCGCTTAAAGAATATTAGATATCAAGCAATTTAATTTGCTTAGTTTTAATCAATTCATTTTGCAAAATATGATTACAATTAAAAATCTTTCATTTGGTTATAATTCCAAAGAAGAAATCATTCACAACGTTTCGTTGCATGTTCAACAGGGAACAATTTATGGCTTTTTAGGTCCGAATGGATCTGGAAAAACGACCATTATTCGATTGATTTTAAATTTATTGAAACACAAAGCTGGAAAAATATACATCGACGAAACAGAAGTAAATATCAATTCTGTTGAAATATTTAGACGCATTGGTTCGATGATTGAATCGCCTTCGTTGTACAATCATCTAAGTGGTAGAGCGAATTTGGAGATTTTCGCTTTGTATTATTCGATTGATAAAAAACGAATTGACGAAGTGTTGGAGATTGCTGGTTTGACTGACGCCGCACACAAAATCGTGAAACGTTATTCCTTGGGAATGAAACAGCGATTAGGCATTGCGATTTGTTTGTTGCACGATCCTGATTTGTTGATTTTGGACGAACCGTTGAACGGATTAGATCCTCACGGAATTGCTGAAATCAGACATTTGCTTATTAAACTTTGCAAAGAAGAAGGCAAAACGATTTTTGTTTCGAGTCATTTATTGAGCGAAATTGAAAGTACTTGTGATTTTATTGGAATCATTTCCAAAGGAAAGTTGCTTTTCCAAGGTAAAATTGACGATTTGAAAAACGCACAAGCTGGAAAGATGATTTACAGTATTGAACCTTCCAACTTAGATTTAGCTACAGCACAAATGGACGGATTGACTTTTTCGACCTACGACAACAAAATCAGCGTTGAAGTGGAAAATAAAAATGAAATTGCACAAGTGGTTAAAAAATTAGTAACCAGTGGCGTGGATTTGTATAGCGTTCAGCGCAAGGAAAACAATTTAGAAGATTTATTTTTAGAACTTACAAAATAGGAGGTATGTTGTTGAAATTATTATACATAGAGCATAAAAAAACGAAGCGTTCATTTGCTTTTTGGTTGACAATTTTTGGTTCAATGGTCATTCCGATGGTTGTTTGTTTGGTGATGTTGGTGAAACCAGCGCCTTTTGTGCCATTTGGAAATTCAAATCCTTGGAAATCATTGTTGATCAATAATTTTGCTTCGGTCAGTTCTTTTCTATTTCCGATGTATGTGATTTATTTGATTGGTTTATTGGGAAATATCGAATACAAATCGAGCAATTGGAAAAAGCTTTTCGTGTTGCCGATTCGCAAAGAATTGTTGATTTCATCCAAATTGTTGTACGTTCTGATTCACCTTTTTGTAGCCATTATTTTATTTGGAATCAACACTTTACTTTTTGGATTGATTGCAGGCGCAGCGCATCCAGAATTGAAATTATTGGACTTTTCCCCGCAATTTGATTTGATGATTTGGTTGGTTTACCACTTGTTTTTATCTGTTTTGGGAATCATCGGTTTGCAATTTATTTTGAGCATTTTCTTTGAAAACATTCTCATCACATTGGCCATTGGTTTGTTTTTGATGGTTGGTTCGCTCATCGCTGCGGGATTAAAATGGGAATACATAGAGTTTGTGCCCTACGCATCCCCAAATCGTTTTGCTGTTGCTGCTGGAACGGTCAAAGAATGGATCACCAAACCTGAATGGACCAACTTGGTCGTCTTTGGATTGTCTTTTGTTTTCAGTTTGTTTTTCTTTAAGCGGAAGACGGTGAAGTAATCCTCAAACTTCCGCTCGATCCAAAATAGTCAGTGTCAAACGGATTTTTCCGTAATCAATTTCGCTGTTTAGTGCTTCGAAAATTGGTTTCAATGCGACAGTTTCTCCAATTTCTGAGACAATCTGCGTAATGCGATTGATTTCTTCTTGACTCACAAAATTTTCGATTTCAATCGGATAACCTTCTTGGTACAGTTTGGCGATATGCGAATATACCGTGGTGGATTGCATATTTCTGGCTTGTGCAATTTCGTCCACTGTTTTGTTTTCTTTCAACAAAAGCAAGGTTTCCTCATACGTTGTCAATTTCGGTCTATTGTCGTCCAAGTGGGTTTTAATCAAATCCATGAAATCTCGGCCGTAATTTTCCAATTTTTGGATTCCAACTCCTGAAATCGCCAAAAACTCATCGCTGTTTTTCGGCAATTCCAAAGTCATTTCGTGTAAACTCGCATCATTGAAAATCACATAAGGCGGAACGTTGTTTTCAACCGCTAATTTTCTGCGCAACAATTTCAATTTATTGAACAAGACCTCTTGCGTCGACAATGGAATTGGCTCTTTTTTGGTTTTCGCTTTCGGTTCGGCGACTTTATATTCTCTATTGAACGCGGTTAATTGAATTTTTTCGTTTTCGAAAAGCACTTTATTTCCGTATGGTGAAATTTTCAAATGCATGTGATCATCGTATGCTACTTCAATCAAGCCGATGTTTTTCATTTCAGTGATGTGGTGCGACCAAGTGTTCCAATTCAAATCGCTGCCGATTCCGTAGGTTTTGAGTTGGTGAAAATTGCTGTTGTAAATCGCTGCGGTTTTGGCGCCACGCAAAATGTCGATTAACAAATTCGCAGTCACTTTTTCATCCGTTCTTTTAATGGCTGAAAGTGCTTTTTGAGCCAAAACAGTTCCATCTACATATGCGGGAGGATTTTTGCATACGTCACAATTGCCGCAGTTTTCGGTTAATTCTTCTCCAAAATAAGCCAATAAAATGCGTCGTCTGCAAGTGGAAGCTTCTGCGTATTGCAACATGCGATCAAGTTTTTCAAGCAGAATTTCTTGTTGCTCGCCTTGACTTGCAAAATCTTTCAACATGATTACATCTTTGTAATTGTAGTACAATCGTGTGATAGATGGCATTCCGTCTCGACCAGCACGACCAATTTCTTGGTAGTAACCTTCCATGTTTTTCGGCAAATTGGTGTGAATCACCCAACGCACATTTGATTTGTCGATTCCCATTCCAAATGCAATCGTCGCGCAAATCACTGGCACATCGTCTTTCACAAAATCTTCTTGCACTTTCGCACGTTCATCTGGATTTAATCCTGCGTGATAATGTTCAGCTGCGATTCCGTTGTTTCGTAAAATCGTCGCCCATTCTTCAGTTTCCTTGCGACTCAGGCAATACATGATTCCAGAATTGTCTTCTTGCGACTGTATGAAATCCACAATTTGTTTGACTTTGTCTTTCTTTGGAATGTTGCCCATTACTTCCAAGGCCAAATTTGGTCGATCGAAGGAGGAAGAAAATAAAGTTGGTTCATTGAGTCCTAAATGGAGCGCAATGTCTTTTTTGGTTAATTTATCTGCAGTAGCTGTCAATGCGACGAAAGGAATCGATGCAAATTGTTTTCTCAATTCCCGAATCATGGTGTATTCAGGTCTGAAATCGTGTCCCCACATGGAAACACAATGCGCTTCATCAATGGCGACCAATGAGATTGGAATTTCTTGCAACCACGTTTGCATCCCTGCAACCAAAGTTTCCGGAGAAATATAAAGTAATTTTAATTCACCGTTTTTGGCTTTGTAAAGAATTTCGTTTTTCTGACTTTCAGATTGTGAGCTATTGATGAATCCAGCTTGGACACCATTGGCGAGCAAACTTTCCACTTGATCTTTCATCAATGAAATCAAAGGAGAAATCACCAAAGTGACATTTTCAAAAATCAATGCAGGGATTTGAAAACAAATTGATTTCCCTCCACCAGTTGGCATGAGTACAATGGCGTCTTTTTTGTCTAAAATGTGTTGAATGATTTGTTCTTGGTCGGCTCGAAAAGCATCATAACCAAAAACCTGTTTTAATACAGATTTTGCGTTTTTCATAATTGTGTTGTAAAGGTAACTGAAATTGAAGTTAAGAAATAAATTTGAAAACACAAAAAAAACGGATTGAAAAAAATCAACCCGTTTTTAAGCTCTTTGTTCTTTTTGCTTGACCAAAAAGAACCAAAAAGTCAAGGCATTCTCAGAAAGTTAAAGCGCAAATCTTTTCCCCAAAATCAATTTTTCCTCAAGCGCTTTATTTTAAAAGCTTCTAAAAATGTGATATTAGCTTCGCTGCATCCTTCGGAAGTGTCGGTGATCTACTTCACTAGCGTTACGTTTCTTCCTCTAAAAGTCTACATTTTCAGTTCACCTTTAAAAATCTTTCTTCAAAGGCCGGAATCGTAAAATTTTAAAATTATCGTAGCAATTAAAGTTATTAAAATTCAATTATCTTGATAGATTCTTTTTTTTGCAATAAAACACAAAAAAAACGGATTGAAAAAAATCAACCCGTTTTAAAATTAGTTAGTTTTTATTATCGCTTGATGATGAATTTCTTAGAAGTGGAACTTTCGTTTTCGAATTCGCAAGAGATGAAATAAATTCCCTCTTTTAAGTCTTTCGTATCGACAGTAAGCAGTGAAGATTTTGTTACCTGAACATTGTCTGATTTCAGTTTTTTTCCTGCTAAATCAATGATTGAATATTTTACTTTTTCATTTTTTGCCAAATCAAATTGCAATTGAATTTTATCTTGCGCTGGATTTGGAAACAATTCTACTTTCTTGTCGTCTGATTCTAATTCATCTAAATCTAGCACATATCCAACTGTAAATCTTTCTTTGATATTGCAACCAAAATCTCCGTTGAAATTTTTAACTAATCCTAATGAAGTTTCTTTGATAAAACGCGCTTGTCCTGCCCCTGGATCAACATCGTAATATTGATAGTACCACCAAGAAACTCCATCACAATTGTCGTCAGTCATTTCAAAAGTATAACATCCTGTTGGTAAAGACAAAGTATCGATGTAAAGCGAATCGTTTGCATTGTTAATTCTGCTTGCGACAATCGTCCCCGAAGCGTCTTTGATTGTCCAATTTGTTTCATTGTAAGGTGCATTGCTTGTTGAAGTTGCATTGTTTGTCTTGAAATACATTCTAAAAGTCAACGGATATGATTTTACATGGACAAAAGTGGTTTTGTATTCATCGTTGAACTGATTTTGATCTTGTGCTTGGCCGTTTACATTTGTCAAGTGAACATAAAATTGATTCGACTCATTGCCGCTAAATACAGCAATACTTGAACCTAAATCGATTTCCTCTTCTTGCATGAAAGCTAAATTTCCAGTCCAATTGAAAGTTGCAGGTTGACCGCCTACTAATTGATATTCAATTGTCATACTAGTCAAAGCGTCAGTTCCAACATTTTTCACCTTGATTATTGGATTGTTACATACGCCATTTGAACGTGAATAATTAGGATCGTTGGTTGGTGCAATAACATCTTCAATCGAAGCGTCCAACGTATGATTTGGTGCTTTGTAAGTGATTAATTGTGACACTACATTGAATCCACCTGTGTTGGTTTGATCTGGAGAAGTGTAAGGTTCAAAATCCATGTTTACTTCAAAAGCAGAAGCTGGATTGGTGATGTCGCTGATATCATGAATGATTGGATAAACAATTTCCCCTGGACACCAATTGGCTCTGTCAAACAACCAAGTTCCAGTTTGAGGATAAATATTGTTTACGCCACAATTGCTTTTCCAAAGTTGCTTTTGAGCGATTTGTGTTCCATTGATTTTTTGCTGATAATATTTGCTACAAAACTCACCGCAACCAGTATTATCAGATCCATGACCACTAATGATATTTTTCAAAATAGCATTGGCAACAGGTGCATTGTAAGTGAAATTTTTCGGTACCAAATTGTTTTCAATCGGGCTTGATGTGTTTCCATAGGCGAAATATCCATCGTACACATTTTTCGCGGCAACTGCATCCATTGGTGGAATTCCTTCAATGTATTCTATTTTCAATGTCAAAGTGAAACCCCATGAATATCCCTCATATTGATATTGCATATCTAAATTGCCATTCAATATAGGTGCATAATCTGTAACATCAACAATGTAGTCGTGTTTTCTAGTCGTGCTCCAATCAGTTGCATAGGGTGTGATGATTCTCGCCAACTCCACCGTATCTGCATTTTGTGGTTTTGCATAAACTAAGGTAGTATAATCCCAAGAGCCACAATATTGAGAACCTGCAGGACAATTGTATCTACCCAAAATGTAATGCATTCTTATTTTGCGATATCTAGTTCCAGCCGCTGGCAGAACAGCTGTCGTGTCAAAATTTCCATAGTGATCAATTTTTCTGTTTTCAAAAACTGTCACCCAAGTTGTATCGCCTGGTGCTGCAAAAAGATTGATTGCGCTGAAGGCAAAAAAGCAAAAAAGTACTATAGAACGCTTCATTTGTTAATTTTTTCGTGAAGATAATTCATTTAGAAGCTATTTATCACAATTTCGAAACTGAATTTTTATTTATTATTGGATTTTTAGTTTTTTGTGGTTACAATTTTGAAAAAAAAGTAGAAAATAGCAGATAGGGGTCTTTTTTTTTGTGAAATTGGTTAAAAAAAATGCTTTTTATTGAGGGTGTATAAAAAAAATAGGGGGTATGTTGAAAAATAAATATAATTTTTTGTTGCTTACCCCTCAAAAAAAATCTAATTTTGTAAAAAAATATTTTTCATGGCAACAATTAGACAGCAAGCGTATCAAGATGTATTACATCGTACCCCAAAACACATTGAGTTTGATGGGAAAATTTCTGAGATTTTTGGAGAAAATGTTTTTCACCAAGAAGTAATGCGTGAATATCTTCCAGATGGAGCGTACAAAATGATGATGGCTTCCATGCAAAGTGGAGCACGTTTAGATCGTAATATTGCTGATCAAGTTGCTTCAGCTATGAAAGATTGGGCTTTGACAAAAGGTGCTACACATTATACACACTGGTTTCAACCTTTGACAGGTACAACTGCAGAAAAGCACGACGCGTTTTTCAAACCAGTTGGTCCAGGAAGAGCAATCGAGCGTTTTGATGGAGATTTATTGGTTCAACAAGAGCCAGATGCTTCTTCTTTTCCAAATGGAGGTATAAGAAATACCTTCGAAGCAAGAGGTTATACAGCCTGGGATCCTTCTTCGCCAGCATTTGTAATCGGGAAAACATTGTGTATTCCAACGATTTTCATTTCTTACACAGGTGAATCTTTGGATTATAAAATGCCATTGATTAAAGCATTGCACGCAGTTGATCAAGCTGCAGTGGATGTTTGTCAATATTTTGATAAAAACGTAACGAAAGTTATCGCAACCTTGGGTTGGGAACAAGAATATTTTTTGATTGATAAAGCTTTATACAATGCACGTCCTGATATCATGATGACAGGAAGAGCTTTATTTGGTCAAGCACCTGCAAAAGGACAACAATTGGAAGACCACTATTTCGGTTCTATTCCAGAGAGAGTTACTGCCTTTATGCGTGATTTTGAAACTGAATCCATTCGTTTAGGAATTCCTGTAACAACGCGCCACAATGAGGTTGCACCAAATCAATTCGAGTGTGCACCGATTTTTGAAGAGTGTAACTTGGCAAACGACCACAATTTATTGTTGATGGATTTGTTGGAAAAAATTGCCATCAAACATGATTTCCGAGTTTTATTGCATGAGAAACCATTCTCAGGAGTGAACGGTTCTGGAAAACACAATAACTGGTCATTGTCAACGAATACTGGCGTGAACTTATTGGCTCCAGGAAAAAATCCTAAAACGAATTTACAATTCTTGACATTTTTCGTGAATACAATCAAAGCGATTCACGACAATGCAGATTTATTGCGTGCTTGTATCGCATCAGCGAGTAATGATCACCGTTTGGGAGCAAACGAAGCGCCGCCAGCAATTATTTCAACGTTCATCGGAACTTATTTGTCTTCCGTGTTGGATGATTTAGAGCAAAGTGTGAAAGCTGGCAAAATGAGTCCAGAAGAAAAAACGGAATTGAAATTGAATATCGGTAAAATTCCACAAATCATGTTGGATAATACAGATAGAAACAGAACTTCACCTTTCGCTTTCACAGGAAATAAATTTGAGTTTAGAGCGGTTGGTTCTTCAGCAAACTGTTCGAAATCAATGATTGTTTTGAATACCATTATGGCAAGTCAATTGCGTATTTTCAAAGCGCAAGTAGATGCTAGAATTGAAAAAGGCGATTCAAAAGACGAAGCAATTTTGAAAGAATTGCAACAAATGATCAAAGATTCTAAGAAAATTCGTTTCGAAGGAAATGGATACGGCGACGAATGGGTTCAAGAAGCTGAAAAAAGAGGTTTGAACAACTTTAAAGATACGCCACGTTCATTGGATATTTGGGATGACAAACGTATCATCGGAATTTTCGAAGAATTGAACGTTTTGACACACAGAGAAATTGAAGCGAGAAAAGAAATCGAATTTGAAAATTACGTTCATAAATTGCAAATTGAAGCACGCTTGATGGGTGATTTAACGCAAAACCACATCATTCCTGCAGTAATCAATTACCAAAATAGATTGATTCAAAATGTACAAGGTTTGATTTCTGTTCTTGGAAAAGATGGTGCAGGTGCTGCCAAAGCGCAAACGGAATTGATTACCAAAATTTCTGAGCACTTAAACAAAATGAAATCTTTGTGTGATGTGATGTTGGATGCACGCAAAAAAGCAAATAAAATCGAATCCATCGAAGAAAAAGCAGTTGCTTATTGCGATGAAGTGAAAGTTTATTTTGACGACATTCGCTACCATGCGGACAAATTAGAATTATTGGTTGACGACGAATTGTGGCCATTGCCTAAATTCAGAGAGATGTTGTTTACGCGTTAATCAACTGAAAATAGATTTTTTTGAAACGTGAAATTTCCTAGTGAGATTTCACGTTTTTTTGTTTTTTTTGCCCAATTTTTCATTTTCAAATTTCTCGTGTTGATTTAACCTTTATATTTGTTGTTTATAATCATTCTAAATGAAAATCATACTCGCAGATAGCAATGAATTGATTCGAATTGGCTTGCGCGCCGTCTTGAGTTCTGAAAAGAACTTGCAAATTGTGGGCGAAGCGACGGATAACGATGAGCTTTTTTCGCTGATCAAAAATTTTGGTTCTGACATCGTTTTGATTGATTATACTTCAACCGGATTTTCGATTGATATTATACCTAAAGTATTGTCCAAATTTCCAAATGTGAATTTTGTGGCGATTACACCTGAACAAAGCGCACAAACTTTGGTGAATGCCCTGAGAAGTGGTGTGAAAAGTTATGTCAAAAAGGATTGCGATGTTTCTGAAATTATCAATTCAGTGAAAGAAACGGGGAGAGGCAACAAGTTTTTCTGCGGTACCATTTTGGAAACCATTCAACGTGCAAGTATTGATGTAGATGATATTGATTTTGAATCGTTTTCGTGTGAACCGGTTTTGTTGTCGGAAAGAGAAAATGAAATCATTGTTTTCATCGCCGAAGGACAAACCAATGCGCAGATTGCAGAAACTTTGTTTTTGAGTAATCACACAATCAACACGCATCGCAAAAATATCATGGCGAAATTGGGTGTGAAAAACACAGCAGGAATCGTGATGTATGCGGTGAAAACCAACTTGGTAAGTCCGAATAAATTTTTATTTGCGGCTGAATCCTAAATTTCAACCAACTTTTTTCATTTTTTTTGGTCTTACATTTGAACGAATGTTGATTCGAATTGTACAAAGACGCAATTCAATACAGTTTTTATGAAATTTCTGCTGTTATTTATTTCGATTTTTGGACTTACAAATCTTGTAATTGCGCAAGCGAATACCAATACTACGATTCAAAACAATAATGAGAATGCAACAAATTCAAAGGAAGAGATAATCATCGCGCCATCTTCTGTTACAGAGGAAAAGGAAAACGATTTGGAGGAAGTGACTTTGAAAAAAACAGTAGCTTCTGAGAAAAGTGCCAATTCGAAACAAATCGAAATGAAAACCAATACTTCATTTTTGAAAAACAAGAAATTGGCAGCGACACAAATTACTTCTAGAACACCAACCTTGGAGCAACAAGCTGAGATGAATACAGCGATTGATTACTACAAACTCAACGCACCAGAATCTTTTGAATACCATTATTTTACTTACATCGCAGGGAATTACAATTTGGATTTGATTATGCATTTGGAAAAAGCCAAAGAATTGAAACCAACCAACAGCGATGTGATTGTTCAAATGGCAGCTTATCACACAATTATTTCAGATACAAATGCGTCAAGCAAAGAACTTTCTCAATTGGTGCAAATGGGGAAAATTGAATCGGATGTTTTGACCTACGACAATGCTTTATTAAATAGCGTTTCTACGAATGGTGTTTTGTTAACGCACGGCTTTGACGATGCTTTTGGGAGTTTGTATTTGCAACAAAATAACAATGTCAGAAATGATGTCAAAATTGTTTCCTTGGATTTGATGCAAAGCAAAGTTTATCGAGATTCATTGCAAAAAGATGGTTTTCAAATGCCTAATTCACAAATTGTTGATGTACAGTTTTTCCAAGATTTCTGCGCGCAAAACCAATCTAAAAATTTGAATTTGAGTATGACTTTCCCAAAACCGTATTTACAACCTCAAATCAATCAATTGGAAGTTCAAGGATTGGTTTATGTTTTCAAAGATTTGTCCAAAAATAGGGCTACTGAGAATCAGCAAATTTGGAAAATAATCAATCTTTCAAAAGCGATTGAAAGTGTACATACCGAGAAAGGAAAGCAATTGACAGCGAATTACTTGCCGATGCTTTTTTATCTGAAAGATTTGTATGAAAAACAAAACAAGAAAAACGAAATTCCACCGATAGATAAAGCGATTGAAAAAATTGGAATTCAGACCAATAAGTTGAAACAGATTCAAACGATTTTGGGAAAATAATTGATGAGAATAGCGAACAAATATACAGAGATGTCGGACGAAAAGCTGATGGCTTTCCTCGAAAAAGGGGACAAGTTGGCTTTCGACGAACTGTATGTGCGCTATGCTAAAATGATGAAAGGTTATTTCAAGCGCATGCTGTGGAACGACGCTGAAAAAGCGGAAGATTTTGTACACGATTTATTCGCGAAAATCATCAAGAATCCAGCTTCATTTGACGCTTCTCGCTCGTTTAAAACTTGGTTTTTCTCTGTTGCAAATAACATGTGCAAGAACGAATACAAAAAGCAGGAAGTTAGGAAAGGCACTTCCAATGGCTTGGATGAACATTTTGTAATCAAAGATCATCAAACCGATGTGATGAATGAAGTGCAAGATCAATTTTTTGGAAAAGCATTTGAATACCACATTGAACAATTAGATATCAAACACAGTGAAGTTTTTAAATTGAGGCATTTGGAAGGATTGTCAATCAAAGAAATAGCGGAAATTTTGTCGGCAAATGAAGGAACAATCAAATCGCGTTTGTTTTATGCGACCAAATATTTGGCTGAAAGTCTCAAAGAATTTAATCCCATTTTAAATAGATAGTCATGCAAACAGACGACCTAGAATATATTTTAAGCAAAGAATATGGTGAATTAAGTGCTTCAGAAAAAGCGCAAATTCAGGATATTTGTCCTTCTGAAGAAGAATTTTTGCAGATGAAACACTTTTTCTTTGCGGTTGAAAATTACGCGCAAGAAACTGCCAATTTTGATTCACCAGCTGAAAGCACGAAAGAAAGTTTGGATGCGCTTTTCTATCAAACTTACCAAAATAAAGGTGTTTTGTGGTACAATTCCCTTTGGCTAACCATTTATGCGCCAGAGAAAAAGTTTCATCAAAAGCCGCTTGTTCGCGTTGCCGCTTTGCTTATTTTGTCGCTGTCGGTTTTACCTTTTGTTGGGAAACAAGATTTAGCTGAAAATCAATTGGCGAAATTAGAAGAGAAAGCAAAAACAGACGATTCAAATTCAACTACGAAAGTTCAAGAAAAGGAAAATGAAACAGTTGAGATCAAAGTTCAAAGTCCGATTTTCACTCAAAAAAAACAGCAAAAAGTTGAACAATTGAACATTCAACTTGCTCAAATGGATGAGGTTACAATAGAGGATATAGCGCAGGAAACGACAGTTTCTGACAAAATTTCTGTTAGCGCGACTTCAGCTACTACAACACTTTGCGCTCCAGGAAGTGCGATTATTTTCACTGCAAATGCCAGCGCACCGACGCAAACGTTCACTTGGGCACATTCAGATGGAATATATGCAGGAGCAGAATTTGAGAAGGACAAAAAAAGTGAAAATGAGAAAAGTTTGGCTGTTTTGGATTTATTGACTCCGACTTTCTAATTAATTTCCAGAGTTATCCTCGTTCAGCGCTTGAAGCAAATTCAATCTTTCTACTTTTAACTCTTGAATTCTTGCTCGCTTTCCGTATTCACGAATATTTCTCGCGGTTTCGGTGAAATATTCATGTTCGAGGTCAAGGTAATTTAGTTGAAAATCAACCCATTCTAAGTCTGTCATGAATTCCCCAACATTTTCCATTTCCTTTCTCAATTTTTTGGAAACATTGGCATAATCTGCACGACCAAAATAATCGTGGTCGGCATCGCACATGATTTTTTCCAACATTGTTTCAGGTTTTGCTCCGTGTTTAGTGGCTTCAATTATTTTGGTAATAATATTGATTTCAGTTTGAGAATATCCAAATTTGGGCAAATTATTTTCTGCTAATTTCATTCCAAAGGTTTCATTTTCATGATAGGTCACTAAAAATCCAGCATCATGGTAGTAAACTGCTGTTCTTAATAACATAATGTCATGATCAGATAAACCTTCTAGTTTTGCAAAACGCACTGCAGCTTTTTCTACATTTGCGGTGTGTTGTAAATCGTGGTAAATTAATTCGTCAGGAAGCGAAGATTTTAGTTTATTCAAAATATCTTTTTGCATGTGCTGAAAATCAACTGTTGGCAAATCACACATTTGAAGTAAATACTTATTTGGAACTTTTCCCTCCTTGTAAAGGCAGTATTCGTCTTTGATAAGATCTAGGAAAAACATTTCCTCAGTTCCACCTCGCTTTTTGATTTCGACAGTATCATGAAATGAAGTTTCGAAATATTCTTGAATGGTTGAATAAACTTTTTTAGTAATTAAAATTTTGTCTGGTTCAGATGCTTGTTCTGCGCGTGAAGCAATGTTGACAGTATCTCCCCAAACGTCGAAGCTGAATTTCTTTGTACCGATAATTCCAGCTACTAGCGGACCAGCGTGTATTCCAATTCTGATTTCCCAAAAATCTTTGTTAATTGCTTGCGCCACTTCTCTTTCATTAATCATGAAATTGCGCATTTCTATCGCTGCCAAACAAGCACGAATTTCCGGTTGTGGCGCATTTTCAGTTACTCCAGCCAAAGCCATGTATGAATCTCCGATGGTTTTGATTTTTTCGAGTTTGTAACGTTCAGTGATCTCGTCGAATTTTGTGAAATAGAATTCTAATTTTTTCAATAATTTGAGTGGACTTATCGCACGAGATTTTTGAGAAAATCCAACAAAATCAGTGAAAAGCACCACGCCATTTTCAACCCTTTTGGGAGAAAATTTCCCGTTGGTATTTAAGTCTGAAAGGACATTTTCAGGAAAAATATTTTCAAGTAATTGACCAATTCGTTGATCTTTGTAATAAAGCGATTTGTAAACTTCAATTTTGGCTTTCACCAAATTTGGATTAAAAGGTTTTTGGATAAAATCAATTGCACCTTCGTTCAATCCTTTGACCAAATTGGATCCAGATTGAGAATTTTCAGTGAGTACAATTTTGTATACATTTTTGACGGTACTTGCTTCTTTGAGAGATTGCAATAATTCAATTCCGCCGAAAAATGGAGAATCGATGTTAATCAATAAGATTCCTACTTCTTTTTGTTTTAGAATGGACAAAGCTTGATAAACAGAAGTTGCCATCAACACATTGTTTCCGCTGCCATTTAAGATTTCTTTCAATCCCCTTTGGTTGGTTAAATTGTCGTCAATGATCAGAATATTGATAAAACGCTCCAAAGTCAGATTGAATTAATAGTTTCTTCAACGAATATAACAGAATTTCTTTAAAAAAGAAATGAATTTTGTCAATATTTCAAAAAAAGATTTAACTCGGTAATATTGTACTTTTAACTAAAAACACAGTTGATTGAAAATCAAATCAATACTGCTCGCTTTCGTTCGGGAAATCACCTGATTTTACATCCTTAATGTAATCTTCAAAAGATTGTTTCATCTGGTCATATAGATTGTTGTATTTTCTCAAAAATCTAGGGCTGAATTCATTGTTGATTCCAAGCATGTCGTGCACAACCAAAACTTGGCCATCAACACCATTTCCTGCTCCAATCCCAATGATTGGAATGGAAACAGTTTTTGCCACTTTGGCTGCCAATGATGCAGGGATTTTTTCCAGAACGATGGCAAAACAACCTGCAGCTTCCAATGCGATTGCATCTTCAATCAAACGTTGTGCTTCGTCTTCCTCTTTGGCTCTCACAACATAAGTTCCGAATTTATAAATGGATTGTGGAGTCAAACCTAAATGTCCCATGACAGGAATTCCAGCAGTCAAAATGCGTTTGATGGATTCTAAAATTTCTTGTCCTCCTTCTAATTTCACAGCATGTCCACCAGATTCTTTCATGATTTTGATGGCGTTTGAAAGCGCTTCTTTGGAATTTCCTTGGTAGGAACCGAAAGGCATGTCAACCACAACCAACGCCCGATCTACCGCCCGAACAACAGATGAAGCGTGGTAAATCATTTGATCCAATGTAATAGGCAATGTCGTTTCGTGACCAGCCATCACGTTTGAAGCTGAATCGCCAACCAAAATCACATCAATTCCAGCAGCATCAATGATTCTAGCCATTGAAAAATCATAACCTGTAAGCATGGAAATCTTATGACCCGCATTTTTCATTTCTTGCAATACATTGGTAGTTACGCGTTTTACATTTTTGTGAACTGACATAATTAAGTTTTTAATTCAACGTGAATTTACAAAATTAAGGAAAATTGATTGGTTGAGTCTTTAAAAGTGGATTATGTGGGAATTTTTGTTGCAGATTGTGTGCTTTTGAATAATTTAAATCACATTTAAACGTTCTTACTCGCATGAAAATAGTTTTGACGATTTGTGTAATTTGTTTTTTGTTTGATTTAAATGCACAAGATTGGAACCAAATCTCCGATTTTACGGGTGATTCAAGAGATGATGCTTCAGTATTTAAAATTAACAGCCAAGTTTATTGTGGATTAGGAATGAATGCAGGTTTTAGTTGTACTTCCGATTTTAAGATTTTCGATTTAAATACTGAAACTTGGTCGAATGGAATAAGTTTACCCGTTGGAGAAGAAAGACAGTATGCAACTGGATTTTCACACCAAGGTTTTGGATATATTTTTGGAGGAATAAATTCAAGCGCAACTTATTTAAATGATTTTTGGAAATTTAATCCGCTTACAAATACATGGTTTGCGCTGCCAGATTTACCATCAGATGGAAAGGCAGGCGCAGTAAGTTTTTTGGTTGAGGACACTGTATTTATTGTTGGAGGAAAAACTACCAATGGAATGATTTCCAATGAAGTTTGGGCTTTCGATTTGATTCAAGAACAATGGATTCAAAAATCGAATCTTCCAATAGACGGAATTTGGAGAGGTGTTGGCTTTTCGTGGAATAATCAGGGGATTATTGGTCTTGGAAAGTTAAATGATGGAAATTTAAATACTGGTTTTTATCAATATTTTCCAGAATCTGATACTTGGCAGTTGATCAGTCAATTGAATTTAGCACCCACAACTTATTCTATGTTTGCTCAAATTGGCAAGTATGGATTTATTTACGGAGGAATGTTAGAAAATCAATCTTATTCAAATCAATTTTTAAAAGTTGATTTGGAAACTTGGGAAACTTCAATTTTAACCGATTTTCCTGCAGCGGCCAGAAGAGGAGGCGTTTCATTTGATGGAAATGATGAATTTTATATTTCAACAGGTGTTTCCTCGGTAGCAAGATTAAATGAAACATGGAAAGCGTCTTACATTCTTGGAATTGAGGACGAAAAAGCAACTGAAAATTTGAAAATCTATCCAAATCCTTTGAAAAAATTTTTGGCGATTGAATCAGCCGTTGAAATTCAAAGCATTGAAATACTGGATGTTTCTGGTAAATTGATTGAATCAAAAAAAGTAAACTCCAATCAAATTGAAATTCCAATTGACCTTGAAAATGGAATTTATTTAGTGAAACTAGTCGCTTTAAATTCTGAATTTGTTCAAAGAATTTGCGTTCAGAATTAGCCTATTTTTTCTGTAAGTGGCGAATTACTTCGGCAGCCCCGTAGAGTCCAAATAATCCTGGCATGTAACTAACTGTTCCGTAAAACGAGCGTTTAAAATTACTTCCGTCAGTCATTTTTAGAGCAGATTTCAATTGAATTTCAGAAGAAAAAACAGTTTTAATTCTTTTATAATCGATGTTTTTTCTTTTCAATCGCTTTTTGAGGTGAAGTGCCAGTTTACAATTATTTGTATTTCCCAATAAAGCCACTTGAACTTTGGATGGATCTGATTTTCCACCTGCACCAAGGTGAGAAATAATTTTAATTTTCAATCTTTTACACGCTATGATCCATTCTAGTTTGGGAGATACAGAATCGATGCAATCCATCACATAATCAGGCTTTGATTCTTGTAAAATTTCCCAAACACGTGCTGGAATCACAAATTCTTCAATCACAACCAATTCAACATCGGGATTGATATCTTTGATTCTTTCAGCAAGCACAACAGCTTTGTTTTTGCCAATCGTTGAATCAAGTGCGGTCAATTGTCTGTTTTTATTTGTTTCGTCGAAGCAATCCCCATCGATTAAGGTAATCTTTCCGATTCCAGCTCTTGCGATGAATTCACCCGCAAATGAGCCGATTCCTCCAAGTCCTACAATTAAAACATGCGCATTTTTCAGTTTTTCTTGATTTTCAGTTCCAATCAACAATTCTGTGCGCTCCAGCCAATTACCCATTTTTATTTTTTTTTGCAAAAGTACTTGAATTTTGAAATTTACAATATGGAATGCTACTTTACTTTTCTAAAAACCATTGCAAAGTTTTTCAATATTTGTTCTTGAAGTTCATTGATTGAAACGTTTTTTAATCTAGCAACAGATTCATAAACTTCTTGAATTGAATGTGATGTGTCATCATCTGTTTCTATAAATAATTTTCCCAACGGAATATTTTGAATGGCTTGCTGAAGTTTTTGGTCGTAAATAATCGCAGTTCCAATGCTGACAAAACAACCTGAATCTAAAACGCTTTCAACCAAATTTGATTTTCGAAATCCGTGGTAAATCCATGGTTGATTGGGTTTCAACTCTTTTTTTATCGCTAAAATTTCATTCCAAGCTTTCACACAATGAATGATGATTGGAAGTTCAAGCTTTTCTGAAACTGCAATTTGTAGTTTAAAAATTGCAATTTGTGTTTCCAATGGAACAGAAATCTTTTTATCTAAACCACATTCGCCGATGGCAACACAGTTTGATTGACTTATTTCGTTTTCGAAGTTCTCAACGTTAAAGTCATGAATTAACGTTTCATTGGGATGAATTCCAAATGAATACAATGCATTCAAATCATTTTGGTTTTTTCCATTTAAAATGAAAATTCCATCAGATTGTTCAAAATGGGTGTGTATGTTGACGAACATTTGCGAAAGAAAAAGTATCAAAAAGGCAATATTGGGATTTTTTTTTTACTTTCACGGCTTAAACTATTAAATAAATTATGGAATCATCTGTACAAAAAGGTCATCCAAAAGGATTATATCTGTTGTTCTTTACAGAAATGTGGGAAAGGTTCAGCTACTACGGTATGCGTGCAATTTTCACTTTATTTATGGTCAATGCGTTGATGTTTGATAAATCATTGTCGTCAACCGTTTACGGAAATTACACAGGATTAGTTTATTTGACACCATTAATAGGAGGTTATGTAGCTGATAGATATTGGGGAAATAGAAGGTCTATTTTCATTGGAGGTGTGATGATGGCGATAGGACAGTTTTTCATGTTCTTGGCTGGAAGTTTTTACACTGAAGTAGGTTTTGCTACCACAATGATGTTTACAGGACTTGGATTTTTGATTTTCGGAAATGGATTTTTCAAACCAAATATCTCTACTATGGTTGGTCAATTGTATCCAGAAGGAGATAAAAGAGTCGATTCAGCTTTTACCATTTTTTACATGGGAATCAATTTAGGAGCATTTATTGCGCCATTGGTTTGTGGAACGTTAGGTGAAGTTTATGACCAAGATGGATTGGTTGTTCCGGCTGCATTCAAATGGGGATTCTTGGCTGCTTGTATTGGTATGATTATCAGTATTATTTCTTTTGAATTATTGAAAAATAAGTACGTTGTTTCACCTACAGGCGAACCAATTGGTACAACTCCAAAGAAAGTGGTAAAACCTGTTGGTGAAAAGAAAAAATTGAATGTGAAGCAAATGCTTACTTGGGCAGTTATTTCATTGTTACTTTTTACTGTGTTCAAAGGTTTACTAGGATTTGATTTAATTGGCGCATTCATTTACACTGCTTGTATCATTGCACCTGCATCTATTATTACAGATAAAAGTTTGACTTCAGTTGAAAAACAAAAAATCTGGGTAATTTTTATCATTGCATTTTTCGTTATTTTCTTCTGGTCTGCTTTCGAGCAAGCTGGAGCTTCTTTGACATATTTTGCGCAAGAGCAAACCGACAGAAGTTTATTTGGTTCTGAAATTCCATCTTCATATTTCCAAAGTATTAATGCAGTAGCGATTGTAATTTTCGCGCCAATCTTTGCAATTATTTGGACACGTTTAGGGAAGAAAGACAGAGAGCCTTCTTCTCCAGTGAAACAAGCTTTGGGATTATTCTTATTGGCTGTTGGATATTTGATTATAGCAATGGGTGTAAAAGATTTAGATCCAGCTTTGAAAGTAAGCATGTTCTGGTTGGTTACACTTTATACTGTGCATACATTTGGTGAATTATGTTTGTCGCCAATTGGATTGTCGATGGTTGTAAAATTAGCGCCAGTTCGTTTTGCTTCTTTATTAATGGGAGTTTGGTTCTTGTCAACGGCAACAGCGAATAAATTTGCAGGAGATTTGAGTTCATTGTATCCAGAAGAAGTGCACATGGAAACGAGCGTTCCAGCAACAAAATTCATGTTTAATTCCATGGATACCACATTGACAAAAAATGTGACATTAGACAGCAATTATGTTGTTGCGATGTCAAAAGCGTTTCCTAATTCTGAAGCTGATATTAAATTGGTTTCTGATGGTTTTGAAAAAGAAAAAGAATTAGGATTTTTAGATCAAGTTGTTGTAAATCTTTTTGGTTCAAACGAAAAAGAAAAAGCTGATTCGTTGTTGGAGATTAAGCCTACTACTGTGTCTAAAAACGAAGTTTCTAAGTTTCATTTAAAACAAATTGTTGGATCTGAGCCTAAATTTGCATTTGCTCACTTTTTGAGTAAAGATGGAAATACACTTTATGTATTGAAAAACGTGGTTGGTAAAAAAGGAAAGCCAGACACTAATACTTTTGAAGTTTGGAATTTGAAACCAAAGAAACCTATGTTCTTAGGAATGAAAATCGAGAATTTGTACAATTTCTTCATGATTTTCGTCTTCATGGCGGGAGGAGCATCAGTTGTATTATTCTTACTTTCTAAAAGATTATTGAAAATGATGCACGGTGTGCGTTAATTTATAATTCATATTTTTGAAGCAGTCCAATGAAAAGCGGACTGCTTTTTTTGTATCAAACAACTATTTAAATTAATTTCAGAATGATGGCTAAAGATCGCAAACATCCTCAAGCATTGCCTTATTTGTTTTTCACAGAAATGTGGGAAAGATTTGGATACTATTTAATGATTGGAATTTTCACTTTGTATTTGAAGGATGCCAATCAAGGCTTTGAAATGTCAGAAGCAGAGTCGGCTAGTTTGTATGGAACTTTCATTGCTTTGGTGTTTTTTACTCCTTTTATTGGAGGTTTATTGGCTGATCGAGTGCTTGGATATCGACTTCCAATAGTTCTCGGAGGAATTATGATGGGGATTGGTTATTGTATGATGGGAATTCACTCATTTGGAATGCTCTATTCGGGTATGCTCCTCGTTGTTTTAGGAAATGGATTATTTAAACCGAATATTTCTACACTTTTGGGGAATTTATACAATACAGATGAACTTAGAGGTCAAAAAGATGAGGGCTATAATATTTTCTACATGGGAATCAACATTGGTGCATTCATCTGTAACATTGTTTCCGCCTTTTTGATCAACAAATATGGCTATTCTATTGCTTTTGTCGGCGCGGGAATTGGGATGTTTGTAGGTGTAGTTGTGTTTATGCTTGGTAACAAACATTATCTAACTGGCGATGTTAAAAAAATCGCAATTCCTGGTGAAAAGGCCTGGTGGAAAGACTTGTTAATTGTAATCGTACCAGCCTTAATTTTTGCTGTGGTTGGATATTTTATCAATGGCGTTCCTTCTGTAACAAATACGCATTCCTTTTTAGTAAAGGATGATGTGACCGATGCATTTCTCTTTGCGTGTATTCCGGTTATTTTCTTTTTTGGATATATTTTGTTTACAGCACCAAAAAACGAAAGAAGAGTAGTGAGTGCGATTTTAGTTGTTTGTTTGGCAGTGATTCCTTTTTGGGCGATTTTCAAACAGAATGGAACAGTCTTGAATACATGGGCAAATAATTACACCAATAGAGATGTGCCCAAAGGTATCAGTTCTGGTTTAAAGAATATGAGTTTAGCGGATGTGGTGAAATATGAAAAATCGAAAGAGCCAGAGCAAGCTTTAGACAAACACTTTCGCAAAATAGAAGGAGAGAAGAGTATTCAATATCCAAGCTATTTTAAGAATTACCAGGGAGTAGATAAATTAAAAGACGGAGATCAAGTTGCTGTTTTTAATACCAATATTTTTCAATCAGTAAATCCTTTTTGGGTAATCATACTCACGCCGCTGGTTGTAGGGATTTTTAGATTTTTGCGTTTTAGAAAATTAGAACCATCTATTCCAATCAAATTCGTTCTTGGATTATTTATTACTGGTTTATCTTGTTTAGTAATGGTCGCTGCCGTTAATTCTTCTGTGAACGGAGAAATCAAATCTAGTTATTGGTGGTTTTTTGCCGCTTATGGTGTAATTACGGTAGGGGAGTTGTGTTTATCTCCAATCGGTTTGTCGATGGTTTCAAAATTATCACCAGCTAGATTAACTGCATTGATGATGGGCGCATGGTTTATCTCAACTTCCATCGGAAACAAATTGAGTGGTGTGATAGCATCTTTGTGGGATCAATATGAAGACAAAGCATCCTTTTTTATGCTGAATTTTTATTTAATGATGGGTGCTACTTTGTTGTTAATCATTCTTACTCCTTGGTTATTGAAAATTTTCCGAGAGCAAAATAAGTAATTAATTATTTTTACAGATGTCAGCAATCAATTCAAATTTTAAATTCAACTTCTCATACTGGATTATAGTATTCGTTCTTTTATTGGCTAGTATTCCAATTTTAACAATGAACGAACAGAAAAATTTAGCCAAGGTGGTAGGAATTTTTACAGTTGTATTGACTGCATTTGCGATTCGTCGTTGGTTGTATTTTGCAAATAAATCAAAAGGAAGACCAAGCAAAATTAATTTGAATATCAATGATAGGTATTGGTTGATAGAAAACATCGACTTTTATAAAAATTTGAGTAAATCTGAGAGAAAGATTTTTGAAGATAGAATTGCACTTTTTGTAACAGATGTTATTATTACTGAAATTGGCAAAGATGTACCTGACAGAGAAGTCTGTTTGTATGTTGCATCTTCTGCGGTTGTCACGTTTTGGGGATTGCCCTATTGGAACTATGGTCGATTGAGTGAAGTTTTGGTTTATCCAGACAATTTTACGCATGAAAATGAAATCGATTCGAAAGGTCAAGTTTTAGGAAAAGTGCATCATGGCGGATTAATGGATACAACAATGATACTTTCATTGCCAGCATTAGTCGCAGGTTTTAAAAATGCAAATGACAAGCAAAATGTAGGTATTCATGAATTTGCACATCTTATTGATAAATCAGATGGCTTTATTGACGGAATACCTGTTGATTTGGCAGTAGATTTAAGAAGTAAATGGATTGAACTATTCTCAAAGGAATTTAGTGAAATACAAAAGTCAAATGACATTAATGCTTATGGTGCCGATAGCTTACCAGAATTTTTTGCTGTCATAATAGAGTACTACAAAGAATCTCCATTAGTGTTAGAACGAAACCACAAAGAATTATTCGATTTATTAAAAGAATATTTCAATGACGATAAGTCCGAAAACATTTAATTTCAATTCCGGATTCTACTTTCGCAATACTAAATTTTCATTTTTTATTAATCTTTTGGAAAGATTAAACCTCCTATTTACAGGTATTTAACTACAGTATTAAAATTTAATTAAAAAAAGATTGTTGAAAACGCTTG
>JBIKJE010000072.1:0-16006 GCA_044361165.1 Crocinitomicaceae bacterium | reverse complement strand
TTGTCGCCCAAATGATTTTCAGCTTTGATATACGCAGCTTTGGTTTTGAAATCATAAAACAGCGGAAAAACAGCAGATGAAATGACTAAATTGTAAACAGAATTTGCCCAATCATAAAACACCCAACCTCTGATTATCTTTTTGTTACCCTTCTCCATAGTTCAAATTTGGGTTCCAAGATACAAATTGAAGCTTAATTTACCGCAACAGAATTTACATAATCAGTCAAATAACTGAAATATTCAGTCAATTCGCCGTTCAAATTCGTTTCAGAAGCACGACCAATTATATTATCAGGATCTTCGTTGAATAAAGCTGGGAAAATATGTTTAATCAATTCATTTCCAAAATCTTCAGAAGCATCCATTGGCAATTCACAAGGTAAATTATCAACAGACATTACAGCGATTGCATTTTCATTCATGAAATCAACTTCTGATTCAGATTTAGGATCGTAACCAAAAATAGGATCTGCAATTGTGCTTGCTTTAATTGTAGAAGCAATCGGACCAGCAACATCGCAAGAAACATCAGCAACCACTTTCAAACGAGATTTTTCATTTCTCAAATCGTCGGCTGTTAAAATATATGGAGAGCTACTTGACCAAAAGTGACAGGCAATATACATGTCTGCTTCATTGGCATATTTTCCAAAAATCGATTTGTATTCATTTCCATGAGAATAGAAATGTTTTTTATCAAATTCTTGTCCTGAAATAGGCGCGAAATAATCTTCAACTTCTAAATGCGTAAAAACAGGTTTATCAAAAGAATCATTCAAAAATTCAGCAGGACTTACTTCCATAATTGGTAGTAAATCCATGATTTCTCTTGCACCATAACCAACTCTACCAAAACCAGTTAAAACAATTTTGGTGTTTGCAGGAAGAACAATTTTTTTCAATTCGTTTTCAAGCTCGATACGATTTTCACACTCGCAGGCTTTTTTCAATTGGAAAGTTTGATTTTTCATTCCAAAAGCCCTGAATCCATTGTAGCAACCAACAATTCCAGCGTAGCGACCAAATCCAATCAAACGTTTACCTAATTTATTTTTCATCACTTCGTAGTCAATCAATTGGATTTTCTTCTGAAGAATGGTTTGAAGTAATTTTTGATTATATGGTTGTTTTTTAATCGTATGAGAAAAGAAAATATATCTTTTATTAGGAATTAAATCGTCTTTTTTGAATTCTTTCACACCCATGATGATGTCACATTCAGATAAATCTTCCTGTACTTTTATACCTTGTTGAATGTATAATTCATCTTTAAAAGTTCTGATTGGGCTATTTTGAACGATTACTTCCACATTAGGAAATTTAAGTTCAACCAGTTTACATTGTTTTGGGGTCAAAGGAACCCGAAAATCAGGTGGAACCTTACCTTCTCTTGCAATTCCTAATTTTATTTTTTCCATACTTTTACTTATTCTTTAGAAATTGGGGTAATTAACTTCCTAATGGATTTATTTCTAAATAATTGTCAATAAATTCTCTCACACATCCATCGCCACCGCGTTTTGACAGGATCAAATCTACTTCTTTTTTTACAACTTCAACTGCATCTTTAGGACAAGTTTTGAACCCTATAAGTTGCATGATCTCTAAATCATTGATATCATCGCCAATCATGGCAACTTCATCTAAACTGATATTTAATTCTTCGCACCACTTTCTGAGGATGTTAATTTTTGGTTCACGTCCAACATAACAATACTGAATTCCAAGCATTTCGGCCCTAGCACTTACACCAACATCTTTAAAGCCGGCGGAAATAATTCCCACATGAAAACCTTTTTTGACCAAATGAATAATTCCCATTCCGTCTTTGGTATTGAATTTCTTGAATTGATCTCCACTTTCTGCAAAATACATTCCTCCGTCAGTCATTACACCGTCAACATCTAAAATTAGCATTTTGATATTTGCCAATTTCATGGTCAATTCGTCTGTTTTGAACAACGGTTTGAAAAGCAAAGATTGCAAGTCAATTTCATATTCATCGCCAAACGCTTCTAGATCAGCAATTCCCAATTCAAAAATTGAATCCACTTGAAAATCAGCTAGTAATTCATTGAAATCTAAACCGAATTTTCTGCAAATTCCCTTTGTATTTTGTTCTAGAAAAATCATTAAATCATTTTGTAACCAACACTGTTTGCCACAGGTTGAAGTGAATTCAACAAAGCTTCAAATTCTGGATGCGTCAATTGTTGAGAAGCATCAGATTTCGCCACTTTCGGATTTCTATGCGCTTCGATTAATAATCCATCAACGCCCATTGCTACGCAAGCACGCGCTAAATCAGCAATACCGTATGCATAGCCCATTGCGTGACTTGGATCTAAAATAATCGGCAAATTGGTATAATGTTTCAACCAAGCAACTCCGCACAAATCCAAAGTGAATCTTGTTCCTGTTTCAAAAGTTCTAATTCCTCTTTCGCACAAAATCACGTTTTCATTTCCTCCAGAAAGCACGAATTCAGCTGCTTGCACAAATTCCTGTAAAGTTGTTCCAAACCCTCTTTTGATTAAAACAGGTTTTTGTGTTTTAGCACAAGCTCTCAAAATTCCTTGATCGTACATCGCTTTTGCACCGACTTGAATCACGTCAGAATATTCAATGATTTCGTCGATATGCGTTGCGTCACGTGCTTCTGTAATGACATTTAATCCGTAATCTTCACGCATTTTAGCCAATAATTTCAACCCGTCTAATCCCATTCCTTGGAAACTGTATGGACTTGTTCTTGGTTTGTAACAACCTCCACGCAAAGTACTTAAACCCAGTTTAACCAATAACTCAGCAGATTCACGGATTTGATCTTCTGATTCTACTGAACAAGGTCCACCAATTAAAACGGTATTTTTGGTATTTCCTCCAATCGTAATTCCACCGATTTTAACTTCTCTAGTTTCACTGCGGTAATTCTTTGAAGCCAATTGAATATCATTGGCGAAAACCCATGAATCCTCGACTTTTCCGTCTAATTCAGCAGGGATCTCTTTTACTCCCGAACCAGTAATCAAAACAGATTTTCCGTTAGATTTAACATAAAAAGCTTTGATTTGCTCAGCTAATTTTTGTGCTTCTTCTGCACTAATATTTTCTTTTAAATGTAATATCATAATTCACTTTTAATCAAATTCACAAATGTAACAATTCCAGTTGCTGCCCTATCCTTATTGATAACAGGAAGATACATTACTGGGAAAGGACATTTTTTTATCAAATTCAACATTTCGTTGACTGTATTTTCTTCATTTACCGTTACTGGATTTTCATTTACCATTGAAATTGCATCCACGTTGGAAATATTATCTAATTGCTTAATTAATCCTTTTCTAACGTCAGCGTTGGAAATTAACCCTCTAAATTGATTATTATCTCCTACAACGATACAAAATCCCAATTGTCCTGCTTCAATGCATTCCAACACATTTTTCAAATTCAGATCATTGTATTGAATGCAAGGCGTTTCGTTGATTGGTGTCATGAAATCCTTCACTTTGAAATGCGATGTCACATCTCGTTGTGTCAAATTCATCAATGCATGTCCAATACTTGGAGCGTTGAACAAATATGAACCTGAAACAGAACTACTTACACCCATATTTCTTAAAATAAAGGATACTTCTGCATTTACACCTCCATCCACATGAATCGATTTTGAAGGATATTTTTTCTTGAATGACCTGATTTTGGAATAATTCCAAGTATCGAAAACACCACCACTTTGTCCTGGAATCGTTGCCATAATTAGAATAAAATCATAATCAGCGTAGGCATCAAAAGCATCAATCGAAGTTGGAGTAATGATTGCTAAACCTTTTTTTCCTGTAACTTTCTTCGGGAAAACCAATGGCTCTTTCAAATCTTCGAACTGAAAAGTCACATATTCAACTGGATTTTCAATCAACAAATCCATGTATTTCGAAGGATTTTCAGTGATAATATGTAAATCAATTGGAATGTTACACCAAGTTCGAATTTGACGAATATCTTCAAAAACGGATAAATCATCGTTGCAATCCACATGCAACAAATCAACATTGTGATCAACCAAATCTTGAATTACTTCTTTCAGAGGTCTTTTTTTGTCACTGTATATGGAAGCGGATATTTTCATCTGTAACTATTTAATTGAAAATGAATGTGCTAAAAAAAAATACTTTGCTGAACATTTGTATTCAAAACTGCTTGCTTTAAATACAAACTTTTTCTTATTAAATATATTTTTCGAAGTTCATAAATTTTGGCTTCAAAGATAAGATTATTTAATCGTTCTACAGGTCAAATTGAAGATTTCTTCGCTTAATTTGGTCGAAAAAACCACAATTTATAGATCTGTTCAAGATTGACAATTCGGATTTATTCGATTGCCAGATAATCCAATGAATTTTCTAAATTTGAGGTTCCAAAACTTCAGCATGAAAAAAATCACCAATGCATATTATATTGGAAGTGAGAACCGTAAAGGATTAATAGACCTTGAAATTCCAGCCAATTTTAACCAGAAAATCATTGTTTTTGTTCACGGCTACATGGGCTTTAAAGATTGGGGTGCTTGGAATTTGATGGGTGATTTTTTCGTGGAAGAAGGATTTGGTTTTTGTAAATTTAATTTAACTCACAACGGAACGACTGTTGATAATCCATTGGATTTTATAGATCTAGATGCTTTTTCAACCAATAGCTATACAAAAGAGAAAAATGATGTTCAATATGCCTTAGATTGGATAGAAAATCAATTTGAAAATCTACCTGAAATCTATTTAATGGGACACAGTCGTGGCGGTGGAATTGTGCTTTTAAATGGTTCTGATAGTAGAATCCATGCAGTAATTACACTTGCTTCAATTAGTTCAGTACAAAAAAGATTTGCAGATTCAAAAATGATTGAGGCTTGGAAAAAAAGCACCATCCGATTGATTACAAATCAACGAACAAAACAAGAAATGCCTCATCATTTCAGTCAGTATGAAGATTTTATCGAACATCAACAGGAATTAGACATTCAAGCCGCTGGAAAAGCTTTAAAAAAACCAGTTTGCATTATCCATGGCTATGACGACACCTCTGTTTCAATCGAAGAAGGAAGAGAAATTGCAGATTGGACCAAGATGCAATTAAATGTTATTAAAAACACCGACCATGTTTTTGGCGCCTCACATCCATGGAATTCAAAGCAAATGCCAGAAGCATTGACTAAAGTTTGCGACATTGTGTTGGACTTTGTAGATCAAGTAACTAACGTCTAATATCTTTTTATGAATTCAAAAATATTGGCTGCCTTTTATGAGATCATCACGCCGAATAAAAGGGAAATGTTTGATAGAATCGCAGCAGATCGGACCAAACATTTAACTGTTGTGATGGAAAACATTTACCAAGAACACAATGCCAGTGCGGTTTTGAGGTCTTGTGATTGTTTTGGTTTACAAGATTTACATGTCATTGAAAAAGACAATACATACAAAATTCAACGCGACATTGCTTTGGGCGCTGGTCGTTGGGTAGATATGTACAATTATGACGATAGTGAAAACGTAACCAAAGATTGTTTGAATAATTTGAAATCGAAAGGTTATAAAATTGTTGCAACAACGCCACATACTGATTCTCAAACAATTTACGACTTAGATTTAACACAACCAATCGCTTTGGTTTTTGGAACTGAGCGCAGAGGTATCAGTGAAGAAGTGGTCGAAATGGCGGATGAATTTGTAAAAATTCCGATGTATGGTTTTACTGAGAGTTTTAATATTTCAGTTTCTGTTGCCATTGTTCTAAATACACTTCGCCAACGGTTAGAGCAAAGTGATTTAAATTGGAAATTGTCTGAGGAACAGCAAACGCTCTTGAAAATAAATTGGTGTAGCAAAATATTAAATGGTGGCGATTTATTAGAAAAGAAATTTCGTTCTGATTTTGAGGCAAATGATTAATTTAACATCATGAACCAAGCACTTACTTCGATTGTGTCCAATACTTCTTTTCAAGAAAATGAATCACTGAATCAATTTGAAGTAGTGAACAAATTAGGTTCACCTAATAAACGCAAATTCAATGAAGTATATTTGATAAGAAACGTTACTTCTAACGAATTTTTGGTACTCAAAAAAATGGTGAAAACCGATCAAAACAAACATTTGTGGGGAGTTTTAAAGGCAGAATCTACGTTTGATTTTTCAAAAAAAGGTTTACCAAAAACAATTCTGTTTATCGAAAACGAACAAGAAATCATATTGATTCGAAATTTCCAAAAAGGCATTCAATTGAACGAATATTGGAAACAATTGAAATCTAAAAATCGATTGGATTTTTTGAAGCAAATGATTGCTGCTTTGATTCCAATTTTTGATGAATTGGCAAAAAAAAACATTGTTCATTGCGACATCAAGCCGAGTAATATTTTGGTTGACGACTCTTCAGAAAAATTAGATTTTAGTTTGATTGATTTCGGCATGGCGTTAGATCAAAATAATGTAGAAAAAAGAAAAACACTTTTCGCCTTGGGGTACTCGGCACCTGAAATCATCTTAAATCGCTTGCATCTGGCTAATCAATCTAGTGATATTTTTGCTTTTGGAATTTCGATTTGGCAACTTTATACTGGAAAACTTCCTTTGGTGCATCCTAATCCAAGTGTGATGACGAATTTACAAATCACATATCCATTGCCTACTCACGGTCAAATAAGTAAATCTTTACAAAAGGTTTTGAATAAAATGTGTCACAAACACTCATTTAAAATCCCGCCAAATTTATTGGAAGAACGAGTTCTAGACGAATATCTCGCAGATGCAATAAATGATAGATTTCAAAATTTGCAAAATGTTTTTGATGAGATAACTAATATTCAGAACAGGAAAATTTTGAATTTATTTACTAAAAAATAGTTTTCTTGTATCCTAAGCCAAAGGTAAAAAGCAATTGACTTCCATGCTCATTGAAAGCACTTGTTGCCAAATTGTTGGTCGACTGTAGTAAAATAAAATAATCGAAAGAAGCATCAAAATATAAAGTTCCCCAAGTGAAATCATTTTTGATACCACCTGAAAGCCCGAAAGCCAAACTAAATATATTTCCTTTGGTTTCAATGTTCGCTAACTGATATTTGGATTGATCAAAATCATCGGTTTCTAATTTTGCGGTATTAAATACTGCCATTAAATGAGTTCCACCGTAGGGCGCGAATCCATAGTCATATCCATTTCCGAAATAATATCTGCGTCCACCTTCAATGCTTGTGTAATTGAAAGAATTGCGAGAATTAATTTCTAAGAATGATGGTTGCGTATTAATATCAATTGCATTCACTGCAACCAGTGTCGATAAACCATTGTGTTTGCCATAAAATGATAGTTTTCCATAGTACGAACTTTGCTCGTCAATTGGGTATTCGCCCATAATTTGAAAACCCAAATAAGGTTGCTGAACCCCAAACGCTTTTAAAAGAGCAGGACCTCCGCCAACTGCGAACTGACTTAAACTAACATTTGAGAATAAAAAAATCGTAAAAATTAAAGCTAATATTTTCATTTTATACTTTTTAAAATCTTAATTAATAACACGAAATAAAATTATTTGTTTTCATGTTTCAACCAATTTGGTTTGGACTGCAAAACTACGTCAAAAATCGCGCAAGTTTTTTCGTGAGCACCTTTTAAATATCCTGCGCTCATTAAAAATTCGTTGATAATTTCTCCTCCGACGAATTTAAAGTTCTTTTTGAACAGTTTTACCCACTCTTCTTTCGATTTGGGGTCGTTTAATTCAATCCAATTTTTGAATGAACCGTGCTCTTTTTGTAACGACAAAACTTCCTTGGCATTGTGTATTGCCGCGTTAATTTTCAATTTATTTCTTATAACCCCTTGGTTTTGAAGCAATTCTTCAATTTTCGCTTGATCATAATTGGCGATTTTTTCTATCGAGAAATGGTCGAATGCCAACCTAAAATTTTCTTGCTTCATCAAAATTGTTTGCCATGACAACCCAGCTTGATTGATTTCCAATATCAATCTGCCAAAAAGTTCATCATCAGAATCAATGGGAAATCCATACTGTGTGTCGTGGTACAATCGATTGACCTCCTCTGGATCCTTGGTTTCGCAGAATTTACAATAACTCATTTTTTGATTTTGAATAGCATACAAATTTAAGCTATTTTTACAATCATCAATTCTTAAAAAATGTCAATTTACGCTTTTAATGGTTTTATTCCCGTGGTAAAACCAAGTAGTTTTGTTCATCCAAAGGCCTCTGTAACTGGAAATGTCATTATTGGAGAAAATGTTTACATCGGTCCTGGTGCAGCTATTCGAGGAGATTGGGGACAAATTATCATTGAAGATGGATGCAATGTACAAGAAAATTGCACGATTCACATGTTTCCTGGTACAACAACTATTTTGAAAAAAGGTGCACATATTGGACACGGTGCAATTATTCATGGTGGAATTATTGGTGAGAATTGCTTGATTGGAATGAACAGTGTCATTATGGATGATGTGGTCATTGAAAAAGAATCTATCATTGGTGCACTTTGTTTCGTACCAGCCAAAATGGAAATTCCAAAAAGAAGTTTGGTTGTCGGAAATCCAGCGAAAATAATCAAACAGGTTTCCGATGAAATGATTGCATGGAAAACTAAAGGCACAGCTTTGTATCAAGAATTACCCAAAGAATGTCAAGAAACTTTGATTGAAGTTGAACCTTTGACAGAAATTGAGGCAAACCGGCCTTCGCAAGCGAAAATGTATGAGACTTGGGAGAAAGTGAAGAAGTAGATTTTAAGCTATTAGGATATTAAGATCGTAGACAATTCTAAAAATCCATCAATCCAATAATCTGATAATCTAATAATCCAACACCGACGAAGTCAGCCACGCAGTGAGCGCGAAGCACCGACGAAGTCAATCTAAAAATCTAAAATAGTCTTGTGGATGAAATCAAAAAAACAAATAACATGAACAAAATTTTAAACAGGAATACATTTTTTATCAAGGAACATATTGGGATTTTTAAGGCGGCGAATAATTTTGATATTTTGGACCCTGAAAACAGTGAAATATTAATGACTTGTAGAGAAGAAAATTTGGGATTTTTCACCAAACTCTTTCGTTTTTCATCTTACAAGAGAATGACTCCTTTCCATGTTGAAATAAAAGACGCCAATGGTCAACTTATTTTGACTGTTAAAAGAGGATTTTCTTTGTTTCTCTCAAAAGTTGACGTTTTAGACGAAAATAACCAATTGGTCGGTATTTTTAAACAAAAATTCTTCTCTATTGGCGGAAAATTTGATGTTGAGGATGCAAATGGAAATTTCTTGTGCACTTTGAAAGGAAAATGGACCAGTTGGGATTTTAAATTTGCTGATTCTAATCAAGAATATGCACATGTAACCAAAAAATGGGCTGGATTGGGCAAGGAACTCTTTACTACTGCTGATAATTACATCTTGAATATTCTTGAAAATGTACCAGAAAATGATTCTAAGAGAATTTTGATTTTAGGAGCAGTTTTATGTATTGATATGGTTTTAAAAGAATAGTTAAATATCAGTTTTGAATTCGAAAACATGCAAAAAAACGTGCGTAAAGTTTGCTAAATCGTTAATATACGCTAAAACTTAGCGCTTCGACTGGCATTGATTTTGGTAACTTTGAAATCAAAAGGAAAAATATGAAATTCATTATAGTTGCATTAAGTGTCTTGGGATTTTTTTCCTGCACAACAACAAAAACAATCACACAAAAGAATTCGACTATGGAAAGAGATATTTTAGCAGAAGAACGCGTTATTGGGATTGTGCATTTAAATGAAAGTTGTGGCGCACTGATTACTGCGCAAGTTGGTAACCGAGAAGTGATTATATACCCCAACAATTTGGACGAAAAATTTAAAAAAGAGGGAATGAAATTGAAGTTTTTCTTTTTGAATTCTTCCATGCCGATTCCAAAAGGATGCAATGCGGTGGCGAGAGGCGATTTGAAAGATGTAAACGCAATCAGATAATTAAGTCAAACCATCTTCATTCAATACTTTCACAAAATGAAATCCTTTGGGACCGAAACCTTGGTTGTAATAGAATCGATGTGCACCAAAATTAGTTGTATAAGCATCCAGAACCAAGATTGTACAATTTAACCCCAACGCTTTATTTTCCAAGAAATCAGACATCAACTTCCCTACTCCTTTCGAACGATAAGTAGGATCGACAACTACATTGTCTAATTCGATGTATTTTCCACACCACAATTTCGTTCCAAACCAAAAACCACTGATGGCAACGCATTTTGCATCATCAAAAACCGCTACTTGACCGTAATTTGCATTGAGCATATCGGTCAACATTTCTGCATATCTATCCAATGTCAATTCAGGATACAAAAACTGAAGTACATTCAATTGTTGCAACATTTCTTCCTTCGTTTTTAATTCTTTGACTTCGAATGACATTATTTTGGTTTAAAATTTAAAATGTAAAAATAATGAAAAATCAAATTAACCGATTTAAAAACTCTATCTTTGCGGTAGTTCTTTGGGGTCGTATTGGATTTGACAGCAGATGCGATTGTCAAGTGTAAGCATGTAGAGCGTTGAGGTGGAGCTCTTTAATATCCTGTCTCAAACTATAATTGACAACACGTCATACGCACTTGCTGCTTAATTAACTGAATGTTAATTGGCTTAATCTCGGTGAAGTTTAGTAGCCCTGACAAGTACTCTCTTCAGAACTCTGCCCATTAGTTCTGATTTACGAGAGTTCATCCTTTTGGGCTAGTTGGAGTGACGGTTCTAAGCTCCTGCGAAATCTCAGAGCATAAGTTGTGGATTTGGGTGTTCCTGTCCGTCCCACAATCGAAAAATAACCAGGAAATAAACATGTAGAAAGCTTGCTGATTCTTTGTTTGGACGAGGGTTCGATCCCCTCCGACTCCACTTTTAAAGTGGTCATTACGATGATAAAACCAAAAAGACATTGAAACTCCTCAATTTTCCAGATTATTTGTTTGGTGGTTGGGGAGTTTTTTTTTGAACTAAACTCCCACAACTAACAAATGATTCTTAAAAAAGATTCCCAAACCGTAAAAAACTTACGTCCTCCTATACCTATATTTACCATCAGAACGAAAAACTATGTCAGAAGAACAAAAAAAACAGCTCGAACAACAGCTTTGGGCGATTGCCAATATATTAAGAGGAAAGATTAGTGCGAATCAATTTCAAGATTATATTTTGGGATTCATTTTCTACAAATATTTATCAGAGAAACTGGAGAAGAAAGCCAATGAGTTTTTGAAACCGGACGGGTTGATTTTTAGTGAGATTGATGAAAACGCTAATCAAGGAAAAATTTACTTGGATGCATTGAAAAAAGCAACCGTAGGTGCCTTGGGTTATTTCTTGAAACCATCTGAATTGTTTGGCGCATTGGCTAAAAAAGGAAATGCCAAAGTAATCAACCAAGACGATGAAGAGCAAATTCAAAGTACTTTCATTCTGGAGGATTTAGCGAATGTTTTGGGAAGCATCGAAAAAAGTACGATGGGTTCTGAAAGTCAAGATGATTTTGATAATCTGTTTTACGACATCGATTTAAATTCTACCAAAATCGGAAGAACAGCCAAAGATAGAAACGATGTAATTGTAAAAATCTTGACTTCACTCGATGAAATTGATTTTGATTTAGACAATACAGAAGGGGACGTATTGGGCGATGCCTATGAATACCTGATTGCAAAGTTTGCAGAAGGAGCAGGACAAAAAGCAGGCGAATTTTACACGCCTCAACAAGTTTCTTCCATTTTAGCAAAGATTGTAACGACACGCAAAAGCAAGCTAAAATCGGTTTACGACCCCACATGTGGTTCGGGCTCTCTGTTGTTACGTGTGGCGCGTGAAGTAGAAGAAGTAGGACATTTTTATGGGCAAGAAATGAACCGTACAACCTACAACTTGGCGCGTATGAACATGATTTTGCACGATGTCAATTACCACAAGTTTGACATCAAAAACGAAGATACGTTAGAACGACCACAGCACGAAGACATGAAGTTTGAAGCGATTGTGGCAAATCCTCCTTTTTCAGCCAAATGGTCAGCAAATCCTTTGTTTTTCAATAATGACCGTTTTTCACAATATGGTAAATTAGCGCCAGCTACAAAAGCAGATTTCGCATTCATTCAGCACATGATTCATCATTTAGATGACAATGGAATTATGGCGTGCATTGCCCCACATGGGGTTTTGTTTCGCGGTGCAGCTGAAGGACACATCCGCAAATTTTTAATTGAAGATCAAAACTACATTGATGCAATCATCGGTTTGCCTTCCAATTTGTTTTACGGAACGAGTATTCCGACCTGTATTTTGGTTTTCAAAATTTGCAGAGAAAACCCTGAAGATATTTTATTCATTGATGCAAGCAACGATTTTGTTAAAGAGAAAAACCAAAATATCTTAACAGAAGCCCACATTGATAAAATTGTGGATACCTACCTATCTCGCGCAGTAATCGATAAATATTCAAATGTTGCCACGTTGGAAGAAGTAAAAGCAAATGACTACAATTTGAATATCCCTCGCTACGTAAACACTTTCGAAGAAGCCATTTCGATTGATGTAAATGCAGTGGCAGAAAAAATAAAAGACATCGATGCCAAAATGAGTAAAGTTGATAAAACACTTGCGGATTTTTGCAAAGAACTAAATATCAAAACGCCTTTTTAAGATGGAAAAGTTACAACCAAAGTTGCGGTTTCCTGAGTTTGAAGGGGACTGGGTTTTTGATAAAATTGGAGATTATATTGACTTATTCTCTGGTATAGCATTAAAAGGTGATGAAATCAGTGATGACAATACTGGTATTCCTATTCTACGAGGAATTAATATCACAGAAGGTTACATAAGACATTCCAAGGAAATTGATAAATACTATTTAGGCGCAATCAATAAAATTACCAAGTACTATGTGAAAGAGAATGATTTAGTATTGGGTATGGACGGTTCAAAAGTCGGAAAAAATGTTGCGTTAATAACAAAGAAAGATGAGAATTCAATTTTGATTCAGCGAGTGGCGAGGATTAGAGCCACAGAAAAATCCAATATCAATTACCTGTATCAGCAAATTTTCTCAAAAAGCTTTACTGATTATGTAGATGTAGTAAATACAAGTTCAGGTATTCCGCATATTAGTTCACAGCAAATAAAAGATTTTACAATTGGCTTCCCTTCAATTGAAGAACAAACCAAAATCGCGACTTTTCTGTCATCGGTTGATGAAAAACTTAATTTTCTAAAAGAGAAAAAAACATTGTTAGAAGAATATAAAAAAGGCATGATGCAACAAATTTTTTCTCAGCAATTGCGCTTTAAAGATGAAGATGGAAAAGATTTTGAGGATTGGCAGGAGAAAAAATTATCTGATATTGGTGAATTTAAAAATGGAATAAATAAAGGTAAGGAAGATTTTGGTTTTGGATTTCCATTCATCAATTTAATGGACGTATTTGGAAAATCAACAATTTCCAATTTACATTTAGACCTTGTAAATGCTAATCAAAAGGAACTATTAAATTATGATTTAAGAAAGGGTGATGTCTTATTTATCCGTTCCTCGGTTAAAAAATCTGGGGTAGGAGAAACTTCTTTGGTTTTGGAAAATTTAGAAAATACTGTTTATAGTGGTTTTTTAATTCGTTTTAGAGAATTTGAAAATAGTTTGGACTTGAGTTATAAAAAGTACTGTTTTTCACACAAGACATTTAGAGAAAACCTAATTTCAATGAGCACTACGAGTGCAAATACGAATATTAATCAAGAATCCTTAAATGAGTTGTCAGTTCAAATTCCATGTATTGCAGAGCAAATCAAAATCGCCTCATTCCTTTCTGCAATTGATGAAAAAATAGAATTAGTAGCGCAACAAATAGAAGATAGCCAGGAGTATAAAAGGGGATTATTGCAAGGGATGTTTTGTTGACTTCGAGTGCCTCAGTCACAAAACACCCTTTTAAAGATTGCCTTGGTCAAAAAAAATCGACAATTGCAGACTGAGGCACTCGAAGTCAGCAATTGGCAATTTATTCAAAAAAAATGTTCGTTGAGGCACTCGAAACGACATTTTTTTTATCTTTATTCAACCAATTAAAAACTAAACCAAAATGAGAGGAGGATGGATGTATATTTTAGAATGTTGCGACGGAAGTTATTACACAGGAAGCACAGTCGATTTAGAAAGAAGATTAAATCAACATCAAACTGGTGAAGGTGCAAATCATACAAAAAAAAGATTACCAGTAAAACTTGTTTATTCCGAAGAATATCAGAGAATTGATACGGCATTTTATCGTGAAAAGCAAGTTCAAGGTTGGAGTAGAAAGAAAAAAGAAGCATTAATAAAAGGTGAATTCGAGAAATTACCTGAGTTGGCATTGGCGTATAGGGACGTTGACTTCGAGAACCTCAGTCAACTCGAGAACCTCAGTCAACTCGAGAACCTCAGTCAACTCGAGAACCTCAGTCAACTCGTGAACCTCAGTCAACTCGTGAACCTCAGTCAACTCGAGAACCTCAGTCAACTCGAGAACCTCAGTCAAAACGATATTCTGCCAATTGCAGACTGAGGCACTCGAAGTCTGCAACCACTAAGTGTTTTTCCTGAAAACATTTATTTTTTAAATGTTTTTCACTATTTGTAAGCCTTTTTCATTATCTTTATATTAATTATTTTTCACAAAAAAGAATGAATTTTAAGTGTTCTACATCGATTTTAAGTACTTTTCAAGGAAGAAGCCTTCCTGAACAGGCCTCGATTGTGGGTTATGCTGCTCTTATTGATTCCTATGACTTAAATGTTCCTTATCCTGTTATTATTTCGATAATCAGTCCAAAAAATAGAAGATATCAAGTTGACGGATGGGCAGTATTTACACCAAGATATCAACCCGAAAATAATCTTTATGCTCAACTTATTTTTTCACTAAAATATGAGGGCATTAACTTATTTGTTTTAAAAAAGCTTTTTGAAAAACTTTCACAAAATGAGATTATTGACTTGGTTCAAATAGAACCTTTAGGACAGTATAGTAGAAAAATTTGGTTTTTGTATGAATGGTTGATGCAAACAAAATTACCCTTAGCAGATCTAAAATCGGGAAATTTTGTATTACTTGTTGATGAAAAATTACAATATGCGGACAATTTTGTAAGAATGTCGAGTCGGCATCGTATTAAAGATAATTTACCAGGAACAGTTGATTTCTGTCCTTTAATTTTTAAGACGCAGAAATTAGAAAATTACATTCAACAAAATCTAGCGGAAAAAATTCAAACAAATATAAAAGGCATACGAAAAGATGTTTTACAACGAGCATCTGCTTTTTTGTTATTAAAAGATTCGAAGGCTTCTTTTACAATTGAAGGAGAAAGTCCGAAAAGCAAACGAGCAAATCGATGGGGACAAGCAATTGGACAAGCGGGAGTGAGAGAACTCTCCATTGAAGAATTGAATCGCTTACAAGAATTAGTGATTGAAAACCCACGTTTTTTAGCTATGGGTCTGAGAAAAAAAGGCGGTTTTGTAGGTGAACACGATCGAGAAACAGGTGAGCCAATACCAGATCATATTTCAGCGAAGTGGCAAGATGTAGAGAAATTAGTAAACGGGTTAATTACTGCATCTAAAACCTTAGCGGAAAGTAACTATGACCCTATTTTGAGTGCAACCGTTATCGCCTTTGGTTTTGTATTCATCCATCCATTTGAAGATGGCAATGGAAGAATTCACCGCTATTTGATACATCATGTGTTGGCTAAGAAAAACTTTGCTGAGCAAGGAATTATTTTTCCAGTTTCCGCGGCCATCTTAAATAGAATTACAGATTACCGCAAAACATTGGAAAGTTATTCTCTTCCGTTATTAGATTTTATTGAATGGAAAGAAACAAAAAACCACAATGTAGAAGTCTTAAATGATACCATTGATT
>JBIKJE010000152.1:0-4349 GCA_044361165.1 Crocinitomicaceae bacterium | reverse complement strand
TCAACTTTCGAGGAATTAAACCAAGACGCAACCAATTTGAAAGGTGACATTTTTAGATCCGCTTGGAGCGCTGATTATAACAGTCCAGAAACATTCTTGCAAAATTTCTACGGAAAATTAATCCCAAAAAGTAAAGAAGAACCTTCTGAAATCAATCAATCGCGCTATTCAAATCCTAGTTTTGATAGCTATTACGAAATGGCGTTGAGAGAACGTAAAATTTCAGAACAACAACGGTTTTTCAATTTGGCAGAAGTTGAATTGATGAAAAACCCTCCCTTGATTGCTTTGTGGTATGCAGGTGACAATCAAATCATTTATTCGAAAGTTAGAAATTTGAAAGAAAATCCAATGAATTACTTCAATTTCAGAGAAGTCTATTTTAAAAATTGGACCAAAGAAGAATACCAAAACCAGTACATGAAATGAAAAATCTAGTTTTAATTTTATCCATTTGTTTATCGGCTTTTTACAGCTTCTCACAACTTTCTCAAAATGTACGCGGTAAAGTCGTGGACAACGAAAGCAATTTCCCATTGTTGGGTGTGAAAATTCAAATATACACTGAAGATTCAACCAAAATTTTCAAAGCCACCACAAACGAATTGGGTGAGTTTGAAATCAAAAATGTGCCAGTTGGTAAACATGAATTGGTCGCAGATTATATTTCTTATGAACTCAAAACAGTTACAATTACAGTAAATACTGGAAAAGAAACGATTGTACAATTGACTTTGAATGAGGCTTTTGTACAACAAGAAGAAGAAGTCGTTGTAAAAGCACAACGCAAAGGTCAAACGATGAATGAACTTTCATTTATTTCTTCCCAACAATTTAGTGTTGAGGAAACCGACCGTTATCCAGGATCTAGAGCAGATCCAGCGCGAATGGCATCTAATTTTGCAGGTGTCCAAGGAGCAGATGATTCTCGAAATGATATCGTTGTGCGCGGAAATTCCCCGCTTGGAATTGTATGGAAAATTGAAGGTGTTGACATCCCAAATCCTTCACACTTTGCGATTTCTGGAAGTTCGGGCGGACCAGTTTCTATCTTAAACAACAAGATTTTGGCGAATTCAGATTTCTTTATGAGTGCGTTTCCAGCAGAATACGGAAACAGTACTTCTGGAATTTTCGACCTTAAATTGCGTAACGGAAATGAGAAAATGCATGAAATTACAGGTCAATTTGGCGTTCTAGGAACTGAATTGATGGCAGAAGGTCCGATGAGTAAAAGCGGAAAGTCGAGTTATTTAGCGATGGCAAGGTATTCAACCTTGAGTATGTTTAAAGCAATTGGCGTTCAAATTGGAACCGATGCTGTTCCGACTTATGGCGATATGGCTTTCAAATTAAATTGGCAGTTGAAAAAAGGAGGCTCGCTTTCTTGGTTCGCCATTGGCGGAATGAGTGATATCGCTATCAAAATTTCAGATCAAAAAGAATATTCTTCAGAATTTTATGGTGAAGGTGATAGAGATCAATACTTTGGAACAACGATGGGTGTTTCTGGTTTGACTTATAAAAAAGCATTGAGCGAGAAAACTTACCTCACTTCTACCCTATCTCTTTCGTACGAAAAACAAAATTCTCGTCACAATTATTTGATTCGAACTTTAGATACAACATACCAAAACGGAAATCCAATCTATAACATCAATGTCGATTCGATTTATCCTCTAATGGGTTATGCATTTAGAACAACGAGACTTTCGGGCTATTTGAGTATCAATCATAAAATCAATAAATACCATTTAATCAAAGCGGGATTCAATGTTGAAGGACAGTTCATGAACATGAGAGATTCTGCGCTTACCATCGATCAATCACAATTTGAAACACGTTGGGATTACCAAGGAACTGCAATGCTTGTTCAACCTTTCGTTCAATGGAAATGGAGGGTGAAAGAAAACATGGATGTAACCGCTGGTTTGCACAGTCAGTATTATTCTTTTAGCAATAGCTTGAGTCCTGTAGAACCACGTGTTGGATGGAAATTAAGAATGAAAAAAGCGCAATCGATTTCTGCTGGTGCTGGTTTACATAGTCAAACACAGCCAAATTATACTTACACTTACCAAAAGATTGATGCAAACGGAAATCCATATTTACATAACAAAAAAATGGATTTCACTAAAAGTATTCATTCTGCGTTGGCTTACGAAAAATTCTTCAAAGGCAATTTACAGGTAAAAACGGAAGTGTACTACCAACATTTGTATAATGTACCTGTAGATGTGAAAAGTTCGTCTTTTTCGTTAATCAACCAAGGCAGTGGATTTGCGCGCTTTTTCCCAGATTCATTGCAAAACACTGGAACTGGTCGTAATTATGGTTTAGAGCTGACCGTTCAAAAGTTCTTCAATAAATCGTTCTTCTTCTTGTTTTCAGCTTCTCTTTACAATTCAAAATACAAAGGAAGCGATGGAATCGAGCGAAACACTTCATACAATGGGAATTATGCAACTAATTTCTTAGCTGGAAAAGAATTTAAGTTAAACGAAAAGCAATCGATTTCAGCGGGATTAAAAATGACTTATGCTGGAGGAAGAAGATACGGCTATGTCGATATTGCTGAATCAGAACTGCGCAAAGAAGTCATCTTTTCTGATTCTGCATTTAATGATCGACAATTCAAAGACTATTTCAGATTGGATTTAAAAGTAAATTGGAAATTCAATGCCAAATCAATGACTCACGAAATTGGATTGGATTTGGTCAATATTCTAAATACCAAAAATCTACTAGGATTGGCATACGCGCCTGATCTAGCGGATCCAACCAAAGAACCACTTGCTGAAAAACAACAATTGGGTTTCTTACCGATTTTCTATTACAAAGTGGACTTTAAAGTGAAACGAAAAGAGTAGTTTTTTTAAATCATCGCTCTGATATCCTTTACATTTAACTGTAAGGTTTCCAATTCGCGCCAAACGTTCGACTCTAAGGTGTACAAAACTTCTATTGGAAGATTGCTTTCAATGATATCTAATTTATCAATCATATTGAATGCAATGGCGTCAATAGTAACCTTTGAATTTGGTTGACCTAAGATCAATTTCAAATGCACATCTTTTAGCACTTTGAACGACTTTACATAGACATTGTGAGAAACAAAAACTGGTTTCATATTTCCTGGTCCGTGCGGCTCTAATTGACTGATGATGCGTTTGAACTTTGGAATTTTGTTTAACAATTCTTTTTCGTGAAAAATTTCATTGAAATTCAATGCATAATCCACGATTTGTTGCGGAACCAAATCTTCCTTTGCAATCATTGATTGAACAACTGCTTCAAATTTGGCTTTGAAAGCGTCAATATTTTCTAGCGGCATTGTCATTCCTGCCGCGAAAGTGTGTCCACCAAACTGATCTAATAAATCGGTGCATTTTTCCAAAGCTGCGTGAATATCTAATCCACGGATACTGCGCGCAGAACCAGTTGCTTTTCCGTTGGATTCAGTCAAAACAATCGTTGGACGGTAATGATTTTCTATCAAGCGAGACGCCACAATCCCAATCACGCCTTTGTGCCAATCTTCTTGAAAAACAACGGTGGTAATTTTGGATTCAAAAGTAGAATCATTCTCAATTTGCTCCAAAACTTCAGCGGTGATTAATTGGTCTAAATCTTTGCGCTCTGAATTGTTTTCATTGATACTTTCTGCAATAGTTTTCAATTCCTCTTGGTCTTCAGAAATCATCAAACTGACCGCTTTTTTACCCGTATGAATTCTACCTGCAGCATTGATTCGTGGTGCAATGATGAAAACCACATTGGTTAAAGTCAATGGCAAAGTTTTCCCTGCAACGCGCAGAATTTCAGCAATTCCAGGGCGTGGTTTAGCATTGAGCAATTGTAATCCGAAATAACACAAAATGCGATTTTCTCCTGTAATTGGCACAATATCAGCACCAATGGAAATCGCCAATAAATCCAATTGTTCGAATAATGTAGTCGTTTCCCAATCATTGGCGATACACAATCCTTGCAACAATTTAAATCCTACGCCACAGCCCGACAATTCTTTGTATGGATATCCGCAATCAGCGCGTTTTGGATCTAAAACCAAACATTTTGGCAATGTTTCGCCAGGAGTGTGGTGATCGCAAACAATAAAATCAATGCCCAAACTGTTTGCAAAATCCACTTTTTCATTCGCTTTTACGCCGCAATCCAACGCAATAATAAGTTGAACATTTTGCGCATGTGCATATTCAATACCTTGTGAACTTACGCCATAACCTTCCGCATAGCGATCTGGAATGTAAAATTCTATGTTTTTGTAATGTTCAATCATAACGTTCCACATCACAGCAACGGCGGTCGTTCCGTCCACATCATAATCA
>JBIKJE010000151.1:0-4353 GCA_044361165.1 Crocinitomicaceae bacterium | reverse complement strand
CCATTCCGAACAGAGAAGTTAAGCCTGATTGCGCTGATGGTACTGCTCTTTTGAGGGTGGGAGAGTAAGTCGACGCCACTTTTATAAATCCCATACATTAATTTGTATGGGATTTTTTTTTGACCACTATTTTTGAAATTATTAATCTGTTTTTATATGTAGATGATTCTAGACATCGGAATTGAATGATAGAAGAGTAACTATCTGGTGAACATTGAAGACTTCAATGAAAATTAAGTGTTTCTCTTTTAATTTGTAGACATAAAAAAATCCCATTTAAAAATGAGATTTACTATATAAGATTATTTTGTTAAAGAGATTCTTCTTCTTCTGGCTTAGCTTCTTTGGTTCCTCGCATGTGGATAATTAAGCCATTTAAAAAGTTGCGTAAAAATTGATCACCACATTCTTTGTATTTAGGATGGTCTTCACTTCTAAATAATGCGCCTAGTTCACTCGTGCTTACTTTGAAATCTACCAATTTCATGATTTCTACAATTTCATCGTTTCTTAATTGTAAGGCTACTCTGAGCTTCTTTAAAATGTCATTATTTGTCATGATTGCTTTTTAGTTTAACAAAGGTAAAGAAATTACAGCTATAGTTTTAAATAAATTGAAAATCAACCCTTCTATTGTGTTGTTTACCTTCCGGAGTTTGATTATTATCAATCGGCATCTTTTCACCTTTAAAATCAATGACTAATTTAAAGGATTCAAGTCCGCATTTTAAGAAATACTCTTGAATCGCTTTCGCTCTTCTTGCAGATAAATCAATATTATAAATATCAGAACCATCCGCATCTGTGTGACCAATAATTTTAATCCTTAAATCTGAATGACCATTAACAACTCTTGCCATTCTGGCTAGATAATTGTGAAATTCAGGTTTGATTTCAGCTTTGTCGTGGTCGAAATAAATGGGTTGAAATTGAAAGTTTTTGCGCTCTAATTCTTGGATTTCAGGTGCCTTTCTTCCTTTCGACAAATCAATCAGAAATCGATCTCTCCAAGAATGGTCAATTAAAACTGGGTCTCCTTCAGAAAAATTTACTGTTGAGCGGTAAAGGATTATTTTACCTGTATTTCCACGACAACTGTTGCTAATGAAAGTTCCTTCTAAATAACCAGTTGAATCAACGTAATGTAAATTCAAATCTATGCTACAAACCGTTATTTTCGATGAAATTTTCTTTTTTTCTACAATGTATTGAGCTATTTTAATCTGATTTTGATCAACAGTTCCTTTCGTTTTTTGAATAATGTAATTGGTAGTTTTGTAAAATTCTTCGCGAGATTTTCCAGTAATTGAATTTCCATTTAAATCGATAGATAAATAAAATATCTCACTTTCAGCATTTTTTTGACCGTCCCTTAAAAGAACTCCTTGCCAATTTCCTTTTAGATTAGTTTGAGAAATCAAATGGCTTGAAAAAATGATCGAAATAATTATAATTAAGTTCTTCATATCTCTTTATTCGTATGTATCCATATTTTGTTCCAATTAATTAAATAAATTTCTGAACTATTTCTAAGTTTTAATCGTTTATGTTTTTTAATAGTTAATTTTAGGATTCTTACAATAAATTTAAACGATATGAAAACATTCATTTTATTTGCTTCTCTGCTTATTTCAGGAGTACTTTTTTCACAAACAATTTACGATTATAAAGTAGTTGATATCAATGGGAAGTCTTTTGATTTGGTATCATTGAAAGGAAAAAAAGTAATGATCGTTAATACTGCTTCCAAATGCGGTTTAACTCCTCAATATGAGCAATTAGAAGAATTGTATAAAAAGTATAAAGATCAAAATTTTGTGATTGTTGGTTTTCCTGCCAATAACTTTATGAAACAGGAACCAGGAACGAACGAGGAAATTGAATCGTTTTGTCAGAAAAACTATGGCGTTACTTTTCCTATGATGTCCAAGATTTCAGTGAAAGGAAATGATATGGATCCTTTATATAAATTTTTGACAACAAAATCATTGAATAAATTAGAGGACAATGATGTAAAATGGAACTTTCAAAAATACTTAATTGATGAAAAAGGCAATTTGGTGAAAGTTATCAGTCCAAGTACTTTGCCAACCGATAAGGAAATCATCAAATGGATTGAAGCGAAGTAATCCAAGAGTTTAATACTTTCTTAATAAAGTGGATATTTTGTTGATAAATATCCACTTTTTTGCGTTTTATGCCCCGAATTTTCATCCTTAGATTTGTATATTTGTTCGTTAATAAAAAACGAAATTATCTCAAGGAAATACTATGAGTGAAGATATAAAAAAAGACGATTATTCAGCGGATAATATCCAAGTTCTTGAAGGATTAGAGGCAGTAAGAAAAAGACCTGCGATGTACATCGGTGATGTTGGAATCAAAGGATTACACCATTTAGTTTACGAGGTAGTTGATAACTCGATTGACGAAGCTTTGGCTGGTCACTGTGATACCATTGGCGTTTTTATTAACGAAGACAATTCGATTACTGTAAAAGACAATGGTCGTGGAATTCCAACAGGATTGACTGCTAAAGAAAAGAAATCAGCACTTGAAATTGTAATGACAGTTTTACATGCCGGTGGAAAGTTTGACAAAGATACTTACAAGGTTTCTGGTGGACTTCATGGAGTTGGTGTATCTTGTGTAAATGCACTTTCAATTCATTTGAGCGCAATCGTTCAAAGAGATGGTAAAATTTTCCAACAAGAATACAGCATCGGTAAACCATTGTATGATGTAAAAGAAATTGGTGTTTCTAACGAAACTGGGACGCAAGTAACTTTTAAACCAGATGGAACTATCTTTGAATTTACAGAATACAATTACGATACATTAGCCGCTAGAATGCGCGAATTGGCGTTTTTGAATAAAGGTATCACAATCACTTTGACGGATTTAAGAAATTTTGACGAAAAAGGTGAACCAATTTCAAATATCTTCCATTCAGAAGGTGGTTTGAGAGAATTTGCGCAATATTTGGATAGAAATCGTGAGGCTTTAATTGCTGATGTAATCTATTTTGAAGGTGAAAGAGAAGGTATTCCAGTTGAAGTTGCGTTGACTTACAATACTTCTTATACTGAAAATATACAAGCATACGTTAATAACATCAACACCCATGAAGGTGGAACGCACTTGTCAGGTTTCCGTCGTGGTTTAACAAATACCTTGAAGAAATACGCTACAGAAAGTGGTATTTTAGCAAGAGAAAAAATTGAAATTGATGGTGATGATTTCCGTGAAGGTTTGACAGCTGTGCTTTCAGTAAAAGTACAAGAGCCTCAATTCGAAGGTCAAACAAAAACGAAATTAGGAAACCGTGAAGTTACAGCTCCTGTATCTCAAGGTGTTTCTGAAATGTTGGCTACTTATTTAGAAGAGCATCCTGCTGAAGCGAAATTAATCGTTGAGAAAGTAATCTTAGCTGCTCGTGCGCGTCATGCTGCACGCAAAGCAAGAGAAATGGTTCAACGTAAAAACGTTTTAACTGGTTCTGGATTACCAGGAAAATTGGCTGACTGTTCTGAAAAAGATCCTGCTTTGTGTGAGATTTACTTCGTCGAGGGAGATTCGGCAGGTGGAACTGCAAAACAAGGCCGTGATCGTCACTTTCAGGCAATTATGCCGCTTCGTGGTAAGATCTTGAACGTTGAGAAAGCAATGCACCATAAAATCTTCGAAAACGAAGAGATTAAAAACATGTACACTGCATTAGGTGTTCGAATTGGTACAGATGAAGATTCTAAAGCGTTGAACCTTGAAAAATTGAGATACCACAAAATCATCATCATGTGTGATGCCGATGTCGATGGTTCTCATATCGAGACTTTGATTTTGACTTTCTTCTTCCGATTCATGAAAGAATTGATCGAAAACGGTTATATCTACATTGCAACTCCTCCTTTGTATCAAGTGAAAAAAGGCGGAAAATCTGATTACGCGTGGAATGAAGACCAACGTGATAGATTAATCAATGAATTAAAAGGTGGTGGTGCTGAATCTTCTGTAAACGTTCAACGTTACAAAGGTTTGGGTGAGATGAATGCAGAGCAATTGTGGGAAACTACAATGAATCCTGAAGGAAGAACTTTGCGTCAAGTTACCATTGATAACGCTGCAGAATGTGATCAAATTTTCTCTATGTTGATGGGTGATGAAGTTCCACCGAGAAGAGAGTTTATTGAGAAAAATGCAAAATATGCAAAAATTGATGCTTAATCAAAAGCTTATGACTAGTCCTAAATAAGCGATACAGATTATTAAAGACTAAATTAATAAATTATATCCCAGTAAACACGTGTTTACTGGGATATTTGTTTTTATAGGTTTTTATTTTTATTTTATTTT
>JBIKJE010000071.1:0-16316 GCA_044361165.1 Crocinitomicaceae bacterium | reverse complement strand
AATTTTTTTCAACAATATTACGATGAGCTAGTTTACACCATCGTTGATTTAAGACAAAAAAACGGTTAGTAAAATTTATAAAACTTTTATTCTAAGGGCTATGCAATACAATTCAGAAGAACTAAAATCGTTCAAAACCCCTCCTGCAAATACGAGAGCAAAGTACCTTAAAATTGACATGATTAGGGTTTCTGTGCTTAGGAAGGTTATTTCTAAAAATAACCATATTGATGCGTTGAATAGAACAATCACTGAAAATAGAGTAATCATAAATGGATAGGAATTGATTTTTAAATTTTTATTAAAAAACTGAAAATCAATTTATTAAATTGTTATATTATTATTTAATTCGATAATAGTGAGGTTAAATGATTATTTAATTAAATAATCAGGTTAAATCAGGAAATTATTTTATTAAATAATCTGTTTTCAAAATTTCTTTGCATCATATAATGCCATCGATTTCATTTTTCAAAAGTGCTTCAGGAGCAATTTCCAGTGCTTCAGAAAGAAGAAGAAACATCCGAAGGCTGAAATTCATTTTCCCTTTTTCAATGCGTTGAATGGATTTAACTTCGCAGTCAATAAAAGAAGCAAGTTCTGTTTGAGTTAAATTTTTCTCTAGCCTTTTTTCTTTTATTCGAGTGCCTAGAATAATCAGGAATTTCTCGTATTTCTCGTCCACCCTCAAAAGTCAAGAATTATCATAAAAAAGAAAGCGACATATTTGTCTTGTTTTATAATATTTTATTATTTTTGATGATAATTAGTGGAGTTCAGATACCATTCAAACGACGCGAGAACGAAAAGCGAAACGAGTAGTACTATTAAATACAAATTAACTTAAATGAAAACTATTGTATTGTCAATCATGTTTTTATCTTATGGATTTGTCTTTTGTCAAGACAAGAAAGAAGATAGAAAAGAAAAGAGAGAACAAAAAAAAGCAGAAAAAGAAAGATATCGTGTACTTGTAGCGGAACGAAATAATCTGATTACTGAAATTGATGCACAGGTGAAACAGATTGTATTGTACGCAAGTTACAATAACGATTTCAAAGATGTTTATTCAGCCATGTTTCAAGTAATAAGTTCAGAATTTAGTTCAATTACAAAAGAATCTGAATCAAGAGGTTTCATAAAAGCAGATAAAGAATTGTACAGAGAAACAATGAACGCTGAAATTAAAGGAAAAGAAGGTGCATATAAAGTTTCCTTTTTGTCAAAAGCAGAACAAAGAACAAAGAATAAAGAAACAGGTGTAATTTCAGATTGGTCAAATTACAACCTGTCTGAATCTTATTTTATTCGGCTACATACCAAATTATACAATCAATTAAAGGGTGAAGTGCCATTAACAGCAGACCTCCTATCGAGAATAGAATCGTTCAATAATGATTGTGAGTGGGTGAATTTAGATTTAGTAAAAGGAAGAGATTATTAAAAAAGGTGTTTCCTGAAAAACCTAAAGAGTAAGGGTAATTTAAAATAAAAAACAATGAGATTTTTAACATTAATATTAATTTTTGCAAGTGTCGCTTCACTTTCAAGTTGCAAAAAAAAGGGATGCACAGACATTGATGCAGATAATTATGATAGCTCTGCTGAAAAAAGTAGTATTTGTCTATTTAGATATGGAAACAATGTTACAGTTTATACCCCAACAAGTGTAAACTACGACCCTCTTGATGCTCCCGATTTATATATGCGTTTTGCAAAAAGCTCAAGTTCTACTTGGGACTACAATACCACTACCGTAAGTAATAGCAATAGTTTAACTGCAACTTTTACCGATTTTCTATTTGGAAACGAGCAATGGGATTTTGAAGTGTATGACCACGATACTTTGGATGCAGATGATTTAGTTTGTTCAGGCTCATTCAATCCTCTAACAAACGGTAAAGATGGCGTAATCACAATTGTAACGAGCGGATGTACAGTTACTTTCAAATATTCTGTAAAATAGAAATTTGAAAATGATTTAATTGAAAAGGGGATGTTTTACTTCCCCTTTTTCAATTCAAGCAAATCAGTCAAAGATTCAAATAGATATTATTTAGCTCCTCCTGCCTAATTCCGAGATACTTTTTCGTTATCGCCATTGAAGAGTGATTAAATAAATCCATCAAATACATCAAAGCCTTTTCGCTCTCGTTGTTCTGAAAGTAAACTCTTCTTCCAAATGTTTTCCTCATCGAGTGAGAGGAAATGTTTAATCCTTTTTCCTTGATTAGTTTTTTCAACTTTATGTTAAGATGCTGAACGCTTATCACACATTTTTTTTGCGTGATAAAAGGCGAACCACTTTGTCCTCTGCCTATTTTATTAATCAATTCTTTAATGTTGTCGTTTATTGCTATAGTTTTAGTTTTTTTTGTTTTCCCTTCTGTGATTGTCAATTTTTCATTTCTTAAATCCTCGATAGTCAATTTCAGAATGTCGCCACTCCTTAGTCCCGTATTTATAGCAATAATAATGTAAGCACCAAAAATTTTGTTTTTCTCATTGTTGAGCATATTTTTCGCTTGATACATCATTTTTTCAAAATCAAGGTAATCTGCCGTTGTTGTTGTTCCTTTTACACTCATTTTTTTTGATATTAAATTCCTTACTAAAATTCCTGGAAATATTCACTTTTCACTTTATAAAATCAAAAGTGTGTTTTATTTCTTTGACAAACTTGCTAAAAACCTACCAAACCTAATATTGACAAGGCTTTCAGCGTTTTTAAAAATCTTCACGAATGTTAAAAGTGAAGATTTCCCTACTTTCAATCAATTTTATTTTTTTCTTTTGTTTTAAAAAAGTAGGTTGCTGAAATTGCAATTGTCGTTATGAAAAAAAGTGCAATAAAATATTCTGAATCTATCCCTGAGAAGATTTTTGGATTTGAATTAAATGACGCCTTCATAATTTTTAGTTTTCGATTTTCAACATTTCAGTCATCATCTGAATAATGTCCTGTGGTTTTTTTATTATTATCTTTTTTTCATTTTTTTCACAATCAAAATAAGTCAACTGTTTTCCTTTTGCGGATTTGAATAAATTTTTCATTTTATCATTTTCAAGAATCAACTCCAAAATAATTTCATTTTTGAACAGCTCATTTTTTAGATTTTCAATTTCTTTATGTAAAAAATCATTCTCTTTTTGCTTTTCTGCTTTTAGCTTTTTTTGTGCATTAAAATCAGGAACAGCCATTTCAATATGGAAGAACAGGTCATCGAAAAAATTATGTCCAACCACGTCTATAATCTTTGTTCCATAGTTGCTATTTACTTCAAGCAATATAGGTTCTCCATCTTCTATCATCCAATCAACTCCGCAGGTATCAGCTCCAACTGATTTGGCTACTCTTAAACAAAACGATTTCTCCTTTTCATTGAGTTCATAGGGTTCTGCCGTTCCCTTCCTAGCCAAATTCGTTCGAAATTCATTTCTGCCATTAACGGTTTTTTTCATTGTAGCTACGCACTCATTTCCAACAACTATCGTTCTAAAGTCGTGCTGTTTACCAGTAGTTTTAATCATCTCTTGAAGGATGAAAGGTGTTCCTTGCTTGTTGAATGTCTGAATAGTAGTTTTCAAACTATTTTCCTCTGAAAACAACATAACCCCTACACCTTGCGACCCTTTATTCAATTTTAGTACCATAGGTAGTTTAAGTGATTCGATAAACGAATCTATGTTTTTACTATTCAAATCTTTACAAAAAATCGTTTTTGGCACTTTTATACCTTCTTTACTTGCCTTCATTAAAGTCAACCACTTACTTGAGCAGATGAGAATTGAATCACTACTTTGCGTAGAATATACACCTAAATTGTTGGTGAAAAAATCTATCATTTGCGTGCTTGCAACGTCTGTTAATCTAGGAATTATGCAGTCTATTTTCGGCAGTCGTTCCAAAATATCGTGTTCATTATCATAAATTCGAGTTTGACCTTCTTTATCTGAAAGATACTGAACAAGATGATTTGGACTTAGGACAAAAACGTTGTGGTTACGATTTTTACCTGCACTAATAAGTAGTTTATTTGATTGATAGTTTTCTTTTGCTAAAGATAATATTGCGATATTCATGACTTTTGTTTTTTAGATTTATGATTTTGATAGATGATGAAACCAAGAATGGGAATTATTATTAATGAAACAATCACTAGTTTCTGAAGAGTTTCGTTTTTTTCAACTAAAGATTCGTTTATCCTTTGAAGAGTTGTGTTTTTTTCAACCAAAACAGCAAGTTTTTCAGGAACGACGAACGTTTGAATACCAGTGATGTCAAGCATAAGATTCCTTTTTGATTCTTGTAACAATTATGTAATCTGCATCTTCTTTATGGTTCGTGATGCTGTAATCATAGATACATTTTCTTTGTTCTTCGCCAAATTCAACAAAGTGCGTCATAACGCCAAAGTTGAAACCTTTTCCTAGCATCCATTGACGATGAAGTTTCTTCTTCATACAGTCAACCATTATTTCATTGAGAATTTTCAGGTTTTGATGTAAAGGCTTATTGATGTTTTGTACGCTATGCCTTAGCTTCGTTGCTTTGATGTTATGGAACTTTATCCTATTTTTTGGTTTGGCAAACTTGTGGTTAATGCGTGTTGCAATGAAAGTTTCCCCTGTTAGTAAATCATTTCGCTTCATCGTGTTTATTTTGAAATTCAAGCGAAAATATGTGGTTATTTGTGAAATACACTTAAAAACAAGAAGTTAGTGCTTGTTCGAGTTGTTTCGAGGGTTTCGAGGGTTTTACAAATGAATTAAATTGTATAGAAACATGTTTAATCATTTTATGAAACATTAATATTTATTCCTATCGACGTAAAAAGAATAAATACGCATCAATTTACTTTTTTGAACTCTCGTGATTTACCAAATGCTCTTTGTCGCTTAGCTCCATAAAGCTCCTTTACCTTAATGTAGGCTTTTAATCCCTTCGGGTTATGGCTTAATTGTACTTCGTATTTTGAATGACTTTTTTTTTTAAATAATTCTTCAAATTCTACAGATGTAATTGCTGTAGTTGCAAGCATTAAATGAAAATGAGGAATGGCTCTTCTATCTCCCGAATCTCGAACCCATACATAACCCAATGCTTGAATATTTTTTCTTTTTAGTTTCTTCTTGATTGAATCAAGAAACTTAGAAATTGAAGGATAATCACAAACATTTACAACTATACCGAGTATTGATACAACATTATCCCTACAATTATTTGAATATGTTTTGATAAAGTTATCCAAATGTTGATTCCGTTTATTCTTGCGTTGTTGCAAGTCTGTAATTAAAAACAATTCTCCTGTAAATCTATTTACAAAATACTTTAATGATTTAGCAACTTGTGGAATTTGTCCGTAGTTATCACTATTATTTGACTCACCCAAAAGGTTAACATATTTATAAAGAAAGTAAGGCTTCATTTTAGTTGATTTTATGCGAATTAAGCATTGATAATATTGACTCCACTGAGTAGAATTTTCTTGCTTTGATTCTTGAAACTTGAAGTTTGTGGTCTTTTTCAACCTCACGCATTTGCGTTTCTCCGTAATCAAAAAATCGCATCACTGCTTTTTTAGGAAGCCATTTTTGATATAGCACATTCAAGGAAAATTCATATAAATTTTCATTTACTTCTTCCAATAGTGTCAGTAAGTCTTGTTCTCCCTTTTTTAGGTGTGGCGGAATTTTCGCTATCATCTTCTAGGATTTAATGGTATAACTGCATTTTCAATCTCACGACGTTTATAGTATTCGGCAGTTCCTATTCCATATAATTGGATGTAGCCTTTAGACGTCCAATCCGCTATTGTTTCAGTAGTTCTTTTGAAGTACGTGGCGACTTCCTGTTTAGTCATAAGTTCATCCGCTTTTTCGATTTGAATTTGCGGAGGAATATTGATTAGCATGTCAGCAACGATTTGTTTCATCTTTGAAAGAAAATCATCAGGACTGATATTGTGTAATAATGTGCTTTGATTCATTGAATAAATTTTTCCCAAAATTAAAGTCAACAAACTGAACAGCAATACCTTAATCACCCTATTTTACGGTAGATAATCACCCTATTTTTTAGTCGATAATCTACCGTAAAATAGGGTGATTCATTTGTACAACCGCATATTTATTTAAATACTTTTGTATCAAACAAGTTAAAAAAAATGAGGTACAAGGTTATGATTACGATTGTTGATTTAAAGTTAAATGCTTTTGAATCAAAAAAATTATTAAAATTAATCCGAGATATAGATGGCTTGGATGGCAGTGAGCTGAAAACAGGATTAGAATACGATTCCTTTATAGAGGATGGAGGGGAAGATTCAGAAATGGTTTTTTCTGAAATTAGTTTTTATGTAGATGGCGATGAAGAAAACGCAACAGTTATTGCGAGTAAAGCTGTAAGTTTAGTCAGAATAGAACATAAAACTCTAGAAAACAAGTTTGTAGTTACTATGACTGAAGCAGATGATATAATCTTTTTGTTTGATTTTGCAAATTAGTTCTTCAAATCAAAAATAGATTTATGCGATTTGCTTATAAATCTATTTTTGTTTTTCTAATTGCCAAATTTTGAATAAACCGTTTATTAATCCCCTGTCCACATTGGAATATTTTGCAGGTATTGAAATTGTTTTTTTAGGAAAAATAGCATCATGCTCTTCTATAAGGTATTCGATAAAAGTACTGTGTTTTGTACCTTTTCGTATTAATCCTTTTTCCATAAAAAAATGAAATATATTTGAATACTTTGTTAATTCAGATTTGTCATTCATTTTTTTACTCTTTTTACCTCTATTTGGCAATTCTTTTTTACACATTAAAAAGAAATCGTATTCGTTTTGATACTTAAAAAATGTATTCCAATCATCATTATTTTCAGTTGGCGAATTATCAATAAAATTAATCCCTACACGGCTATCGGTTTGATTATTTTGGTCAATTTCTTTATATTTTAATTCATTAGTAATTGGTTGTTGCACTGGTTTTTTTCGTTCTCTACTTACAGGATTAATTTTTGAAACAAAATTGAACATTTTAAAAAACACAGAAATCATGACTTCGGGAGGAATGTTACCTTTTTCAAAAAAACGACTATTTGGACTTGGTATTTCATCGAAATCTCTAACAATTCCGCTCACTATTGAATTATTTTTGTGATTCATCATTGACCTATAGTATGTACCTAAAAATACTTTATTATCACCTTTTATAGGGGAGCGATAAATATCATTATCACAAATGAACTTTTCTCCAAAAAGTGCTTTTATTGAATTAAGTTCTTGTCTAATCAATAATCGTGGAACATCTGAAATTTCAAGTTTTGAGCAAAATTCATTTTTCATCGTTTGAAATTCTTTCTCCAATAATTCATTGAAAATATTTTTTTGTTTTTCTTGGATTTTCTTTACTTCTTCCATGTCAAAGTCATCTAACGAGGCAATTTTTTCTTCGGGAACTTCATCTTTAATATTTTTCGTGCTATTCAAAACCACTTTTACATTTAACCAATCTTCGTATGTATATTTCATTTTACTCTTCAATTATATACTATCGTTTAAGCGAAACAAAGATAAAAAATCAAAGGACATTTGGATATGTTTGGAAAATGTTTGGAACGACCTACCTTGAATCATCAAATTTTTAGCAACAAAAATCAAACTCATAACCTCTACAAATCAACAGTAGCGTGCAATCCACGAATTTTTAGGCATAAAAAAACCCTCATTAACAATGAGGGTTTTTGTACTCGGAGCGGGACTTGAACCCGCACGCCCATACAGGCACAGGATTTTAAGTCCGGCGTGTCTACCATTCCACCACCCGAGCGGAGTGGACTGATGATTAAGATAAATCTTAACCTTCGAGCGGGAAACGGGATTCGAACCCGCGACCCCGACCTTGGCAAGGTCGTGCTCTACCAACTGAGCTATTCTCGCAATATTAAATTTTAAATGCTTTATCGTTCTAAATCGGTTGCAAATATATGTTTTTTTTTGTTTCAAAAATGATTTTTCGAAAAAAAGTTGTTGCAAATACTGATTTATTAAGGCCATTCAATCACGTTTTTTGTATGTCACGCTTGTTCAGTATACCAAAAAAAGCAACAAAACAATAATAATTAGCTAAAAATCAATTCATACTAGCGTTGTATAAAAACAAACCAGAAAGATTTTAGATTTGAAATCGCAGCAAATTATTTTCGAATCAAATGAATAAATCCTTGTGCTTCGTGTTGAACCAAATCCAAGCTCACAAACTTTACCACATAAAAATAAACACCTTCACTCGCTTCTGCACCAGAACTTTTACCATCCCAAATGATGGGTTGATTGGTCGATTCATAGACTATATTGCCCCAACGATTGTAAACGGTAAACTTTTGAATCGCAACATTGTTTGCTTTTACTGGAACACAAAAATCATTTGTTGAATTGCCATCTGGCGTGAAAACGTTTGGCATTTCAAATTCAAAACCACAATCTGTTACAACTACAATAACCTCATCTGATGCAAAACAGCTTCCAGAAGTACCTAAAACGGTATAACTATTAATTCCATTCGCTGGAACGAAAGATTGTCCATTCTGTACATTGCTGTCCCAAACATAATTGTTGGCTCCAGTTGCGCTTAAAACAATGCTTTCACCTGAACAAACTTGCAAATCGGGTCCTGCATCAACTGTGAGGTTTTGGCTTACCGTAACTATCACTTGATCTGTCGATGAACAGCCATTGGTAGACCCCGTTACTGTGTAAGTTGTTTGCCCAACTGCGGGTACAAAAGTAACTCCGTCTTGAACACCATTGTCCCAAACATAGGTTGTTGCGCCACTTCCTGAAAGTGTAATTGCATCACCAGTACAAATGGACTGGTCATTTCCTGCTGATACAAGGGGCGTTTGCGTTACATTAACGGTCAATGAAGCATTTGCAGAACAACCATTCGTTGTTCCTGTGACGTTGTAAGTAGTCGTTGCATTCGGACTTACTTGAAAAGACCCCCCCGCTCCTAGCCCATTGTCCCAATTGTAAGTTGTTGCTCCTGAAGCAGAAATGGTTGTAGTTTCTCCTGCACAAATACTCACATTTCCAGAAGTTGAAACGGTAAAAGTAGCACCAGAATTAATCGTGAAACTTTGTGTTCCAACACAACCATTGGCATCTGTCACATCGACTGAATAATTTCCTGCACACAAATTTGACAATGAACTGGCAGTTGTTCCATTTGACCAAACAGGAGTTTGATATGGTGCTTGTCCACCCGAAACGGTTAATGTCGCAGAGCCACTGCAAGCATCCTGACAAGTAGCATCTACGGGAGTTACTGTGACGGTAATTGGCGAAGCGGAACCACAATTTAGATTCATCCCTGACAACAATGCCGAATTATTTGTCGAATTAGCAATTCCGGCAGTTTGCCCCGAAGCTACTGGTGCAGAAATCCAATTGGCTTGCAATGAAAAATCGGAAGAAGTATTGTTGTCGCAAGAAAAAACCAATCCGCCAGCAGCGCCAGCAAAAAAGATGAAATTATTCGAATCGTTATTTCCCCAACTTACACCGTGCACTGGTGTGTTGGTATTTGAAGGTGCATAAATTTGAAAAGAATCATCTCCATTCGCCATTGAAATCGGTCCCCAATTACCACCTGAAACCCAACCAGTATTGGAATAAGCCATCGAAGTAGTGCTTGGCGCAGATTCATGTCGCTCGAAAAGTGCTGATGAAACAGGAATTACCAATTTGCAATTCGCATCGGTATTACTCAAATCATTTGCAGGTATTCCCGCATTGATGTCGTTGTCGTTGTAAACCAAAATGATCGTTCCAGGATTGATGCATTGCCAAAAAGCATCGTTGGAAAAACGAATAGCCCCAGCTGCAAGTCCAGTACCAGTTAAAACACCATTGGAGAAATATCCGTTATTGTCATCTAAAATCCAGCCGCGCAAATCTAAACATGCTGGTTGACTCGAACAATTTGTCAAAGTTGGACCTGTAACAACCAACTCCACATATTCTTTGGAACCCGAAGCACCTTGCGACACTTCATTGATACGCAGTGATTGCGCTTTTAGAACGGAGAATGAAAATACTGAAATCAGTAAGAGAAAATACCTAAAATTGTGCACTTTAAATGAACTAAAACTTCAAAATCAAATGGTTTCGGCGAATTACCGCTTCAAGGAGAACATTCAATTTTTTTGCAAAGTAAAGACAATTGCAAGGATTGACCAAATTCAGAAGTTTATATTAATGTTAAATGCGCGTCAGTTTGTTAAAGCTAAGAACAATGAATTTTGGTAATCAGTTGATTTCGAGTCTTCCCCCTTCGGAGGGGAATAAAGGGGGAGGATTATCAAGGATGCTTAAGTTATTGATTTTATGGTGTTTAAATATTTTTAAATGTGTTGTTAAATTTCACGAATATTAATAAATCAAATTTTTCAGGAAAAAATCGTAACTTAGAAATCTAGAATCCTCGCCATGAAAAACAAAATTCTCTCCGCTACGCAAATCAGATTGACTGATCAATTTACGATTGAAAACGATTCAATTTCATCGATTGACTTGATGGAAAAAGCTGCCAATCAATTTGTACACGCCATCATTCCTTTTGTGCATGGAAAACCGTTGATTCATATTTTTTGTGGAAACGGGAACAATGGTGGCGATGGTTTTGCTGTTGCGCGATTGTTGCAAGAAAAAGGCGCTTTGGTACACACTTATTTGCTGGATTCAGGGCAAAAATTGTCCAAAGATTGTGAAGTGAACGCTACTCGATTGAAACAATACAAAATCATTGACAGTGAAAACGATTTTCCTAAAATCAAAGCGGAAGACGTGGTGATCGATGCATTGCTTGGTTCGGGTTTGTCAAGAAAAACGGAAGGATTATTGGCTACCTTGATTGAATTTTTGAATCATTCGAAAGCAAAAATATTGTCGATCGACATGCCATCAGGATTAAGTTGCGATGAATTGCCAACTGATTCTCCCATCATTCAAGCGCATTTTACAGGCACTTTTGAAGTTCCTAAAAAATCGTTTTTCATGAAGGAATCGGCTAAGTTTGTGGGGAAATGGCAGGTTTTACCGATTGGATTAAATCAACCATTCATTCAAAGTCAACCCAGTGATTTTTATTACCTGACGCAAGATTTTTTCAAAGAAATCATTCTTCCACGAGAAAAATTTACGCACAAAGGGACATATGGTCATGGATTATTAATTGCAGGATCGAAAGGTAAAATGGGTTCAGCCGTTCTTTCGGCCAAAGCAGCGATGCGCGCTGGAATTGGATTGTTGACCGTACAAATCCCCAGTTGTGGCTATGCGATTTTTCAAAGTTCGATTCCCGAAGCGATGTGCGAAACGGACGATTCGATTGATTTCAATACCAAACTAAAAGTTGATTTAAAGAATTACAATGCGATTGGCGTCGGTCCTGGAATGGGAAACCAAATTGGGACAAAGAATATTTTAGCGGAACTTTTCGTTGATTCAAAATCGCCACTGGTGATAGATGCAGATGCCTTGAACGTCATATCGGAATATTCCGATTTGCGGATGAAGTTGCCCCCAAATAGCATTCTCACACCGCATCCCAAAGAATTTGAACGCTTGGCGGGAAAATCGAACAACAGTTTTGAACGCTTGGAAATCTTGCAAAATTTCGCCAAAAAAACGGCTTGTTACATCGTGTTGAAAGATGCTATTACAGCCATTGCTTGTCCTGACGGGAAAATTTTCTTTAACACAACCGGCAATCCAGGAATGGCAACGGGCGGTTCTGGAGATGTACTCACAGGACTTATTTTAGGATTATTGGCGCAAGGATATTCTCCCCTGAATGCAGCATTGATTGGCGTTTATTTCCATGGAAAAGCGGGAGATTTAGCGGCAACACATGTCGGCGAAAATCAAATAATTGCTTCGGATTTGGTACAATATTTTCGGTTGAGTTAATCGCATTTTTCAGTGATTTAAGTCGTTGACTGACAAAAATCATATTGCGTCCTGATTCAAGTCAAGGAGCGACAAACTATTCGGGGCTACTTTTGTAGATAATATCCACAAATTAATAGTTAGCGATATGAAATCCATTTTAGTTCCCACAGATTTTTCAACATGTTCCATCAATGCAGTTCATTACGCAGCTGATTTGGCCAATCATATTCGAGCGAAAATTGTACTTTTTCATGCTTTTAACCCGCCAGTAATGGTGAGTGAAGTTCCAGACATGCTGTCCATCACAGAAATGAAAGACCTTCAGATAGAAAGCTTAGAGAAATTAGCGGCTGAACTGAAATTGAAACATGGAACAAATCTTGAAATCGAAACAGTTTGTGAATCAGGTTTTGCAGTGGATGAAATTCAAATTTACCAAGAGGCAAATGAAAATGATTTGATTATCATGGGCATGAAAAATGTAAGCACATTTACTGAAAAAATCATTGGAAGTTTGACAACCACATTGATGTACAAATCATTCTGTCCAATTTTATCCATTCCTGAAAATTACAATTTCAAACCATATAAAAACATTGTTTTAGCTTCAGATTTTATAGACAATAATCCACCCATGACTTTTTTGACTTTGGTCGATTTTGCGGAAATATTTAGCGCACATCTGCATCTTTTAAATGTTTCCAAAAATGTACATGAAATGGTTGAGGCCAGTCATACAGAACCTAGATTTGAAAACACTTTCAAAAATTTACCACTAACCGCTCATTACATCAAAAATGATGATGTTGCAGCAGGAATTAATCATTTTATCACGTCCAAAGAAATGGATTTGGTGGTGATGATTCCTAAAAAACACTCTTTTTGGGAGAATCTTTTTCACGAACCACAAACTAAAAAAATAGCTTTTCATGCGAATATTCCTGTGATGGCATTGAGTGTCAACCTTTAATTTTCAAAACATGGAAGTATCAATTAATAATAACAAAAAAATCGCTGAAATCCAACAGGAATTCAATGACTTGTTTCCATATCTGAAATTGGAGTTTTTTTCAAAGCCCCATCGTTCGGGCGGACATTCAAACTTGAAATTTATTCTCAACAATGCAAAAACAATTGGAGAATGCAGAACCATTCAAGGGGAAGATGCCATCACAATTATCCCAAAAATGACAGTCAATGAATTGGAGCAAGGTTTAGGCGAAAAATTTGGAATCGGCGTGCAAGTTTTCAGGCAATCTGGCAAAGTTTGGTTGGAAACGACTTTCACTGACGGTTGGACGCTCGAAATGCAAAACAGTCAGGGCGAAGACTTGAGCAAAGTAGCCGTTTAGACTCAAATTAAAATTTCAAACTTTTTCAAAAATTCAACATGATTCAAAATTTGTGTACACTCACGCATTGCAGAAGACAAAACGCCGAAATGGTAAACTTAATTGATAAATACAACGTTGCCGCACCCCGCTATACAAGTTATCCAACTGTGCCATATTGGGACGAGCAAGTGCAAGCAGAAGAAACTTGGAAAAAGTTGGTCAAAAATACTTTTGATCACACCAACAACAGTGACGGAATCAGTTTATACATTCATTTACCATTCTGCGAAAGTTTGTGTACTTATTGCGGTTGCAATACCAGAATTACGGTTAACCACCAAGTGGAATCGCCTTATATTGATGCGCTTTTGAAAGAATGGAGCATGTATTTGTCGGTTTTCAACGAAACGCCAAAAATCAGTGAAATCCATTTAGGAGGTGGAACACCAACGTTTTTCAATGCCCAAAATTTGGAATCTTTGCTTTCGAAAATCCTGTCCACTGCGGAATTGTGTGAAGAAGCTGAAATGAGTTTTGAAGCACATCCAGACAATACAACTTTCGCACACTTGGAAACGCTTTACAAATTGGGATTCAAACGCATCAGTTTGGGAATTCAAGATTTTGATCCGAAGGTGCAACACATTATCAACCGCATTCAAACAGTGGAAGCAGTTGAAAAAGTGACGCAACAAGCGAGAGATTTAGGCTATACTTCTATCAATTACGATTTAATTTACGGTTTGCCGCTTCAAACGACAGAAAGCATGCATGCAACGATTGAAAAAGTGATTGAACTGAAGCCAGATCGCATTGCATTTTACAGCTATGCGCATGTTCCGTGGTTAAAACCTGGTCAGCGTAAATTTACCGAAGCGGATTTACCTGCGGGAAATGTGAAACGACAATTGTACGAACAAGGTCGCGCCGCACTTGAAAACGCTGGATACATTGAAATCGGCATGGACCATTTTGCATTGCCAAACGATCCTTTGAATATTGCGGAGAAAAACAAAACCTTGCACCGCAATTTCATGGGTTACACCACTTCTAAATCAAAATTATTGATTGGTTTAGGAACGTCTTCCATCAGCGACAGTTGGACAGGTTTTGCGCAAAATGAGAAAAAAGTCGAAGATTATTACAAAGCGCTGAATGAAGACCGTTTTCCTTTCTTCAAAGGACATGTTTTGACTGCAGAAGACTTGATTATGCGTAAACACATCTTGAACATCATGTGTAACCAAGAAACAAATTGGGAAAACGAGGAAGATCAATGTGATGAAATCTTGAATGCCGTTGAAAAATTGCACGAATTGGAAGCCGACGGTTTGATTGAACTTACTGCTTTTAATTTAAAAGTAACGGAAGCAGGAAAACCATTTTTGAGAAATATTTGCATGGCATTTGACGTCAGAATGGCAAGAAAACAGGCAGAAACGCAGATTTTTAGTACGGCGGTTTGAGTTAGTCTCTAAATAAATTAAAATCCAACAAAACAAAAAGAATTAAATTCTGTTACTGAATTGTTGATTAAATTTGTACCCATATTTCCAATTAAATAAAATGATTGAAACAGATATTATTATCATTGGCGCAGGACCTGTTGGTTTGTTCGCAGTATTTGAAGCAGGACTTTTAAAATTAAAATGTCATTTGATTGATTCTTTGCCTCAGCCTGGCGGTCAGTGTTCAGAGATTTATCCGAAAAAACCAATTTACGATATTCCAGGTTTTCCTTCTGTGTTGGCAGGAGAATTGGTCGACAATTTGATGGCGCAAGCTGCTCCTTTCAAACCAGGTTTTACCTTGGGTGAAGCAGCCAAAAGCATTGATAAATTAGAAGATGGAAGTTTCATCGTTACGACGGTGAAAGGTACGCAACACCACGCACCAATTGTTATGATTGCGGGTGGATTGGGCGTTTTTGAACCGAGAAAACCACCGATTTCAAATATCACCGATTTCGAAGACCGCGGTGTTGAATACATCATCAAAGATCCAGAATTTTACAGAGGAAAACGTTGTGTAATCGCTGGAGGTGGTGATTCTGCGTTGGACTGGGCTTATTTCTTGGCTGAGAAAAACATTGCGACGGAAGTTGTTTTGGTACACAGAAGCAGTTCGTTTAGAGGTCATTTAGATTCAGTTCAAAAAGTGATTGATTTTGCTGATCAAGGAAGAATTACTTTGATTACGGAAGCCGAAGTTGTTGGTTTGGCTGGTACGAATAAACTTGAAAAAGTGATTATTCAACACGCAACAAATGGCGAAATCATTAGAGATACAGACCATTTCATTCCACTTTTCGGATTGAAACCAAGTTTGGGTCCAATTGCAGATTGGGGATTGGAAATCGAGAAAAATGCGATTAAAGTGGACACAACGGATTATTCAACGAATATCGAAGGAATTTATGCCATTGGCGATGTGAACACCTATGAAGGCAAATTGAAATTGATTTTGTGTGGTTTCCACGAAGGAACGATTGCACTTCAATCAGCGTTTGCGAGAATTCACCCAGACAAGAAAAACATTCTAAAATACACGACCGTAAACGGAGTTCAAGGATTCTAAGATTACAGTTTTGCTTTCTAAAACGGTTTTGCTTTGAGTGAAACCGTTTTTTTATTGTTATTATTTTTTGTTGATTCTTTTAATCGCTTATTTTTGTTTCACCAAAATTTTCACATGAAGCAGATAAACGTTCAAGAATTAAAAAAAATGATCGACGACCAAATCGATTTTCAATTGATTGACTGTCGTGAACAAAATGAATTCGACCATTGCAACATCGATGGAACATTGATTCCAATGAATGAAGTTCCTGCGCGATTTGAAGAGATTTCGAAGGAAAAACCTGTGGTTGTTCACTGTAAATCTGGGATGCGAAGTGCGCATGTGATTCAATTTTTGGAGCAAAATTACGGTTACGCGAACCTTGCAAATCTGGAAGGTGGCATTTTAGATTGGATTCGTCAAATCGATCCTTCATTATCTGCATATTGATGCAATTAAAAAATTA
>JBIKJE010000070.1:0-16411 GCA_044361165.1 Crocinitomicaceae bacterium | reverse complement strand
TTGTTTTGAAAAAAATGTCAAACGGCACAATTTTTTCTGTATATTTGTTCAAAAGAGTTAAAATCACGAACTAAAATATTTCAAAATATGAACAAATTATTACTCTCAATCACTGCATGTTTGACTTTAGGCTTTTCAGCCAGCGCTCAAGATTATGCAATATATGAAGGTGCATCTTCAACCACTGACATATCTGGAACTACTGTGCAAGTACAAGTCGGTTCTTCAACTTATGAAGGTTTCTTCTTTGGGAAAAATTTGACAGGTACGCCTATTGAAGTCAAAGTAAGACGCGTTTCTTTGATTGCTCCTCCAACTGCTGTTACTGAGCAAGTTTGTACCGGTCCAATACCAGATCCAAATGCGATTGGAAACTGTTTTGATATTGCTCCCGGTAATGCAAATTGGTTATCACCAAACAGTTACATTATTGACGCTGCGAATAAAGCAAATATTGAAGTACACATTGATCCACATGGTTCAATGGGAATGGTGCACAACCGTTACTATATCGAAGATTTAAGTGGAAATAAATTAGACTCAATAGATTTGAAAGTTGCAAATTTTGCCTCCATTAAAGACGTTAAGCCTTCTGTAACTTTCAATGTATATCCAAATCCTGCAGATGATCTTTTAACTTTAAATGTTCAAGGGTCTTCTGAGAATACAGTTAAAATAGTTGATGTTCTTGGAAATGTGGTAATGGAAGACAAAATGAATACTTCGAAGAAAATTGATGTGCGCGATTTGAAAAATGGGGTTTACATTTTGACAGTATACGCCAATGGATCTTTGTTGCAAACAAGAAGAGTTGTCGTAAGACACTAAACTCAACCATAAAATTTTGGAAGGGTCTTTTTTAAAGGCCTTTTTTTATGTCCAATATTTTTGCATTCATTTCAGCCTTCTGAAACTTTACAGCCCTAGTTTCGTATCGTTTTGTTTGTGAATTTAAATTTGTATTTTTGCAATTATGTCAATTGAAAAATTAATAGGAGATTTGTTGTTGCGCCACAATTACGTGGTTGTACCTTCATTTGGAGGTTTTGTAGCAAAACAAACAGCTGCTTCTATTGATAAAGTCAACGGTATCATGTTACCGCCTAAAAAGTCATTGTTGTTTAACAGACAATTGATTAACAACGATGGATTGCTGATTGCTTCTTTTGCCAAAGAAATGGGAATCACTTTTGATGAGGCTTCTCAAGAAGTACAAAAATTGGTTGAAAATTGGTACATTACCTTGAATGAGGGAGAAAGAGTAAACATTGATAAAGTAGGTTTTTTGTTTCTTGATCAAGAAAAAAATATTGGATTTGAACAAGATCGATATTTTAATTTGTTGCTTCATTCATATGGCTTAGGAAAGGTTCATTTTATTAGTGAAGAAGATATTCAATTAGTGAATCAGCCTGTTGTAATTAGTCCTCAACTTGTTAAAGAAACGGTCGTTGAAACTAAGTATACAGAAACACCAATTATCACTTTGATTCCAGAAGGAATTGAAAAAGTGACTTTAGAGGAAGAGGAGGCGCCAATTATTCCTATTTCAGCAGCAAAAAATACCACAACCAAATTGTGGAAATATGCAGCTGTCGCTATTTTGATGCCAGTTGCTTTTTATTCTTATTGGATTCCGATGAAAACCAATGTATTGGAATCAGGTATTTTTGCTGTTCAAGATTTCAATCCTTTCCACCAGCAATCAAAAGGAAATTACGAAAGAAAACCTTTTGCTGTTGAATTAGATAAAAAAGTGCCAACATTTATCTCTGTCCAGGAAGAAATTCAAAAATTAGAGGGCAATGTTCACGTTTGGTCTTATCCATTTAGTGAGAAATTGTATATTCCAATTAAGGTAGAGAGCGCTCCACAAGAGGAAGTTGTTGAAACAATCCCCAAAGAGATTGAAACTTCTGAAGTTGAAGAGCCTAAAGTTGATACAAAAATTGCGAAAGCAGAATCATCATATTACTTGATTACCAATTGTTTTGGCAGTGAAGAAAACGCTAAGAATTTCGTGAATTACTTGAAATCAAAAGGTTTTGATGCTCAAATAGTTGATGTGAAAAATGGTTTGCAACGCGTAAGTGCTGGTAAAGCTGCGAACTCATCTGAATTGAAAAACATTCAAAGTAAAGTTGAATCGTTGGATATTCAAGGAAGTTGGATTTTGAAGAAATAATTTTTTTCAAATCCTATTCCAACCTTTAAACATTCTAAATTACATTTAATCATTTTCTTGTTTACCATTTTGTTGTGTTTTGTATATCTTTACGAAAACAAAACTCAGTTCTTTATCCTAATTTTAGAGAAGAACAATAATAAAAACAGCTTATGAGAAAATGGATTTTACCTATTGGATTTGTGTTAGTTTCTTTTGCTACAATTGCACAAGACAAAACCAAAAATTCTGAAAACAGTACTTACGAATTTACCAAACAAGTTCACCTAGATGCGACACCTGTTCAAAGTCAAGGTTATACTGGAACCTGCTGGAGCTTTTCAACATTGTCATTTTTTGAATCAGAAATGATTAGAAAAGGAACTAAAAATCCTGCACCGTTGTCTGAAATGTATGTTGCAAGAAAAGCCTATGAAGCAAAAGCTGACAAATTTATACGCATGGATGGAAAATCAAATTTTTCAGAAGGTGGTGCTTTTCACGACATCCCTTTTGTAATTAAAAATTATGGAATTGTTCCAGCAGATGTTTATAAAGGTTATAATCCAGGAACAGAAACATATGATCACAGTGAAATGTACACTGTTTTGAATGGTGCCATGGAGGGTGTATTGAAACACGTACAACAATTGGATGGTAAAGCACTTTCTCCAACATGGAGAGCAGCTTTGGGCGGAATTTTAGATGCTTACCTAGGAAAAGACATTCAAGAATTTGAATTTAATGGTAAAAAGTATACACCGAAATCTTATGCAGCATCGTTGAATTTAAATATGAGCGATTATGTATCAATAACTTCATTTACAAATCATGATGCCTACAGCGAATGTCAATTGGCGATTCCAGACAATTGGGGAAATGGTAAAAGCTATAATGTTGGATTAGCTGATTTAATGACTATCGCTGAATATGCTTTAAAAAATGGTTATACCTTAGCTTGGGGTGCTGATGTTTCTGAAAAGGGTTTCAGTTTCCGTGAAGGAATTGCGATTGTTCCAGAAGATCCATCCACCATTGAAGTAAGAGGACGAGATAATAAAAATTTCTCAGATCCTGGAGCTGCAAAATCATCTAATGCATTTTTAACACCTGTAAAAGAAGTAAAAGTTACACCTACACTTCGTCAAGAGGGTTATGATAACAAAACAACAACTGATGATCACGGAATGCATATTACAGGGTTATACAAAGACCAGAATGGAACACGATATTTCTTGGTTAAAAACTCTTGGGGAACAAGTAATTACCCAGCTGGATATTTGTATGTTTCTGAAAATTATTTTAATTTGAAAACCATCAATATTTACTTACATAAAGATGGAATTCCAAAAGAAATCCGCGCTAAAATCCAATTATAGTTGAGTTTTCAAAATTAATTGTTTAAAACTTATTTCTGAAAATCAGTTGATTATTCTATGTTTAATTAAATTTGTTGGCAAATATTATACTGATGGACAGATTAACACCCGCTGAGGAGCAAGTGATGCTTCGTCTATGGAAATTAGAGAAAACTACTGTAAAAGAAATCGTTGCCCTGTATGATGATCCTAAACCAGCATACAATACAACCTCAACGATTGTTAGAATTTTGGAAAGAAAAAAGTTTATAAAACATAAAACATTAGGACGAGGTTTCATTTATTTACCGAAAGTAACAAGAGAACAATATCGAGATTTTTTATGTGAAAATTTATTAAAAAATTATTTTGATAGTGACAGAAAAGCGATTGTTTCTCACTTCAATAGTAATAGCTCTTTAAGCGAATTATTGTAAGAAAGTTAATTCAAACGGCAGGTATTTTTACCTGCCGTTTTTTTATGCACAAGCTTTTGTTTTAAATCTAAACGGATTTCATTCCTAAAAAAATTGTATTTTTATACCAAAATAAGGAAAGATGGGATGTACCAGTTGTAGCTCAGGAGGTGGAACTCCAAAAGGCTGTCAAAATAATGGAACCTGTAGTTCTGGTGGATGTAATAAATTAGGTGTGTTTGATTGGTTGGGTAACATGCAGTTACCAGGAGGTCAAACGCCATACGACATAGTTGAAGTTCGCTTCAAAAACAGTAGAAAAGCTTTTTACCGAAACAATAAAGAATTAACACTGCAAGTGGGAGATGTTATTGTTGTAGAAGCAAGTCCAGGCCATGATATTGGTGTGGTTTCTGTAGTTGGAGAACTCGCCAGAATACAGGTCAAAAAGAAAATGCCAAACTTCAAGTCTGTTGAGGCTAAGAAGATTTTTCGCATTGCGAACCAAGAAGATATTGAAAAATGGACCCGGTCAAGAGAACTTGAAAAGGAAGTCATGTATCAATCGCGTACTTTGGCTGTAAATCTAAATCTGAATATGAAAATTTCAGATGTTGAATACCAAGGTGATTTATCTAAAGCAACGTTTTACTACACTTCTGATGACAGAGTAGATTTTCGTCAGTTGATCAAGGACATGGCTGATACGTTTAAAATCAGGGTAGAAATGCGCCAAATTGGTTCCAGACAAGAGGCTTCTCGTTTGGGTGGAATTGGTTCGTGCGGTCGTGAATTGTGTTGTTCAACATGGTTGACAGATTTCCGTTCAGTTTCTACATCCGCAGCACGCTACCAGCAGTTATCTTTGAATCCTCAAAAATTGGCTGGTCAATGTGGTAAGTTGAAATGTTGTTTGAATTACGAATTAGACATGTATTTGGATGCAATCAAATCATTTCCAGCAGTTGAGAATAAACTTTACACAGAAAAAGGTGCAGCTTTTCACGTAAAAACAGATGTTTTCAAGCGTTTAATGTGGTACATGTATGAAGGAGGTTCTGGATTAATAGCACTTTCACCAGAAAGAGTTGCAGAAGTCAGAGAGTTGAACATCAACAAAGTGAAACCACAAGATTTGAAAGATTTTTCTCACAAGGAGGAAGTAATTGCAGAACCAGATTATGAAAATGTGGATGAACAAGACTCATTGAATCGTTTTGACAGTAATTTCAAGAAAAAGAAAAAGAAAAAACCAAATCGTCCTGGTGCACAAGCTCAAAATCCAAATCAAGCGAACGCTGCCAATGGAAGTCAGCCAGTGAAGGTTAATCCTCCTCGCCCAAATCCAAATCAGAATCCAAATCGAAATCCGAATCAGAAACCCAATCCAAATCAAGGAGGGAATCCGAATCAAAAAGGAAATCAAATAGCAAATGAACAAGTAAAACCTGTTCAAATGAATGCGGATGGAACTGCGCCAGCCCCAAAGAAAAACAAAAAACGTAGACCGCCTAGAAAACCAAATCCTGACGGAAACGGTAATAAACCAACTGGAAATGCGGAGTAAATATGTAGGAATAGGTTTGATTTTGACGTTGCTTTTAGTAAGCTGCGGAGAACAACCAATGTTTGAGAAATCGTATTCTTTCAAAAGTAATTCATGGTCACAAAAAGTGAAACCTGCGTTTAAAATAGCGATTGATGATACCACCAAGGCATACGATTTTACTATAACTTTTAGGGTGACAACAGATTATGCTTACAACAATGTTTGGTTTTATTTGAATACTAAAACGCCAGATGGAATCACTGCAAGAGAACCTTTTGAAATCAAAATTACGAATCCTGATGGTACTTGGGCTGGAGTAAAAACGGGAACGGTGGTTGAAACAAATTTAAATTTTAACAGGCGAAAATTACCTAAAAAAGGGAACTACTATTTCACACTCGAACAAGGTGTGACAATGGATAAACTTGATGAGGTATTAGATATAGGTCTAAAAGTTGAAGAGGCTAAATAATAAAAAAAGAGCAGATAATTCATTCTGCTCTTTTTAGTTTAAATATGACTTTAAGCTAGTAATAGGTATATTCGTAATTGATAGTTCTCTGTAATTTACCTTTGCCATAAACAGTTTCCTTTTTTGTCGTCCCATTCGAGTTTAGTTCAAATACTCTTTTTGAACTAGAAGGTCCTTTTTTGCGGTTGATGTATTCGCGACAAAGAACATTTCCATCATCGTCATATGTAATGATCTGCTTGTAAGTAAATTTACCTGATTTTTTATAGTTAATGAAAGTTTCGACATTGTCTATCTTTGTTTTCTCCCAAACTAAAATCGTGTCATTCAAAAAAGTTTTTGAAGTAACCAAAACAGAATCTTTATTGAAAATTTGTTTGTTTAAGTATGGTTTTCCATCTCTTAAGGTTCTTGTAAATGTAGTATAAGAACCATCAGCAGCTTCTTCTTTATAGGTACAGTAACTCGATAATTCTTCAGTCTTCGAGGCCACCAGTTGACCTTCTGGCTTACACTCGTAAATCCATTCTTTTTTGATTTTGGCGTTAATCAAATATACCGTTTTGACAAGTTTACTTTCGTCGTTGTAACTATTTTTAATTTCGTATGTTTTTTTCTTTTTGGTAAGCTTTGTTTCGGTTACTTTTTTATTTGCATTGTAAGCTAAGTTGTAAGTAGATCCGATTTTGCCATTTTTGATAATTGAACGAGAACTTAAATATCCATCCTGATAGGTGGATTTAACTTCCGTTTTGTTTTTTTTACTTGTAGTTACAACATAAGATTCTAGGGAATCATTTTCATATTGTTTCTCTTGCGACCAATATTTGGTAATATAAGAGGTGTTTTTCCCCATCTTATTGTAAGTCAATTCGGTAGAATAATTTTTCTTTCCTTTTTTATAGATAGCATTGGTTTTTATAGATTTTATTTGAAGCTTTTTTCTCAGTTTACTTGTGGTAACTGCTTCGTCAAAATAGTTGTAATTATGAATCAAAGAATTTAATTCATAATAATGTTGCATTGATTTTTGTGCCTCCGCAAAGAGAGGAAAAAGAAAGATTATTAGCCATATTTTTCGCATCATAAATAGTTTTAAATTTAATCAATAATGAAAAAACGTCTATTTGTTACAAAAAATAAGCAAAAAGATGAACCTTTATAATTAACGTCTTCTTCTTTTTAATAATCCATACTGTAAATTCGTATAAGAAATTGAAAATTCCAAAGAACCACCCTTATATGCCTTTCTTAGTTTTGAAACTGTAAAATCATAGGAAATACCCATTTTCATGCCTTTCCAATCCAGGGAAAACCTTGGAATGATTGCATCTTTCATTCTCATATACATACCGAACCCGAAATAAGCATCTCTGTTGAAACCTGTAATTTTTGAACCTGTATTGAATCGATATCTTCCCATCCCTCCCAAAATTGTCTCGAAATGTGGACCTTGAATGAATTGCACTGCACTTACATCAAATGCCCAATCTGTTCCTTGAATATCCTGGGAATAAGAAGTATGAAAAACTAATTTTGAATACAATCTGTCAAATGGGATACCTAAATATTTGAAGCTTGGCTGATTGACGTGATATACAGCTGCTCCGATATCAAATTTCATTTTGTTGTTTCTGCGAAATGTAGATTGCTCTGAATCATATTGATAGTATAATCCAGAAGATATATCTGCGTATTTGAAACTACTTACATTGGCGTTTTCACCATTTGCTAAAGTTGGGTCAAATGATGTTCCATTAATTTGACTTTCAAAAAGAACACGACTTAGGTCAGCAGAACGCATAGCAAAACCAGCTTGCAAACCTGCAGATAACGTATGACCACCACCCACAGGCAATATACCGCTTATAGATAAAGCACCGGACTGTGTGCCAAATTTTGAATCACCCCCAATATCGTTGTAAAAAAACATTCCTAAACCCAAATGGGCATTGTTATTTCTTTCTGTTTTCAAAAAATTAACATCACACGCCAAAGAAGAAGTACTAAATTGAGTACTTGCACCTAACCACTGGTTTCTTTGGTTGATTTGTACTCTTTCCCAGCCATTATAAACACCCGTTGCTGCGGGATTAATGAGTAAAGGTGTTTCTGCTGTTTGAGAGAAATGAATATCTTGTGCAGAAACTTGAAATCCACTAATGATAGCGAAAATTGTGATTACTTTTTTCATTTTACTAGCGAATTAAAGTGATGTTTCCTGATTTCAATTCTGCTGTTCCATTTTTGTAAATGATTTCAAGCATGTATGCATAAATACCAGGATTCAAAGGTTTTCCTTTATAGTTTCCATCCCAACCAAGTCCACTTTCTGTGGTCTCAAACATTCGATTTCCCCAACGATCATAAATTGATATTTTGAATGATTTTACATCATTTCCTGCAAAAACCCTCAGTAAATCATTGTTATTGTCTCCATTAGGTGAAAATCCTGTTGGAACAAGAATTCCAGGGTTACAAGCAAAGCCAACTTTGTTTGGGTCACAAGAATCTAGTGGATTGGTACCGTTATCAACTTCCGTTCCGTCATTGATTCCATCTCCATCAGAGTCAGGATTTTCTGGATCAGTTCCTATAATTCCCTCCTGCGCATTTGAAACTCCATCACCATCCGTATCAAATGTACATTCTGGAAGAGCAGCAACTGGATCGCATGGGTCTAATGGATCACTAGAATTATTCACTTCTGTTCCATCATTGATTCCATCTCCATCTGTATCTGGATTTGTTGGGTCAGTTCCTATCGTTCCTTCATTTGGATTGGTAATTCCATCGCCATCAGAATCACAATTGGCTGCGTTTAAATTTGGACTACATGGATCCAATGGATCAGAACCATTATTGACTTCTGTACCGTCATTTACTCCATCTCCATCAGTATCTGGATTCGTAGGGTCAGTGCCTATTGTTCCTTCATCAGTATTGGTAATTCCGTCTCCATCTAAATCTGGATTATCAGCAATGAAAAAGGCAACAATGTTTTCTGGTTGCAATACATTCATGCTATTTGTGTCTTCAGTAATAGCTAAAGCTGTTGGTCCAACAGTATATTCCCAATGATCAAAAACATAACCTGTCACGGGTCTCGCAACTAAATTGGTTGCAACTCCTCCAAAATAGGAAGCTGTCCAAGGATAAGTTGGTGCCCAAATAGAGTTTACTTTCACCTCTCCAGAAAGTGCAGGACTTACATCCACTGTAATGTCAAAAGGACCAGTTAAATTGTAGCAATCTGTCATTCCTTGATTCAGTGCCACACATCTGGCATCAATAAAATCATATAAATCTTGCACATTTGCTTGCCATTCAGTCATGCTTCCTCCCCAACGAGCGATTTGTCCTGGCATTTCAGGGGCAATTTGGGCTACCATGCTATCTAGCAAGAAATTTAGGTATTCACAAGAAAAATGAGTGTTTAGTAAATCTGCATATCTGGTGATATAATATTGTTCAACAACAGGATTTTCGTTGATTAATTTCTGTAAAATCTCTGTGTGTCCTTGTCCACCTGGGTCCGGAAGCGCTTCCACGTTGCATGGGTCAGCATTGGGCGAATCATCAGGTATGCCCGTAAAATTGATATAATGTCCAAAAACTGCATCCATATCCCACAGTGTATAACGCCATTTTTTATGTTCACCAGCAGGATCCATACCTCTCCACCAAGCGGTGTTCCAATTTAGCCAATCTTGACAAACTGTATACGAGTTGATACAAAAATAATCTACCAATGATTCCCAATTTAGCTGGCTATCAACATAGGCAAAGTTTGTCGCATTGCCCATGTTATTGGTTTGGATATATGTTTTCAAAGCATTCCAATCATTCAAGGCATTTGGTGCTCCGAATTCTTCCCATGTAGCCCCCCAAGTTTTCAAGTATTGCAAGTTGTATTTATCTTGATTGTCATAGTATTCGGTAAAATCTGAATCGTCAACCTTTTCCCTGATTTCATAAACACCCCAATAAACCCCATTTAAATAAACAACGCAAGGCTTCCAGGTTCTTTCATCCAGTTTCAACTCGGCTTTTTGTGAAAGTGTATGCACAAAGGCGTCTCGAATGTATGTACCGCCATTTTCAAATGGATAATTATCACTCGCTGCGGCTTTAATGATTAATCTTTGAAATGAAGTTCTTGATTTTTCAGGAAATATTTGATGATCTATGGCATCATTGTATCCAAATTGATCTTTCATAATAAAGTCAAATCCTCGTTGATCGTATGCCCAAGAATCATTTCCATGTTTATTGAATTCACCTTCACCTGCATCCACAAAGCTATTGTCTGTTTCATACATTTCGAAAAATCCCTGCGGTGTGATTCCTGAATTACCGTCCAACAGCGTTTGTACACTATTGTTTCCAAACCCAGCTACAGACAAAACAGGCATAGAATGATCAACATTTATAAAATAAGTTCCTGATTTGGTAAAACTTGGTTCATTTGTTGAAAAAGCTTTGGCTCGTAAAACTTTGGTGGTTGCAATATTTATGGGACCCGAATAAAGTGTGGAAGTTGTATTTGGAACAGAACCATCTAAGGTATATCGGATTGTGGAACCTGCATCAGGACAAGTTATTGTTACACTTTGAGCACCAGGATAAAATCCAGGATTTACGCTAAAAGAGGGAGTTGTTGTGTAAAAATTTATCGCACCATTATTGTTAGCATTCGGTGTCGGATTTAAAAACAATTTCCATGCAGCATCACCATTCGTCTGTCTCCCCACAGAGTGATTATTTTTAGTTAAATGAACTATTTTAATGGAATCTTGCACATCTAAACTTGCGTCAGAAAGGATAATCCATTCATTATTTGTTTGAGTTAATTTGAAATTTGGGTGTAACTGATTTCCTGAAACCGTATTTCTACCCGAACAAAAAACCATCAAGAATCCGTTTCCTGGTATTGTTCCCGATGGAACTTCCCATTTATCCAAATTTGTCGATTTATCTGATAGAAAGTATCCCGTCAAATCAACAGGAGTCGCTGATGTATTGAATAATTCAACCCAATCTTCTCTCTCACCAAAAGCATCGGTAGGACCTGCAATATTTGAGCAAGAATATTCGTTAATAACAACCTGACTGAAGGAAGTTGAAAAGAAAATTAAAAATAAAAACGAAAAAAAATGACGCTTCATAAAGTGGAGATTTTAAAGAATAAGGAGTTTTTCTCACTCAATATTAACAAAAAATAAACAGATATTTAATAGTAGACGTATAATTTTTTCAAAGGGTTGATTCAAAATTGCATTCAATTCACTATTTTCGACTACTTTTATTCAATCCAAATTTCAAAAATCGTTATGAAAAAAATAATTTTCTACCTAAGCATATTTGCTTTTTTCTTACTTATGTCATCATGTAACAAATCTGCTGGTGAGGGAGGTACATCAATTATCAAAGGAAAAGTCTATGTAGAAAACTACAATAGTTCAGGTACTGCAATTACTTCTAAATACTTCGGACAAGATGTAGATGTTTATATCATTTATGGTGCTGATGGAACCTATTTCAATGACAAAATAGCGACAAGTTATGATGGAAGTTTTGAATTTCCCTATCTAGCGAAAGGGAAGTACCAAATTTTTGTTTACAGTAAATGTTTTAATACTCAAAGTAATCCATGTCCAAGTGGGCAGGAAACTATTTTAGTTTCGGCTGAAATAACCGATAACAAAACAACTGTGGATGTTGGTACAATTACAATCAAAGATTAAGTATGAAAAATAGCTTTTTCTTTGCGTTTTTGATCTTCAGTAAATTTGCCTTTGCTCAGGTTACTCCACAAACTTGGCTTAGTGGTGAAATTAACAGAAAGTTGACTTCCAAATTGGCTGCTTCGGCATCTTTGGATATGCGTTTTTATGATTTCAGTGCGCCAGGTACGATTTTCCCTCAGCTTTCAATTTCCTACAAAATCATTGACGGAGTTAAATTTTCAGTTGATTATCGGATGCTTTTTAAGGAAAATCGTTACACCAATTATACTTTCGACAACAGACTGAATTTCAATTTAGAATTGAAAACCAAGTTCAAACATGTAGATCCTGGATTTAGGTTTAGGTATCAATCTACTTTTGGCACCTTGAATGGTGTTGGAAACTATTCAGCAGAATTTGACCAAGCGATTCGTTTGAAACCTGCCCTGACTTTTCATATCAACAAGAAAAGTAAGTACACACCAGCAGTTTCAGGTGAATGGTTTTACAGTTTAGCAAACAAGGAATTAGGAAAAAGATTTACTAAGTATCGCTTGGCCGCGGGTACCTCATACAATCTAAAAGGACCTCGAGAAATAGAGGTAAAGTATATTTTTGGACAAAGTATCAATCTACCCAAAAATGAAACTGAACATATTCTCTCATTGACCTACAGCTATAATTGGGAAAAGTTGACACCTGAGGAAAAAACCAAACGGGCAAAGGCAAGAGCTAAAAAGAAATTGAAAAAGCATCCTGAATTGGAAACAGAGGAAGAGTAAATCAACTCAAGACATCGTTACGCTGACTATCGAGTTTAATTAAGATAAACATCATCACAGAAAACGACATCATCGATGAACCTCCATAACTGAAAAACGGTAAAGGAATTCCAATTACTGGCGCGAATCCAATATTCATCCCAATGTTGATGGCGAAATGGTAAAAGATAATCATCGCCACAGAATATGCATACACGCGGTTGAAACGTGATTTTTGTCGTTCTGCAATGGTTATGATACGAATCAACATGAACATGAATAGAAACATAATTACTAAACTGCCAACAAATCCCCATTCTTCTGCCAAAGGACAAAAGATAAAGTCTGTTTCACTTTCAGGAACGTGATTCGATTCAACACTTGCTAAACTCGCGTTTTTATAACCTTTTCCAGTCAAACCACCAGAACCAACTGCTGCCATAGCGCGATTTCGGTTATAATCGTCTCCATTGGGATCTTCTCTCATTCCCAAGAATAACTCAATACGCTCTTTTTGGTGAATCGCCAATCCTTGAAAACCAACATTTACTGTTGTCGAAATCCCAGCGGCCATGATGAATCCAATCAATACGATTACAGTAACTTTATTACGATCTCTTTTCGATGACACCCATCTTAAAATCAGATAGGAGAAGAGAGCAAGAATGAAAAGCGAAATCAAAACGCCATAAAATCCTGGGATTTCCAAGCCGGGCCAAAATTCAAATGTGAGTACATTGTTACTCATCAATAAAGTTACGAGCGATAAAAATACAACCGCAAATAAAATCGGAATAAAGTGACTTCCTACCCAAGTGCTTTTGAATTTGATTCCTGGAATAAGATTGACTAATTTCAACACGATTGGATCGTAAGTCAATCCTTCGCGATACATTACAAATAGAAACGAGGTAAAAACGACAAAAGATCCTGCATCTGGTTGCATCAAAATCAAAACCATTGGCCCCAACAAAATGATGTTGGCGAGTATTACCGTTTTTACATTTTGTTGATTGACATTCAATCCATTGATGTATCGTCCAAGTGCAATCGCTGTTCCGATTTTGGCAAACTCTGCAGGTTGAATTCCAAGTGAACCAAAACCCAACCAAGCGTGTGCACCGTTTACAGCTGGCATAAAAAGTACCAAAACCAGCATTCCGATACAAAATAAGTAGATTGGAATGGCAAATTTTCGATAAATATCAGAGTCAATCAAAAAGACCACAATTCCTAGAAATAAAGAAAATCCAATCCACAAAATTTGCTTTCCATATTTCTGCGAAAAATCAAAGAAATTGGGATGATCTTCATTGTAGGCAACTGAATATACGTTGGCAACTCCCATGCCCAGCATTAAGAAAAAAACGATCAGTAAACCCCAATCAACGTTTGATGTCAGTGATTGATTTCTACTCATTTTCCTTTTTTAACTACGTTCATTAAATTCGCTTCCAAAATGCGTTTTTCTTTTTCTGGGTCTGAAATTTTGTTTTTCAAATATTTTTCAATCATCAAACTGGCAATCGGTGCGGCCCATTGACCTCCTGCACCTGCATTTTCTACATAGACAGAAATCGCTATTTTGGGATTATTCATCGGTGCAAATGCAATGAAAACAGAGTGGTCTTCTCCCTGTGGATTTTGGGCAGTACCCGTTTTTCCACAAACAATGATGTCTTCTAATCTCGCTCTTCTTGCTGTTCCTCCGCCTTCATTGACAACGCGTCTCATTCCTTCAATCACAGGATCAAAGTGCTGAGATTTCACCATGGTATAGTTTTTCTTTTTGTAAATTGGTTTTGGACCTTGTCTTCCGATTGATTTCACAAAGTGTGGCGTATAAAACCAACCTCGATTGGCAATCAATGCGGCGATATTTGCCATTTGAAGCGGCGTAACTTTTACTTCTCCTTGTCCGATTGAAATAGAACGAATGGTTGAAAATGCCCATTGATGATGTCCATAAGGTCTTTTCTTGGAAGGAAATTCGTTGTCATAGTAATTTGGATTAGGAATCAATCCGCCACGAATTCCTGGAATATCAGTTTCCAATTTATGACCCAATCCAAAACTTTGCATGTATTTTGACCAAATACGCAAACCTTCTTCGGCGTCAGCATATAATCCTTTTTTTCGTCCACCTTGAATAATTCGTCTAACCGCTTGGTAATAATATGGATTACAAGACATTTGCACCGCTTCCATGATATTTCCAGCATTTGGATGGTTGTGGCAACCGACTAAACTTTTGTTGCAAGGAAAACCAGTATTGATTGTAATTGCACCTTCTTGCAAGGCAATCACTGACTGCAATAACTTAAAAATCGACCCCGGAGGATATTCAGCTTGCAATGGTCGCGGGTAAAGTGGTTTGTCTTTATCAAGCAACAATCGCGGATAATTTTCAGAAGTTGCGCGCTTACCTACAAATAAATTTGGATCAAAAGTGGGTGCCGAAACCATCGCTAAGATTTCGCCTGATGAAGGTTCAATGGCTACAATACATCCTCTTTTGTTGACCATCAAAGATTCACCGTAAGCCTGTAAATCAATGTCAACACTCAAATTTAAAACTGGACCTTGTTTGGCTGTAGTATCGTATTTACCATTTGCATAAGGTTCAATTGCATTGTTCATGGCAGAAGTGACGATGTAATGAACGCCTTTTCTTCCACGTAAATCGGTTTCGTAAAATCTTTCCAATCCAGCGCGACCAATGTTGTCTCCTGAACGATAGAAACGATCTTCTTCCACTTCTTGTCCATTTACTTCACTTACGTAACCTAAAATATTTGCCGCATTGGCATATGGATAACTACGCATGCTCGTGATTTCCTCAAAAAAACCAGGGAAATTTCCTAAATAAGGTGCAATTTCTGCCATTTCTTCGGTGGTCATTTCTTTTACGAAAGCATATTTTCTCATTTTTTGGTAACGAGGAACATTTCTTACTTTCGTTTTCGGATTTTTGTCGAAACCTTCTTCGTAGTAGATTTCTTTGAAACGATATTTGACTTTTTCAGGAGTCCAACCAATCAATTTTGCAAAAGCGACTGTATCTAAATGTTTGATGTCTTTTTCACACATCATGAGGTTGTAATAGGTTTTGTTGATGACGATTTTTTTGCCGTTTCGGTCTTTTACAATGCCTCGAGGAGGAACCACAACGTGTCGTTTTTCAGCAATTTCTTGTGCACGCAAAGTCCAACTTTCATCCACTACTTGCATGTAAAACAAGCGAATAGAATAAATCACGCCAATGACCAAGAAAAAAATGAGAATTACGTATCTTCTGGCATCTGTATTCATGAATCGATTGTTGAGCGCAGGGCGCCGCTTCTTTTAAATTGATTTATTATTTGCTGTTTTAGAATGATTTTTCTTGCGTGGAAAATGAATTCTTACACAAAAGTAAGACGAATAAAAATAGAATGAAAACATTATCGAATTTCAAATCTAAAAAAGCGTAAAAAAATAAAAATTGCACCCAATAGGCAATCTTTATCAATGGTTAAAATTCGTTAATTCACTAAAAATTGAAATTTAAGTTTGTAAATCTAAAAAAAGGGTGTATCTTTGTGCCACGATAAAAAATAAACTTGTTTGTTTTTAGCGTTTAGAGTGCGAGGTGGAGCAGTTGGTAGCTCGTCGGGCTCATAACCCGAAGGTCGCTCGTTCGAGTCGAGTCCTCGCTACTAAGCAAGACGCATCAGGTAAATTACTTGATGCGTTTTTTTTTACTTTCTGTATCCATTGATAAATAAGGAATTTTTGCAAAAATAGAGTTAACTTCTTGGGTTAGATATTGTCTGTTTTTAGCATCAATTACAATGGATCATGTCAAAATTCTGTGGACTTCACAGAAAATCAAGCATAAATTTGGGTTAATCTAAATAAAAAGAATCCAACATTTCTGACTCCTCTAAATTGAGCTCTGAAAGCTTTTATTTTTGCATTAA
>JBIKJE010000007.1:0-61149 GCA_044361165.1 Crocinitomicaceae bacterium | reverse complement strand
TGTCAGTTTTTTGATAGCCGACAAATTTACGCGTGCTATTTTGACCAAAAAAAGAAGTATATATTGCCAAAAAGCAACATGTGAAAATTGTGTTTTTCAATTTCATTTTTATTTAATTTCAATAATCATCGAGGTTTTCGCTCCAACAATTATTTTTTCGTTTTCTAAATTGATGTTGCTGCCAGAGATCAAATCTTTACACATTTTACCAGTTGAGATTACTTCTCTAAAACGATTCAGATTCAATGTTTGTTCGGATTCTGAGTTGTTTACTATCACCATTACTTTTTCAGTTGGTAAAATTCTAAAAAAGACATACACGTTGTTTTCAGGAATAAATTGAATCGTTTTACCTTCCTGAACAGCTTTGTTATTCAAGCGCCAATTTAAGATTTTTTTGGTGAAATTAAAGTATTCTTCTTGGTCTTGATTTCTACCATTTTCGGTTCCAATTGGGTTGAATGCATTTTCTTTATCGTCTTTCCAACCGCCAGGAAAATCTCTCCTAATATCTGCATCACCTAAATTTTTATTTCCCTTCATCCCGATTTCTGTACCGTAGTAGATTTGGGGAATTCCGCGTACAGTAGCTAAAATCGTCAGCGCCAATTTATAATCCTTGATGTTAGAATAAATTTCATTGAATCTTTGCGTATCATGGTTTTCCATGAAAAGCAACATATTGTTTGGATTTGCATACATGAAATCATTTACAAAATTGTCATAAACGCGAATCATTCCTTGGTCCCAATTTTGATTTTTTTCATTGAAAGCTTGATTAAAAGCATCAAGTAGTGTAAAATCCATTACGGATGGTAAATATGAATTGTAGGATTGAATGGCTGCAATTGGACTGTTTTTTTGCCAATAAGATTGATGCGCTTGATCATGCATCCAAACTTCTCCAACTACATTTGTGTTAGGGTATTCCTCCATGATTTTTTTAGTCCATTTTGCAATTCCTTCTTTGTCATTGTAACTGTATGTATCGACGCGCAAACCATCTAAATCGGCATATTCCATCCACCAAATAGTGTTTTGAACCAAATAATTTAACACCAATGGATTACTCTGATTTAAGTCTGGCATTGATTTCACAAACCACCCATCTGCGCACATTTTTTGGTCGATTTGAGATGTATTTGGATCCATTTGAGTTGACATTCGGTAATTCGTTTGCGCATATCCTGGAAATTGATGAAACCAAGTATAAGTAGGTAGGTCCTTCATCATCCAATGATTCGCACCCCAGTGATTTGGTACAACATCTTGAATCACTTTTAATTTTCTTTTGTGCGCTTCTGCAACCAAATTTTTGTACTCTTCATTCGTTCCATAACGTGGATCAACGCGATACAAATCACTTTGTCCATAAGTATGATAACTGTAAGTTGAATCATTGTCTTCCATCATAGGGGTTGGCCAAATGGTGGTTGCACCTAAATCTTTGATATAATCTAAATGGTCAACAATTCCCTGAATATCACCGCCATGACGACCTCCAGGAAGTGTGCGGTTCATTTTTTCTGCCAAGGATGGATCACTGTCATTTGTTTGTTTTCCATTCGCAAATCGATCTGGCATTAGAAGATAAAGTACGTCAGCTGTATTGAAACCTATGCGATCTTTTGAATTAGCATTTCTAGCTTTAATCTCATAATCAAATTGGTATTTGACTTTTTTGTTTTCGGACAAGAGAAAAGTATATTTCCCTGCTGCAACATTTTTTGTTTCAATTGTAACAAAAATATAATTAGGATTTTCCGTTTTCTGAATTTCTAAGATGGTCAATCCTTTTGCTTCAACAGTCAAATGGCCAATATTTTTTCCGTGCAACATGACTTCCACCTGATGGTGTTCCATGTTTGCCCACCAATTGGGTGGTTCGACATGAGCCAACGTTTGATTTTTTTGTGCGATACCATTAAAGGTCAAAAAAGAAATTAAGAAAAGAAAAATGTTTATTTTCATACTATTTAAATATTAATTGGCGAATATTTTGTGGTGATTTCCGAACTGATCTTCAACGATTAACCATTGGTTGGATACATTTAAATCAATTTCTTGTCCTAATAGATTAAAAGCCTTTACAAATTTTAAAGGCGTTTCCTTTGTTGCATTTTCGATGCTATTAAAACAAGGGTTTTGCATGGTTGAGGTCAATGTTTGTTGATTTGCAGAAGTTTTTCTCTCATATAAAAACGATTCGATTGACGAAGTAATGTGCGCGCCCCAAGCGTCTGTAATGGCATATTGAAAATCAAAATTATTGAATCCGTAATCTAATGTTCTATAGTTATCGTCGTATGCTGCTTGCTCAATCATTGCTTGTTTTACTTCCAAACCCGAAACTAGATTTGCTGGATTAAAGAACGTTGACAAATAATTGTCGATGTACAATGAGAATTGATTTTTGTAGTAAGGAACATTCAATATTTTGGTGTAAAGTGGACGTGGATCATTGGTTGACGCCCAATTGTAAATATTTCTATTAACCCAATCTATTCCTGACCAATCAATTCCAAAAGTATTGTCCATATCATATTCGATAAAAACAAATTTTTGGTCAGAAGGACGTTGATATAGGTAATAGTTGTTTTTGTTGTACGCATAACCGTCCCAATGTCCAGTTAAAACTTCTATTGCTAGCGTTCTCAAATACATATCTACATCAAAAACTGCATCAATTTCACAGGCAAATTCTGCTGAGTTGGTGTTGTTTAAAACGTTCAAAAATTGAATTAATCCGCTGTAATCATTGGCGCTTTTGTTGGTGCTCAGCTCATATAAATTTTCATAAGGAGTTTGATTTGTGCCCGAATAAAGCATGTTGGCACCATAAATTGCTTTATAAAGATTGCCAGTATCGTTTTGCGGAAAACGCGATTGGATAAATTCTTCATCAATATGCTCTGTGTTCAAATAAAGTCCTTTGTACTCATTATTGATGAAGAGCTTCACAAAGCTTTTGCGTGAGGCTGGAAGTTCCGCTGATTTCAATAAATCCAGCGCGAGGTCATTTCTCAAAATCGAAACATCATTGTGTTGACCGTTTAGATTTAATTTTTCTAATCCTTGCCATTTTAGGCCGGAAACGAAAGAGTTAAACGAAATTTTGAAAGATTTTTTTTCAGCATATCTTGAGGTATTTCCACGCAATCTAAAACCGACGTTGCTAATAGCAGTTGTACCTTGTGTGCTGATGTATTCAAAATCTGCAGGATATTCATGATCTGAACTCAGATTGGATTGAAGTAACATATTTGCCATGCTGTCAGCATCTATAGTAATGTAAATGGAGGCAACCTCATTTTGTAAGAAAGCCAAATTATCGGCAGGATGAACAGTTTGTGCAATAAGAGATTGCAGAAAAGTGACAAAGAAAATGAATGCGATAAGTAGTTTTTTTATCATGCTGGCACATTTAAAACCTTAGTGTTAAAATTACACTTAGATTGTCGAAAAGTATGTATTATTTTTCGTTTTTCAAAAATTAATTTTTGTTGCAAATCAAATTTAGTGTTGTTTAGCTACAATGTATGATCTCATTCTAAAAACATTTTTCTGTCAGCTTGTCAGCCATTTTCATCAGGCACGTTGTTTGAAAGCAGTTGAGAAATGCAAAATAAAAATCAACATCAATTTGGAAATAATTTGGAGACAGTCATGTATCCAGCATTGCTATTGATTTTGATGTGGTCTTTTTATTTATTGGAAAGAATTTCTTCTTTTGATTTTTACAAATGGGGAATTTTCCCAAAAGATTTGTTGGGGTTGCGAGGAATCATTTTTTCACCGCTTTTACATTCGCCTTCAGATTTTGGTCATATTTTAAACAATTCTGGACCAATTGCCATTCTTTTTGGCGCTTTGATTTATTTCTACAGACAAATTGCAGCTCAGATATTTTTCTACAGTTGGTTTGTAACTGGCTTATTTGTTTGGGTTTTTGCCATAAACACGGGTTCATATCATATCGGGATGAGCAGTGTGATTTATGCCTTGGCTGGATTTCTTTTTGTCAGTGGAACAATACGAAAATACAGGCCTTTACAGGGAATTTCGCTTTTCGTTATTTTTGTTTATGGAAGTTTGATTTGGGGGATTTTCCCAATGCAAGCCAAAGTTTCGTGGGAAGGACATTTGGCAGGATTAATTACAGGTGTGACTTTGGCTTTTCTATATAAATCCAAGGGACCGCAAGCGCCGAAGTACCAATATGAAATTGAAAAGGAATTGGGTATTGAACCGCCAGATTTGGAAGGACAATGGTTAGAAAATATCCGTTTGGCCAACGAACGGGCAGCCGAAATTAAGCGTCAGCAAACGGATTTCAAGATTATTTACGATTATATTTCTAGTCAAGAAGCTATTCCAAAATCACCTTCGGACGAAAAGAATCTGCCAATCGACCCAAACCTTTAGAAGTATTTTTCCAAGTGTCAGCTTCAAATTCTATACAGCAATAACCGCAAGTTTGTAAACCGATATATTCATCAGTAAAATAACTGGCGAGATCAGAAATTCCATCGTTGTGACCAATTATTAAAACGTCTTCTTTTCCTTCTAGTTTCCAAATGAAATCTAAAAGCGACATTAAGTCAGCATGGTAAAGTTGATCGGTCAATCTCAAATCGCGAAATTCAAAGTTTTCTTGAACAATTTTTGCCGTTTGTTGGGTTCTTGCACTGGTCGAACAGTAGACTGTTATTTTCCTAGAAAGTTTTTCATTTAGGTAAACGCCCATTTTTTTTGCTTGTTCAATTCCTTTGGGAAGTAAAACGCGGTCAAAGTCTTTTTGTGAGGGTGCAACTACTTGTGTTTTCGCGTGTCTTAAGATGTGCAATTTCATAATTGATATTTGTTGCTAATATCGCAATATTAAATTGAATTTTCGCCAACCATTTTGCTAGCTGTACCGTTTGTGAATTTAAGATGAAAGTTGAGGAGTAATCAAGTAGAAAAAAAATTGTAACTTGCGCGTAAACGAAAACATCAGAAAGATTGGAATTGGCATGCACATAAATTCAGACATACTTAAAGCTTGTGCCAGCAACGATCGAAAAGCACAGAAACAACTCTATGAGTATTGTTTCAAATTTTTGATGCCTCTTTGTTTGCGTTATCATAACAATGATGAAGATGCAAGATCCTCTTTGAATATTGCCTTTCTTAAAATCATTAAAGGAATTGAAACGATTGATGTTGAAGCTGTTAATTTTAATGCTTGGATCAAAAAAATTACTACGAACACTTTGATTGACGAATACCGAAAGTCAAAAACACATCTCACGCATTACCAGGGAAAAGAGACTGAAAGAGAGTTGGATTTTCATGCAGAAGTTATTCAGAATGATGCGGAAAGTGATTTTGGTTGTGCTTCCATCATGAAATTGCTAACTCAAATTCCTGCTGTAAGTGCGCATGTCTTTAATCTTTATGTGATTGATGGATATAGCCACAGAGAAATTGGTGAAAAATTGGAAATTTCAGAAGGGACTTCTAAATGGCATTTGTCAACTGCTAGAAAACTCTTGAGAGAAAAATTAGAAAAAATGAACGCAAGTTTACCACAAAAAATGGTTATATGAACTGGACGGAAGACGATATAGATCAATTGTTTAAGGATTCAGCAAATCAGATGAATGTTCCTTTTCAGGAATCCTATTGGACTGAAATGGAAGCGTTGTTGCCTCAGACAAAAAAGAAAAAAGGATTGGGATGGATTTTTGGTGGAACCATCGCTTGCTTGGCGTTAATTTCAACTTTCTTTTTCCCTGAAAATGGTGTAGAAAGTAAAGATAATGTAAATCAAACTGCCATTAATCAACCCAATAAAACCGAAAAATTCGTTGCTCAAACTACTGCTGTAACGCTTAAAAATCAACCACAAGAAATTATTCAAATTTCAGACAATCAAAGCAAATCAAATAAAGATAAAAGCATTTCTACTAATCGTCAATTCAACAAGTTTCAGAGCCTATCGAGTAGTGAAGTTTTGGATGGAAGTGAACAAATTGGCGATGTTTCGCACAAATTTAAAAAAGAAGAAAATGAAGTTGCTGTTCCAATTCAATCAGCAGATTACGAATTAGTTTCGATGCAAAAATTGCCTGTAACTCCGATTTTCATGCAAGAAAACTTTTTGATTTCGTCAAATTTTAAAAACAACTTTTCGAAACGTAAATCGCATTCAATGTTCCTACAAATCGGGGCAGGTTTGACTGAGTCTCATATGCAAACAAGTGAGGGCAATTGGATGCCGACAATCAATATTGGTGCGGGTTATCAATACAGTCCACAAGGATTAGGTTTCAGCGCTGGATTGAATTTGAACACCTCTTTTTCTGATAATTTAGAAATCAATCGTAAATCTAAAGTCTATAATTTTGGTTCTACCAATTATGAGCAAAACTTCATTTATAAACAAATTTACACCTTAGAATTGCCTGTAAGTGTAGATTTTAGAAAAAACAGACAGACTTTTTCTTTGGGTATTGCACCAACTTTTATCGCGGGCTCTTTGATGAGGTTTTCACAGTTAGAAAATGGGAATTTAAGCCAAGATGAAAATTATATCGGACAAAAAGTCGGTTTAAATCATTTTGGATTGAAACCAAGCCTAGCTTACCAATTGGAATTAGCTAAAGGTTGGAATGTAGGAATACAATTAAGTACACAGTTGATGAATCAAGTTGATGATTCACAATTTATTGGGACAAATAGAAATAATCCTCTGAGTGGGCAAATTACCATTCGAAAAACAATAATAAAATTTTAAAATGTTTAAATTCAGAAATAGAGCAAGTTTTTTTGCAGTCGCATTGATCTTGATTCTTGCTGCTTGTAAGAAAAATGAAATTATTCCCCCTCCAGGTTCTTCAACTCCCGTTTTTACTGCGGTAGGAACTTTTGGAAATGAAGTTGTTAATTTAAGGGCAGGTGATGATAATGTAATGATGACTACAGAATCATCTTTGTTGAATGGAGTTGATTTTTTCAAAGGAAACTTGGGGAATGAGGCATTCAACATTGAAATTGGTGTTTTTGGTGGAGATGTAGATATTCAAAATCCTCCATTGCCAGAGTTTGCAAATCAATCAGTCATTTCTTTTGCTTATTTGGCGCAACAACCACCTTTGTTCGAGATCAAAAAAGATTCGTTACCAAATAGTGCCAATATACTCAAAATAGATTGGGAAGTGGATGGTGTTATGCAACCTTTTGAAGACAATCTGCAAATTCGCGACCCTGGAAAATATCAAGTTTGTGCACATGTAACTTTTATTGATTATTCTGAAAAAACACTTTGTAATGAAGTGATTGTTGGATTTAAACCCAATGCACTTTTTGACTTAGACTTTGTTATCGGACAAGATCATAATTTAATGGCTTGGATTGAACCCCAAGTTGGTGTTGTAGAGTCTGTAAAGTGGTTTCAAAATGGTACGCAGATAAGCGATATGAATCAGTTGAATAAATACATTCAAAACGGAAGTCATTTGATTCAAGCGGAAGTCATTTTTACGAACGGAGTAAGAAGTTTAAGAAGCATCATTGTGGATGCCGATTTAACAGGAAAAAACGTTTTTGATTTTTCTCAATCTTGCGCAGTTTATCCAATTGAATGGGATTTTCACTCAAAAATAAAAGTAAGGAAAAACGGCATTGATTATTTCTCTCATATTACTCCCAATGCTGGAAATAAAATCATAGTGGATGAAGTAAAATATTTTGGATTGAATCCACTTGGAAAACAGGTTTACATCTTGAAAGGACATGTGCATGTAAATTTGAAAAGCAATACTTCTCCTGCTATAATTCCTTTAGATTTGGATCTTTCATTTGGAATTTCATTGAAATAACTTTTAAGAAAATTCATCTAGAAATGAATTGTATATTTGTGTAAAACTATAAAATCGAAAATATGAAAAAATGTCTACTACTCTCCATGTTTGGCTTTTCATTCCTGGGATTCTCTCAGATTACTATTAATTCAACGCACGTTCCTCAAACAGATGATACGCTCAGAGTTTCTGATGCTGTGATTGATAACAATATGGATTTTATTTCCACTGGCGCAGATTATACTTGGGATTTCTCAAATTTAGAATTTAACGGACAAAAACTAAACGAGTATCAACCTGTAACGTCAGCAGGTTTGTATATTCAATTTGTTTTTGGAAGTACCGTTCCTCAAAATTATAGGGCTTCTTATTATGTTGCAACAAATGGTTTACCATTGAATAATTTACCAGCACAATTGCCTATTACAATTTCCGATATCAGTCAATTTTATAAATTGAGAACGGATTCACTGACCATGGTTGGATTGAAATTGTCGGTGAATGGTCAAGAAATACCTGCTAAATCAGATACGATTGAAACGAAATACAAGTTCCCTCTTGAATACGGGAATACGCACTTTTCGAGAGGGTATACGAAATTAGATTTAAATCCTATTTACGATGGAATTTGGATTCAACATAGAACGCGTCAAACAGATGTGGATGGTTGGGGACAAATTACAACGCCTTTGGGCTCTTTCGAAGCTTTGAGAATTCACCATAGAATTACTGAGTCAGATTCATTTTATGTTTCTTTCAATGGTTTTGCATTTTGGGTCCCAATTCCTGTTCCAGAAAGTCATGAATATGAATGGAGAGCTGTGGAAGAAAAAGAACCGATTTTGTTAGTTAAAACAAGCGTTACGCAAGGAAATGAAACAGTAACTTCTGTAGAATATAAAAATGACTTCATCGTGGGAATAGAGGAGAATGAAATGATTTCTGTTTCAATTTATCCAAATCCAGTGCAAGATTGGATGGTGATTCAATCTCCAACAAATTTTGATGATTTCAGTATTTTCTCAACAGATGGAAAATTGATTCTGAATGGAAAACTTGCCAATGGCGCGCAGCAAATGGTCGATGTTTCCAGTTTGAAAAGTGGATCGTACTTGATTCAACTCAATTCAATTGCTGGGGTTTCAGTGAAGAATTTCGTGAAATAGTTTTTAAAGCTTTTCTTAAAATATGAAGGTCAACTTAGGTTGGCCTTTTTTTATTTTTGACAATATGACTTGAACTGACCGCAATAGTTGTATCTTTGGTAAAAGCCCTCTTTTGGGATGAACCTAAAAAAATAGAAGGACATGCAACCAAGTGAACTGATAAATAAATACCTCGCAGGATTTTTAATTTTTGTGACTGCAGCTTTCCTACTTTTCGGCTTATCTGAGTTTTTGAGTTCTTTTCTGGGCGCGATTATTTTCTATATTCTTTTTAGAAAATTCATGGCTTTTTTGGTTTTTCAAAAGAAATTCAAGAAATCATTTGCAGCCATTATTATCATTATCATCTCATTTCTAATTGTGGTTTTGCCCATTGGTATTTTGGTGACCATGATTTTAGGGAAGGTTTCTTCTCTATCAGCGAATACTGATTTAATCAAAGATTATGTTAATGTCTTTTCGTTAAAACTCGAGCAATACCACATTCATATTTCAGCGCAAAACGTGGTGACAAGCATCACTAAATTTGTATCACAACATGCAGGAGATTTTTTGAGTTCGTCCTTGAGCATTGCTGCAACGCTATTAATGATGTACTTTTTGTTGTACTTTCTATTGGTCAATGTAAAAAAGCTCGAAATGAAGTTGAATTACTATTTGCCATTCGAGGACGATAAAATCAGTTTGTTTGGCAAAGAGTTAGTTGATCAAACATACGGAAATGCGATTGGTGTGCCAGCAGTTGCAACAGCGCAAGGGATCGCGGCTTATATTGCTTTTTTAATAGCAGGAATACCTGACGCTGGAATTTATGCGATTTTGACTGGATTTGCGTCCATTATTCCTTTGGTGGGAACGGCAGTCATTTGGATTCCAGTAGCGATATATTTGTTTGCGATTAACCACAATTGGCAAGGAATTTTTGTCATTGTTTTTTGTCTTTTGGTTTTAACTAATTTGGATAATCTGGTGCGCATGTACGTTTCGAAGAAAATTGGAGATGTACATCCAGTAACTACCGTGCTAGGCGTGATTTTCGGACTCAAATTTTTCGGTTTAACCGGTTTGGTTTTTGGACCTTTGCTGATTTCTTATTTTCTGCTAATGATCAAATTGTATCATGACAACTACAAAACCAAAACGATTGAAGAAATTGAAGAAACGGAGGAAAACGATAAAAACGCGATGATGCAATTGCTGAACAAGATTTTCTTCTTTACTGACAATTTCAACAAACCATCTTCCAAAGGCGATAAGCCAGCTTAAACCCAAACTTTAGTTCCCTCAGAGCAATTCTGACAAATATCGATTTGATTTCTTTTGGTTAAAACAGCTAATCTGAAATCGTTGTATTTTTTGGATTTCCAAAGTTGGCCAAAATTTTCCGTCACTGCTGAGCCCAACACGTGTTTCGCGTCTTTGTCGAAACAGCAAGGCACTACTTGCGCGTCCCAAGTCAATACGCACGATGACCACATGCGCCAACAGTGATTTCCGGTTTTGTATTTCAATCGATAAGTTCCGTCTTTTTGGCGTTTGTAGCGCGCATATTTTTCATTTTCAGGAATCAATTCGTGGCCGTTTTGGTAATCGTAAACTTGCGCAGATTTCAGTCGCACTTCATCAATTTCCAAGGTTTTCGCCAAGTCAAAAACGCCATCAATTTCGTGTTCATTCGGTTTCACGACCAAGAATTGAAAAATCAAATGCGGAGTTGCCGAATTGGCAGCTTTTTTAGCTTCGACCAATAATTTGGCACCTTCAATCACTTTGCTTAAAGTTCCGTGAACCCGATAGCTTTCATACGTTTTTTGAGTCAAACCATCAATGGAAATAATCAATCTATCCAAACCAGAAGCCACAATTTCTGTTGCTTTTTGCGGCGTGATGAAATGTGCGTTGGTAGAAGTTGCCGTATAAATGTGTTGTTTTTTTGCATCTTTGATCAAGTCTAAAAACTGCGGATGCAAAAATGGTTCGCCTTGAAAATAGTAATTGATGTAGAAAAGCTGTTTTCCCAATTGTTGAATCAATTGTCGGTTGAGTTCCAAGTCTAATTTCCCAGTAGGACGAGTGAAATTTTTCAACCCACTCGGACATTCAGAACAGCCTAAATTGCAAGCGGTTGTTGGCTCAATACTTACAGTAAATGGTTTTCCCCAAACGATGCTGCGCTTCAAAATTCTGGAAATATTGTAAGAAAAACGCAACAATACCAAATTCGCCAAACGTGCAAACGTAAGGTGACGCAAAATTTGAAAATTGTCTTTGAAAGTCGCCATGAATTGGGATAAAGGTACGAGAAAAAGTAATTGATTGAAAAACCTTCTGTTTCTAGAAAGTTTTTGAATTTGGATTTGCGACTCATTTTTCCTTACATTTGAATCTAAATCAAAATTCCATGGTGCGTCAATTTGCTTTTATTTTAATTTGTTTGTTTTTGCATTCGAATGTTTCAGCGCAGGTTAAGAAATCTTATTTTGGGAAATATGTCGGAACAATCGCTGCCTACGAAATGAGTGCCGGCGCGAGTGAGCGAATCCAAATTGGCATTGCTGCAATTGAAATTCAATTGTCAGCCAAAGAAATCGCAGTGGTGATTGGCACCAAAACCAGTAAAGGCACTTGGACTTTGGTTTCAGAAAATAAAACCAACTTCGTCATCGAGGGAAAAATGGATAATTCATCCGCCACAGAGCGTGTTTTGATTTACAAAAAAGGAAAGAAAATCGTCCGAGAAGGCATTCGCCCGCAACCAGATGTGATTTTGAAGAAGACGAGGAAATCTTAGAGTATTGGATTATTAGATTGTTGGATTATTAGATTGTTCGAATGTAAGTACAGCACCTTTCTGAAAACTCAAAATTCTCACACTTCGATTATTGAGCTTGAGTTAAACGATTGCTATAATAATGGCAATTTCGTCCAACAATCCAAAAATCGAATGATCCATTAATCCAATAATCCAGCAAAATCCGTGTATCCGTGGCTGATTTTGGATTATTAGATTGTTAGATAGTTGGATTGTTAGAATGCGCTACTGACGATTATTTTTAGATTTAGAAATTCAGTCCAACAATCCAAAAATCGAATAATCCATTAATCCAGCAAAATCCGTGCATCAGTGGCTATTTTAGATTATGCGATTGTTAGATTGTTAGAATGGGTGATTGACGATTATTTTTAGATTTAGCAATTCAGTCCAACAATCCAAAAATCGAATGATCCAATAATCCAATCTTAAAACAAAATCCCCGCAATCGTCGCAGAAAGATACGACGCAAGTGTACCAGCCAATAAGGCGCGCATTCCTAGTTTCGCTAAATCTGCTCTTCTTTCTGGAGCTAAGGCACCGATTCCACCAATTTGCATTCCAACACTGCTGAAATTTGCAAAACCACATATCGCAATACTTGCAATCAAATTAGCTTTTTCACTGTAGACCGGAATAGCATCGCTCGTTAAGTTTTTGAACGCTACGAATTCATTGATTGTCAATTTTTGTCCAAGAAGTGTTGCCACATTGTTCACGTCTTGTGCAGGAACGCCCATACTCCAAGCCATTGGATAGAAAATTTTGGCAAAAATCACGTCCAACGTCAATCCTGGATTAATTAATCCAAACATCCAATTGATCATCGCAATCAATGCCAAGAAACCAATCAACATGGCGATTACATTCATTGAAATTTTGAAACCATCTGTTGCACCGTGACTGATTGCGTCAATCAAGTTTACGTGTTCTTTTTTGACTTCCAATTTCACCGTTCCCATTGTTTGAGATTCTTCCGTTTCAGGATAGATGATTTTGGAAATAATCAAAGCGCCAGGAGCAGCCATCAAACTTGCAGCGATTAGATATTCTGCCGGTGCGCCCATTGTGGTGTAAACAACTAAAATTCCTCCTGCAATACAGGCCAAACTTCCGCTCATGGAAGCAAGCAATTCACTTTTGGTCATGCCTTTCAGGTAAGGTCGAATCATTACTTGTGCTTCTACTTGACCAACAAAAGCACTTGCAACGTTACTCAAAGCTTCTGCACCACTTACACGCATGATGGTATTCATTGCTCGAGCGATTATTGAAACAATGCGTTGCATGAAACCGATGTGATACAAAATGGCAACTAGAATACATACCAAAATGATTGTTGCAGTGATATTAAAGGCGAAAACGAAACCACTGCGTGCAAAATCACTTTGAATTTTTGGTACGCCTTGCACAAAATAAATTGGAATTTTTCCGTCTGCTTTGTGTGTTTTTTCGTCAAAAGTGACTAGTTGATAATCGTAATGAATTTTTGGCGAATCAGCTTTGTAAACCAAAGGCGTTAATTTGTCATCTTTTGGTCCGCCGTAGATTGCTGAAAGGTGAATGGTTTTTCTTCCATCTTCTGCAACAATTGTATCAGATTTTAAGATTCTTGCATTGTAAACTTCATTTTCAGTTGAAATACCGCTATAAACAAAAGCAGCACCAGTTCTTGCGAACTCTTCAATGTGTTGCATTCCTTTTCCCAAAGTCTGGAAGAAACTTTTCACAGGTGGAACTTTGAGAACTAAAACAGCGATTAATATTTGTAAAGCAAGACCACTGAAAACCAATCTTAGATTAATCCTTTTTCTATTGTTTGAAACCAAAAACGCAATCCCAAGGATTACAAAAATTCCAATTATACCTGTAAAGCGATCCATAGAATATTGATTATGTTTTAGTTTAGTTTATTTAGTTTTCACTCCTTTTCGAGATTTCATCTCTAATTTTAGAAGCCAATTCATATTCTTCATCTTCAAGTGCAGCATTGAGCTTTTGTTGAAGTTCTTCAATGCTCAAGCTATTCAATGAATTTTCAGCAGGTTTTTTTTCGATTTCATCTTCAAAGTCAGAAGCAAAATCACTGTTTTCATCTAATTCAACTCCTGCGCTGGCCAAAATATTTTCATAGGTATAAATTGGACATTTAAAACGAACTCCCAGTGCAATTGCATCTGATGTACGCGCATCGATTTCACTCAATTGACCTTCTTTTTCGCAAATCAATTTGGCGTAGAAAATACCTTCGTTCAAATTGTAAATGACAATTTCTTTCACTTTGATTCCGAAAGAAAGCGCAAAACTTTTAAATAAATCGTGTGTCAACGGTCGAGTAGGGGTCATTTTTTCTAATTCGATTGCAATTGCTTGCGCTTCGAATCCACCAATAATGATAGGTAAGCTTCTTTTTCCACCAACTTCAGCCAAAACCAAGGCGTATGCACCTGATTGTGTTTGGCTGTAGGATAATCCAACGATTTCGAGTTTTACTTTGTCCATGCTTTTAGATGCTGTTTCTGAATAGTTTAGAAACAATTAGGGAAGCAATTGCTGCTTCCCTAATTTCTATATCGATGTAAAAGTAATGATTCTAAGCGAACTTACTAATGTGCAGCTTTGAATTTTTTAACAGCCTCGTTTAATTTTGGAATTACATCGAACGCATCTCCAATAATTCCGTAGTCAGCAGCTTTGAAAAATGGCGCTTCAGGATCTGTGTTTACAACCACAATTACCTTAGAACCGTTCACACCTGCTAAATGCTGAATCGCACCAGAAATACCCACTGCGATGTATAAATTTGGACGAATGGCAACACCTGTTTGACCAACATGCTCATGGTGAGGTCTCCAGCCAATATCTGCTACTGGTCGAGAACAAGCCGTTGCAGCGCCTAAACTGTTAGCTAAATCTTCAATCATTCCCCAGTTTTCTGGTCCTTTCAAACCACGACCAGCAGATACAACCAATTCAGCTTCTGGCAAAGGAATGTTTCCTTCAGGAATTTTAGTGTCGATGATTTTGATTGCCGCAGCACCAACGTTTCCGTTGAAATCTTCCACTGCACAAGCGCTACCGTTCAATTCTGGTTGAATTGAATTAGGAAGTAAAGAAATGATTTTAATGGCTGTTTTCACAGAAACCAAACCAAATGCTTTTCCAGAAAAAACGTTCACTTTGCAAGAGAATCCGTTTGAAGTTTCAGGCAAAGCAATCGCACCAGAAATCAAACCTGCTTTCAATCTTACAGAAAGGCGAGGAGCGACAGCTTTTGCTACTAAATCGTGAGAAAAAACAATAACTTCAGCGCCAGTTGCTTCTGCAGCAGCAGCGATTAATTTCGTAATTTGTTGTGCGTCTGCGTGGTCTAACGATTTGTCAACCATCACTTTTGATGCACCGTATTCGCCCAATTTGGATAAATCACTTCCATTTCCAGAAGCAATGACAACCACTTCACCGCCTAATTTTTTAGCGTAAGTTACCGCTTCAAAAGATGCCTTCGCGTGCGCATGATTGCCGTTTATGTATACTAATGTTTTCATATTTTTATTTTTTTTAGACTTTAGGATATTAAGATTTCAGGATGTTAAGACTAAAAAGAATTTCTAAAGTCTAACGTCTTTTGTCTAATGTCTCAAGTCTTTTATCTAATGTCTAATAATTAAATAACTTTCGCCTCTGTGTGTAACAAATTAACCAATTCATCCATGTTGTTTGGATCAATCATTGTGCACGCTTTTTTCGCATCTGGCAAAGTGTAACTTTCATACACAGTGAATGCGTCAACAGCAATAGCAGGAACGATTTGCAAAGGTTTTGTTCTCGCTGCCATGATTCCACGCATGTTAGGAATTCTTTGTTCAGCCATTCCTTTAGCACAACTTACCACTAAAGGTAAATTAGCTTCAACGATTTGTAAACCACCAACAATTTCTTGCTCCAAACGCAAAGTTGAACCGTTTACATCCAATTTCGTAGCCAAAGAAACGAAAGGAAGATCTAAATCTTCTGCGATCATTCCCGCAACTTGTGAACCATTGTAATTGATGGTTTCTTTACCAGTTAAAATAAGATCAAAATTGTTTGCTTTTGCATAAGCTGCAATTTGAGCAGCAGCAAAATAGGCATCTGTTGCTTCAGCGTCAATTCTCACTGCATCATCAGCTCCAATAGCCAACGCTTTGCGAATCACTGCGTCATCAGCTGCTGTTCCAACAGTGATGATAGTCACATTTCCTCCACTTGTTTCTTTAATCTCAAGTGCACGCACCAAAGCATACCACTCATCATAAGGATTCACAATGTATTGTACACCATTTTCATCGAATTTAGTGTTGCCATCTGTGAATGCAATTTTTGAAGTCGTGTCTGGTGACTTACTGATACATACTAATATCTTCATTTTATCAGAATTTTAATCTTAAATCGTTGCAAATTTACTAAACAAAACTGTTTTCTTAATGTTCAAAGGACTCTTTTTTTGAATATTTTATTATGCGTGCTTAGCATGTAAGAGATTGACTTTGCTTGTTATACTTAGTGTATTTATGACACGAAGTTAAAAAACGCCAAATTTTTACAACTTTAATGCTTCAAAATGAAATTCAATTAACTTTTAATTTTGTATTTTTGGCATCCTTATCTCGATAATCGGTAAGTAAAATTAGAATTCAAGTAATTATCTACATATGAAAACAGTACAATTTAGAGAAGCACTTCGCGAGGCGATGAACGAGGAAATGCGCAGAGATAAAAGTGTATTTCTTTTAGGTGAAGAAGTAGCGGAATATAACGGTGCTTACAAAGTTTCTCAAGGAATGTTGGATGAGTTTGGTCCAAAACGAGTAATTGATACACCGATTGCAGAACTTGGTTTCGCAGGAATCGCAGTAGGTGCTTCGATGAATGGTTTGCGTCCGATTGTTGAGTTCATGACTTGGAACTTTGCGATTTTAGCCGCTGACCAAATCATCAACAGTGCTGCGAAAATGTTGCAAATGTCTGGTGGTCAATATCACTGTCCAATCGTTTTCAGAGGTGGAAATGGTACTGCTGGTCAATTGGCAGCAACACACTCTCAAAGTTTCGAAGCGTTTTACGCGCATGTTCCTGGTTTGAAAGTAATCACTCCTTCAAATCCTTACGATGCAAAAGGTTTGTTGAAAGCGGCCATTCGTGACAATGATCCTGTTGTTTTCTTGGAATCTGAGAAAATGTACGGAGATAAAGGCGAAATTCCAGAAGGAGAATACATCATTCCAATCGGAGTTGCAGATATCAAAAGAGCTGGTACAGATGTAACGATTGTTTCTTTCGGGAAAATCATGAAAGTGGCTTTCGAAGCGGCTGAATTGTTGGAAAAAGAAGGAATTTCATGCGAAATTATCGATTTAAGAACAGTTCGTCCAATCGATTACGCTTGTGTAGTTGAATCAGTGAAGAAAACAAATCGTTGCGTGGTCTTGGAAGAATCTTGGCCGTTGGCTTCTATTTCATCTGAAATTTCTTACCACTTGCAACGTTATGCTTTTGACCATTTAGATGCTCCAGTTATGCGTGTAACTCAAACTGATACACCATTCGCGTTTTCACCAACTTTGATTGACGAAGCATTGCCAAATGTTGCAAGATTAATCAATGCTGTGAAAGCAACTTTATATAGAAATTAATCAGATTTAAATTTGATTTTCAAATCCCAGATTCAACTCGAATTTGGGATTTTTTTTGCATTCTAATTGTAGAAAATAACTTCAATTAACAATTTGACCTTAAAAAGTCAAAAGGATTGTATTGAAAGTGCCTGATTCTCTGTTGTATCTTTGCAACATGTTGAATATACAATCGGTTCAAGCGTTGATACAGCTCATAGACGATCCAGATGATCACGTTTATGCGCATGTTCATGACCAATTAAAATCGTACGGTCCTGAGGCGATTCCATTTTTGGAAAATTCTTGGGAATCTAGGGATTTTGGATTGTTGTTTCAAAATAGAATCGAAAATTTGATTCATGAAATTCAGTTTGAAGATTTGAAATTTTTGCTTCAAAATTGGATTGCTTCGGAAGAAAAAGATTTGTTGCAAGGTGCAATTATTGTGGCACGTTTTCAATATCCCGGACTAGATGAATCAATGATTCACGCGGAAATTGAAAAAATCAGGAAAGACATTTGGTTGGAATTGAGTCCGAGTCAAACCGCCTTTGAAAAAATAATGACTTTCAACAAAGTGTTTTTCGAGCACCATCATTTTCAAGGAAACGCAAAATCTTTTCATTCGCCTTTGAATTCGTACATCAATACAGTACTCGAAACGCGCAAGGGAAATCCTTTGAGCTTGAGTTTGATTTACAGCGTTGTTGCGCAATCGTTGAAAATTCCTGTTTATGGCGTCAATTTGCCCAATCATTTTGTGTTGGCATACATGGACGAATACCGCATCAATGTCATGACTGGAAATCCAAATCCGTATGGCGTTTTGTTTTACATCAATGCGTTTTCAAAAGGAACGATTTTTCAAGAAAAAGACATTCATCAATTTTTAGAGCAAATCAAATTGCCTGCTGAACGTGGATTTTTTGAGCCTTGTCCGAATACCAAAATCATTCAACGCATGTTGACCAATCTCATTTCCGCTTTTCAACAAGTTGGAAATGTGGACAAAGTAAATGAATTGGTAATTTTGAGAAATTTATTTGGTTAAGCAGCATTTAAGTGCTTACTTTTGGATTTCAATTCAATCAGATGAAAGTAAGTTTAATCGTCGCAACAGATTTAGAGGGAGGCATTGGTAAAAACAATGATTTGATGTGGAATTTGCCAGCCGACATGCAATTTTTCAAAAATACAACAGCAGGTCAAGTAGTAATCATGGGGAGAAAAAACTATGATTCCGTTCCAGAAAAATACAGACCACTTCCCAATCGATTGAATGTTATTTTGACTAGAAATAAAGATTTCAAAGCAGAGAATTGTTTGGTTTTCCACAATCTCAAAGATTGCTTGGATCATTTCAAAAACGAAACGGAACGCAAAATTTTCATTATTGGCGGTGGACAGATTTACAAAGAAGCCTTGGATGAAAATGTAGTTGATGAAATGTTTATTACAACTGTCAATCATACTTTTGATGCGGATACATTTTTTCCTGATTTCAATCAAAGTTCTTGGAACTCAGAAGAAATAATGAATAGGCCAAAAGACGATAAAAATCCATTTGATTTCGTTGTAAATCGATATAACAAGAAATAAATTGACTTGTTGATATTTTTCTTGTTTTCGAATGATTTCTACTTTCCTTTTGGCGCATTTTGACTATCTTTAGCCCTCTCAAAAATCGAGTGAAAAGCGAATGAAAGTTTGTATAGCAGAAAAGCCAAGTGTGGCACGTGATATTGCCAAAGTAATCGGTGCTACGCAAGCGAAGGATGGTTATATGGAAGGAAACGGTTATCAAGTTACATGGACTTTCGGACACCTTTGCACACTCAAAGAACCACACGATTATACTGAAAAATGGAAATATTGGCGTTTGGAAGATTTGCCCATGATTCCGTCCAGTTTTGGTGTGAAAGTGATGGAAGATTCTGGTGTTCAAAAACAATTTCATGTCATTTCAAGATTGGTGCAAGGCGCAGAAGAAGTGATCAACTGCGGGGATGCTGGACAAGAAGGAGAATTGATCCAACGCTGGGTTTTGTTGAAAGCAAAATGCACTGCGCCCATCAAAAGATTGTGGATTTCTTCCTTGACAGAAGAAGCGATTCGCGAAGGATTTCAAAAATTAAGAGACGGTAATCAATACAATAATTTGTATGCTGCAGGAAGTGCACGTGCAATTGGCGATTGGTTGTTGGGAATGAATGCAACACGCTTGTTTACCAAAAAATTCGGTCAAGGAAAAGCAACATTGTCTATCGGACGTGTGCAAACGCCAACGTTGGCAATGCTCGTTCAACGCCAAAAAGAAATGGATGCTTTCAAATCGGAAGATTACTGGGAATTGAAAACAACTTACAAGGAAACAGAATTTTCAGCTTCCATTGAAAGGTTGACTTCTCAAGAAAAAGCAGAAAAAGGATTGGCTTATTTGAAAGAACATCCGTTTGAGATTACTTCCTTTGAGCAGAAAGAAGGTAAGGAAGGAAATCCAAGATTGTTTGATTTGACTGGTTTACAAGTTGAATCGAATCGAAAATACGGTTATTCAGCAGAAGAAACTTTGAAGTTGATTCAACGTTTGTATGAAGGAAAATTAGTCACTTATCCGCGTGTTGATACGACTTATCTTTCCGAAGATTTGCACCCAAAGATTCCTGGGATTTTGAGCGGAATGAAATATTACAGTCAGTTGACTGCGCCTTTATTGGCAAAACCAATTCCGAAATCAAAAACGGTTTTTGACGATAAAAAAGTGACGGATCACCATGCGATTATTCCAACAGGAATTGTTCCGTCGGGAATTACGCCCCAAGAACAACATATTTACGATCTAATTGCCAAACGTTTCATCGCTGCATTTTATCCAGAATGTAAAGTTTCCAATACAACCGTTTTAGGGAAAGTTGGAACGTTAGAATTCAAAGCGACAGGAAAACAAATCATCGAACCAGGTTGGCGAGAAGTGTATGCGGGCGATGTTTCTGCAAAAAAGGAAGGCGAAGAAGAGAAAGTAATGCCCCATTTTACTGAAGGAGAAAGTGGACCGCACGAGCCCAAAATTCACCAAGGAAAAACTTCACCGCCAAAAGCATTCACCGAAGCGACTTTATTGCGCGCGATGGAAACTGCTGGAAAACAAGTGGAAGATGAAGAAATGCGCGAATTGTTGAAAGACAATGGAATCGGTCGACCTTCGACACGTGCAAATATCATTGAAACTTTGTTTCGAAGAAGATATATTGAAAAGAAAAAGAAGAATTTATACGCGACCCAAACCGGAATGGATTTGATTGACACGATTCAAAATGAATTGCTCAAAAGTCCTGAATTGACGGGTGATTGGGAACGCAAATTGCGCCTAATTGAAAAGGGAGAATACGCCGCTGAAACTTTCAAAAAAGAATTGATTCAAATGGTGGTTGATTTGACCAATGAAGTGATTTTTAATACACAACGTGTCATTTCCATAGCGCCAGAAAAACCAGTGGACCAAGAAGTTGAAAAAGTACGTAAACCAAGAGAAGTCAAGCCGAAGGAAGAAATCAACATTGAGGCAATGACCTGTCCAAAGTGCAAACAACATTTATTGAAAAAAGGAAATTCAGCCTACGGATGCTCCAATTTCGCAGTTTGTGGTTTCAAACTTCCTTTTGAAATGTTGGGTAAAAAATTGACTGAAAAACAAGTGTTTGAATTGCTTTCTAAAGGAAAAACGGCTAAAATCAAAGGATTTATGATTCCAGGAAATCCAGTACCAGTGGACAAAAAATTGGTGATGGATGGAACTTTTAATTTGGAGTTAGAGGATTGAATTGGATTCAAATTTAATTTTGGTAACCAATTCTTCAAAATATTTCTCACTCCAAATTTCAATTTTCCTTTCGTCTGGAATAAATCGAATTACATCTTCTTTCACAGTTTCCATTTTTACCAGTTGAATTTTTTCTTGGAGTAATTCCAAGATTTGATCAGAAGATATTGTTTTAGCTTTCCAATCACCAGTATCTTTCGCGCGTTGTAAAAAATGTTCAATGTTTAAAGGAATTCCTTGTCTAATATACCATTCCATATCATACCAATCTCTACCTTTTACTCTGTTTTTCCATTTTCTAAATAACAAAGCATGCATTTTTCCAGCAAATAGACTTGAAGGTGCAAAGCAATTCACGTAAAATGAGAATGGTCTAACTAATAATTTTTCTTCAGTTTCAAACTTTGATGGCGGATTTCGATCTACTTCGATTTTTATTTTGACAGTTTTATTCGATTTTATACCAGCTTGTTTGACAATATCTTCTAAGATTAATTCTTTCCAAATCGTTTCCGTTTTTAAAAAAGCAGATTCAATAGAATTTTTCGTCTTTTTGTCTTTTTCGCGAATGCTTATTTTAATCCCTTGAGATTCAAATTCTTCAATGATTGCGAGGAAATATGGTTCTAGCGTAAAGTTTAAATCAATTTCCAACAATGAAAAATCTAAATCTTCAGAAAACCGATCTAAACCGTAGAATATTCGCAGAGCAGTTCCACCATAAAATGCCGCTTTATCGAAAAAGTCTGTTCGAGAAAGTCCTGCCAAAACTATTTCTTGCATAATTTCTCGCATGGCCGACAAGACTTCGTCTTCATTTTGAGGATTGTATTCTGCTATCCAGTTTTTAATCATAAGGTTTCTAATGTTTTTATCAGCATTTTTAAACTGCTTTTTTTTGGGGCATCATCAATCCAAGTATTAATCACCTCGCAATTCAGTGTTTTTAGCGCATCTTCATCTATGCGCAGGTCTTCTAAAAGGAAATCCGTCGTTTGGGAAATGCTTCGAAGCAAAATACCAGAGGTGAGAATGATTTTATCACAAATTGCTTTTTCGCGTGTTGCGATCATTGCAGTTTGAAGTGGTTCTAATGTAACAATTTCTATTCCAAAAGAATAGTATGGAGAATCAACATGCTGATAACTAAATCTGCCAATCGGAGTGTTGTATTTTTTAGATGTTTTTAAAGTGACAGAACAGATTTCAAATACCCTTTCTGGAATCATGCCCCAAAATGACATTGCTGACTCAAGTGAAACATAACTTGGTCCCCGTAAATGATTGGCGATGAGAAAATTATTCGGAGATGGCAAATCAATTTTTGGTCCAGGAATATACAATCCTCTTCTGATTGAAATGAGTTCTCCTTTTTTAATTAATTCACTGATTTTATCATTAGGACGATCATATTCACGAAGTAATTTTATTGCAACGTGATGTGCAATCGGTGCATGGGTGAAATTTTTAATCTGAGACCTGAACATAATGTCAAATTTAGATATAATAATCGGTAATTTTCCGATTAAAATCTAATATTTTTACAAATATATGTATATTTTATATATATTAATCGGTTTTTATCCGATTATCATGTAATATTATTACAGTAATATTTTAGTTTAAAAGCAATTAGTTAATCTTCAATCACTCGCAACGGATTCAAGTCAGCAGTTTCAGCTTCAGTAAACATTCTTGATTCAGTCAAGAAACGCAATCCCATTGGAATTTCTAACGAAAAACTAGAACCTCGACCTTCTGTGATGTTGATGTTTAGTTGCGTGTGTTGCCAATATTCAAATTGATCTTTGCTCATCCAAAATTCACAACCTTCGATTTCACCCAAACAGATATCGCTATTTCCCAATTTGAAGTCTCCTTTTTCAAAACACATCGGTTGCGAGCCATCGCAGCATCCGCCACTTTGGTGAAACATCAATTCTCCATATTTTGATTTCAATTGATTGATAACGGTTTTGGCGTTTTCTGAAACTGTAACTCTTGGTGTCATCATTTAATTATTAGGCGATTCCGTTGTGTAATAATCTGTATTGCGTTGGAGATATTTGCTCCAATTTTCTGAAAGTTCTGCAGAAATAATTCACATCTTCAAAACCAACTTCATAAGCAATTTGATTGATGCTCACAGAAGTTTCGCGGATGAATTTTTTGGCAATTTTAATGCGTTCCAAAATCAAAAATTCATTCGGACTCATTCCTAATTCTCGTTTGAAAACCCTGTAAAAAGTAGCTTTACTCATGCAAGCCAATTTACATAATTCTTCAATCGTGATTTTATTCAGCACATTTTCCTTGATGTAATTTACAGTATATGTTATCGCGTTTTTTCCATGATTTTCTTTGGCGTCCACCTCCAACATATTTCGATGCTGCAATTGAATGAGTCGAACCAACAATTCTTGTAAAGTCAAATCTGCAATCACATCTTTCATTTGGTTGTTGTCCATGCAAACAAACATCAACTTATTGATTACTTCGGTCAATTCTGCTGTATTGTAAAAGAAGTAGTCATTCATTTTCAATTCCCAAGAATTTTTGCCTTCGCGTGGATATTTGTAATTCAAAAATTCCAATGTTCTAGCAATGTGTTCATGGTCAATTGCCAACGCGATGCATTGTGTGGGTGTATAAAAGGAAGCTTCTGGAAAATCGATTTTCATCGTCACGTTTGGAGGAACAATCACCGTTTCGCCAGGCAAATAAGTGAAGGATGGATCATCGTCGAGTTGCATGATTTTTTTTCCTCGAACCATACTTGTAACTACCAAATCACCGAAAGTCAATGGCACTTGTGATGCAGCTTGATGTGTTTCAAAAACATTTAACTCACACTTATCTAAAGCATAAAGCGTTCGGTTTTCGACCAAAGTTTTGAGTGATTTCTCGTTTGTTAACTGCGGTTTGATGATTGAATTCATAGTCCAAACAAATTTTCAGAATGTTAAGGTACATATAAAAATTCATTCAAAAAGCAGTCAAAAGTGAGATTGAGAGAATTGTGCTATTGAATGACAAATTTGTGCTAGCGTCAAGAACTTAATCCAAATACCTTAGCCCCATAAATTATTTAAAGCTATTAATATGAAACGACCAGAATTTAAAAGTCACTATGACAATTTTATCGGCGGAAAATTTGTTGCCCCAGTAAATGGAGAATATTTCGACAATATTTCACCAATAGACGGAAAAGTATTTACCAAAGCAGCACGCTCTGGAAAAGAAGATATTGAATTGGCATTAGATGCTGCACACGAAGCATTTAAAACTTGGAGCAAAACATCGGTTACTGAAAGAAGTAATATTTTGTTGAAAATTGCTGATGCGATGGAAGCTAATTTAGAATATTTAGCAACTGTTGAAACCATCGACAATGGTAAAGCTATCCGTGAAACAAGAGCTGCTGATTTACCTTTATGTATTGATCATTTCCGCTATTTTTCAGGCGTGATTCGTGCTGAAGAAGGAACAATTTCGGAGCATGACGAATTCACTACAAGTATTGTATTGCACGAACCATTGGGAGTAGTTGGACAAATTATTCCATGGAATTTTCCATTGTTGATGGCGACTTGGAAAATTGCTCCAGCGTTGGCAGCAGGTTGTTGTGTTGTTGTGAAACCAGCAGAACAAACACCAACTTCAATCATGGTGTTGATGGAATTGATTGGAGACATTCTTCCAGCTGGAGTATTAAACGTAGTTTCAGGTTTCGGTTTGGAAACAGGAAAACCTTTGGCTCAATCACCAAGAATTTCAAAAATTTCCTTCACAGGAGAAACTACAACAGGAAGATTGATTTTGCAATATGCTTCTGAAAATATCATTCCTGCAACAATGGAACTAGGTGGAAAATCGCCTAACATTTTCTTCCCATCAATCGCAGATGCGGACGATGATTTCTTTGATAAAGCAATAGAAGGTGCAGTTTTGTTTGCATTGAATCAAGGTGAAGTTTGTACTTGTCCATCAAGAATTTTAGTTCACGAATCGATTTATGATAAATTCATGGAACGAGTAATCGAACGCACAAAAGCAATCATTATGGGCGATCCGTTGGATGGAACTACGATGATGGGTGCGCAAGCTTCAAACGATCAATATGAAAAAATTCAGTCTTACTTGAAGATCGGAAAAGAAGAGGGTGCTGAAGTTTTGTTGGGTGGAGAAGTTTACCAACAAGAAGGCGATTTGGCTGGGGGATATTACATTCAACCAACGATTTTCAAAGGACACAACAAAATGCGCATTTTCCAAGAAGAAATTTTTGGACCAGTAGTTTGTGTAACAACTTTCAAAACAACTGAAGAAGCGATTGAAATTGCAAACGATACATTGTACGGTTTAGGAGCTGGTGTTTGGACGCGTGATGCGCATGAATTGTATCAAGTGCCACGTGCAATTCAAGCAGGACGTGTTTGGGTGAATAATTACCACGCTTATCCAGCGCATGCGCCATTTGGAGGTTATAAAAAATCTGGATTCGGAAGAGAAAATCACAAAATGATGCTTGAACATTATCGTCAAACAAAAAACATGTTGATTTCTTACAACAAAAAGAAATTAGGTTTCTTTTAATCAAGTATCTATATTTTTCAATGAAAGTCGATCTTTTTCAGGTCGACTTTTTTTGTAATTGTACTTTAAAGTATTTTAATTCTAGGTAAAAGTTATAATCGTAACGATAACTTTTGTATTTTTGATGTAAAATTATAAGTACAATGTCAACTTTTAAGAATTTTCCACAAAACTTGGTTACTCGAGATTCATACATCAATCGGGTAAAGCCTTTTATTGGAAAGCAAATCATTAAGGCTTTGACAGGTCAGCGAAGGGTTGGAAAAAGTTATTTGTTATTTCAGTTGATTGAATTCATACAAAAAGAAGATTCAGAAGCAACTATTCTATATATCAATTTAGAAGATTTGGCATTTTCACATCTCCAAACAGCAATTGAGTTGAATGATTATGTACTTTCAAATCAATCAACGACTGGAAAAACCTATGTTTTTATTGATGAAATTCAAGAAATTCAAGATTTTGAAAAGGCGCTTCGCTCTTTGGTGTTGAAAGAAAATGTTGACATTTACTGCACTGGAAGTAACGCAAATTTATTATCTGGTGAATTGGCGACTGTCCTAAGCGGTCGATTTATTGAAATAACGGTTTACAGTTTGTCATATCCAGAATTTTTGATTTTTCACAAATTGAAAGACACAACAAAATCACTTGAAATGTATATGAAATGGGGCGGTTTGCCTTATTTGATTCATTTGCCAAAAGCAGATGAAGTGGTTTTCGAATATTTGAAAAACATCTACACAACCATTATTTATAGGGATATTATTCAGCGATTTGCAGTCAGAAATATTCGCTTTTTAGAACAATTGGTACTTTTTTTAGCAGACAATACGGGAAGTTTATTTTCCGCCAAGAAAATAAGTGATTTTTTAAAATCGCAAAAAATCAACATGGCGCCAAATCAAGTTCAAACATACTTGCATCATTTAGAAAATGCGTTTATCATCCACAAAGTTGAGCGATATGACATTGTAGGAAAGCGTGTTTTTGAAATTGGAGAAAAGTATTATTTCGAAAATTTGGGAATTAGAAATTCAATTTGGGGTTATCGCATTGAGGACAGAGCCAAAATTGTAGAAAATATCGTTTACAATCATTTAGTTTACAAAGGGTATAAAGTAAAAGTGGGCGTGATTCCAAATGGAGAAATAGATTTCGTTTGTGAAAAAGAAGGAGAAAAAATCTATGTTCAAGTTGCACTCACACTGAATGAAAAACAAACGATTGAACGAGAATTTGGAAATTTGATGAAAATCAAAGACAATTATCCCAAAATGGTCATCACCTTAGATGATTTTCAAGGAAACACTTACGAAGGAATTCTGCACCAAACTTTGCGTGAATTTTTAACTCAATAATCGCTTTTCGGTGTAACAATCTCTTTCAGCGCATGTCTTACCAACATTAATTGTATTTTTGAGCTATGAGATTAACTTTACTATTCGCTTTTTTATTGAGTTTCCTGACACTTTCGGCTCAAGAAAAATTCCAAATCAAAGACAATTCAACGCAAGAATCCGTTCCGTTTGTAAAAGTGATTCCTGCGGGTAAACCTGCGATTTTGGCAGATTTAGATGGCTATTTTTCGTTAGATTTAAATGCTGTTTCAAGTTTTCAGTTGAAATTTTTGGGCTACAAGGACACGACGATTTTGGTTGCCAATTTAGGAAATGAACGTACAATCTTCATCCAATCGGATGTTGAAATGTTGGATGCGGTTGTTGTGCTTCCCGGCGAGAATCCCGCGCATCGAATCATGGATCAAGTGATTGCAAATAGAAAGAACAACAGTCCGACGGAAAACAATGCTTTTCAATATGAAAGTTACAGCAAGTTTTACTTTACGATGGATCCAAAAGCCTTGGAGAAAATTCCAGCAGATACAAAAGACAGCAATTTACTTTCACTGAAAACTTTTTTTGATAGTCAATATTTGTTCTTGTTGGAAAGTAGTTCGACGAGAAAATTCATGCCGCCAAGTCGTGACAAAGAAACGATTACTGCTTACAAAGTTTCTGGTTTCAAAGACCCGATGTTTTCGACTTTCGCCAATGAAATGCAGTCGTTTAGCTTTTACGAAAATCAATTTCAGTTGCTTGGTAAAACCTACATCAATCCAATCGCTTTGGGCGGAACACGACGCTATTTGTTTTTGTTGGAAGATACGACGGTTGTAGGAAACGATACCACTTTCACCATTTCTTTTCGTCCGCGAAAAGGCAAAAACTTTGATGGTTTGAAAGGTCAATTGTTTATCAATACCAATGGATTTGCGGTTGAGAAAGTAATTTCTGAGCCAAATGAAGTTTCTGACAATATTTCCATCAAAGTGATTCAAGAATACGCTTTCATCGAAGGAAAGAAATGGTTTCCAGTGAAATTGAGTTCAGAATTGTTGATGCCAATTATTAAACTGGATTCTAAACTAGACAATTCATCCATTGTCGGAAAAGGAAATACCTATATCAGCAACATCGTTCTCGATCCAGATTTGAAAAAGCGAGAGTTTGGAAGTATCGCTATTGAAACGGCAAACGATGCAGGCGAAAAGACCGAAAAAGATTGGGATACAACACGATTTTATGATTTGAACGCGCAAGAAAGAAAGACTTATCAAGTAATTGACAGTATTTCCAAAGAAAATAAATTAGAACAAAAATTGATGTTGCTCACAGCTTTGGCGGAAGGAAAGATTCCGTTGGGAAATTTCAATTTGGATATCAAACGATTGTTGAATTTCAATTTATACGAAGGTTATCGATTTGGATTGGGCTTAGAAACTTCCAAAAAGATGATGAAACGTGCCACTGTTGGAGGTTATTTTGGCTGGGCAACCAAAGATAAAGCATGGAAATATGGCGGATTTTCAGAGTTCAAATTGTATCCAAAAAAGGATTTTAAATTGCGTTTGGTTTATCAGCAAGATCTATTGCAACGCGGCGGAAATGAATTTAGAGCGAATAGCAAGTCATTTAATACGAATGATTTGTACCAACAATTGTATGTGCGAAACATGGAAAAGCAGCGTTTGGCAGAAATCATTTTGTCAGGTTATGCGACACCTGCATTTAAAGTGGCTTTAATCGGAAATTATCAAAGAGTCACGTTCACCGAAGGTTATCAATTTATTCCATTTGACACCAATCAGTTGCTACTCAGTTCAAGTATAGATTTGACAGAAATAGGAGGGGAGTTCACTTGGCAATTGGGCGAAAAAGTGATGCAATTGGGAGACAATCGCGTTTCCATGGGGTCCAAATATCCAAAATTGGCTGTCAAATTCACGCAAGGCAAGTCGGTGAATTCAATTGACAATTACAATTATTCACGCGTGCTGACAGAAATTTCTCAAAATGTGTCTTTGCGTGGTGTCGGAAAATTTGTTTGGATGATTCGCGGTTCGAAAACCATTGGAAATACGCCTTTATTTTTATTGCAAGCTGTAAATGGAACTGGCGGAAATTGGCGTTTGTCGGTACCAAATTCTTTTGAAACGATTTTACCATCTGCATTTTTCAACGACCAACAAGTGAGTTTATTCACCAGAATGACTTTCCTGAATTGGAAAACCAAATTGAAATGGTTTGCTCCTCAATTGTCTATTCATCATGCGATGGGAGTTGGTTCGATGCAAAATAGAGCGCAACATCTTGCAGATTTTAAGACCATGGAAAAAGGCTATTACGAAAGCGGAATTATTTTAGATAAATTATTCATCTCAGGATTTTCAACCTTCGGTTTGGGCGTTTTTACCAATTACGGCGCTTATGCGCAACCAAGATTTGAGAAGAATTTGACTTTTAAGATTAGTTTAGGATTTAATATTTAAGGGAAAATGTAGAATTAAGAATGTAGAATTGAGAATTATTTCACTCTGCACATTTAATTCTATATTCTTAATATCTTCGATCATTCTTTGCATTCGCTCTCGTCTGACTTTTTAAGTAAATTGTTGTTCAGTGGTAAAAATTATTTTCTTTCAAATTTAAATTTGTTTGGAAGCAAGATTAGAAGGATGGTAATGTTAAAGGCATTCTTTAATAATATTCATAATCATAAATTGTATGTTTCAGAATTTTTCCTTTCTTATTTTTTCGTATGACTTCTGATAGTAACCCTTTTTCGTTGTACTTATATTCGTAAATTGAATTTTCGGAATTATCGTCAAATTTAAAGCATTCCATTTTTGTAATTATACCATTTTTATAGAAAAATTGACAGGTTTCATTTAATGTGATGTCCAGTTGTGGATTGTTATGATCGAGAAAATCTTCTTCATGGATTCTTCCATCTTTATAGCGGTAGCGATTACTCCAAATATTGAAGCTATTTTTTTCGATTAATTGATTCAATGAATTATAAGTGAAGTTTACCAAGGTATCATTTTTTGAGTTAACAATACAACTCAAATTACCGAGTGAAGTGTATTGATATAAATATCTTGACAAACTGGAATCCGACAAATACGATTCATTTCTTCTTCTATTGGAGTAACGATAATGATACTGCATTAATTCAACCCATTCTTTTGATCCCTTGGAATTATACCCGAATGAAGTATTGCAATATTTAGTTTCACATTTGATCACTTTGCTTAATTCATCATATTCAATTTTGATAAATAGACCTTCATCATCTTTTCCAAATATTGAATTATAATTAATGGCATTAATTAATCTCTCAGTAGAATCATATTCGTAATAAACTCTTGAGGAATCTCCGCCTTTCCAACCATAATCAACTTTGAATCTAATTTTACCATTTGGATAAAAGATTTTTTTTGATTCGATTCTATGTTTTAAGATTTTTCGTTTTGTAAACTCGGTTTTTGATTTGATATGAAGAAGAGTCGATTCTAAATTCATCAAATCTAAATATTGATTTACCGAAAGTGTATCATCTAGGATAATTTGACGAACATCAATACCATCCAATTTTATTTGCTGTCCTTGACAGGAGAAAATTGAAAAGGATAATATCAATATCACGAATCTCATAATAGTTATCTTTATCTTTTAATCACCTGCGAAGTCACAATCTCGCCATGTTTACTCTCAATTTTAAACAAATAAAATCCTTCATTGAGTGATTTTACATCTAAGTCAAAACTTGGAGATTGGTCAATATTTGAAAAAGTTTGAATCAATTTTCCTGTCAAATCATATACTTTGATGTTTTCAACTTCATGATTCATTCCTAATTCAAAAGTGATTTGGTCGTTCGCCGGATTTGGATAAATTTCTACATTGTTTTTGGACAATTGATTTACACCCAATTCATTTAAGTTCCCCAACTGAATGTTGTCGATGTATAAATTGTTGTTTCCTTTATTTTTGAATCTGAAACGCACCATTAAATTTTCAGTCCAATAAGAAGCTGGAACTGTGGTAATCAATGCATTTTTCCATTGAGTTTCATCTGCTGGAGTGAAAGGACCTGTCACAAAATCGGTCACCGTTTTCAAAGAACTTCCACCTAAATAGGATTTTACAGTGAACCAAGATTCGCCGCAATTGGAAGAAACTGCAACTTCTAAAATATCTACCAACGTTCCTTCAATTCTGCCGTATGCCCAATCAAATGAAATCGCCAAACTTGTCAAACCACTTGCATCCATCGGGTAACTTTGGAAATCATAAGTGGAAGTAATTGGATTGTCGAAATTATTCAATTTAAAAGAACGATTGCTCTGAAATCCAATGTTGGTGAAATCCCAATTATATGGTGCTGCGCCTTCAACTGTAATCCAATCGTCGTAATAAGGTTGATCGTTTTCAAATGCTTGATCAATTCCTGCAATCGTGCCTTGTGCTGGTAAAACGGTTATGTAATCATTCAAAACGAGATCAATTGTATCGGTTCCATTGCTTACTTTGAGTGTTACGTCGTATTTTCCTGCTTGATTGTATTGCGCCCATGAAAGTGAATCGCTTGTAGCTAGAGAATTTCCGCCTTCAAAAGTCCAATTTCTGGCAGTAATTCCATGATAAGAAACATCAGTAAAATGAACAGTATCTCCCGTGCAAACGATTCTTTTGTCAGCTTGAAATTTGGCACCACATAAATAATTGGTCACATCATCCGTACCTGTTGCTACCAAATTTGCAGGTTGCCATAAATTATTTCTATTGGCAACAGTTGAATTCAATGCCGCATGCATTCTCGTTTTTTGTCCTTCAGTAAACATCAATGCGCAATAGGCATAATCCATATAATTTTGCACATTATCCAATTCGCCGCAAGATTGACCATTTAAATTGCAAGATTGCCAACCAATTGTATTTGGTGTATCCGTTACGTCATCATCAAATGCACAGTTTCCCGCGTCTCCACAAGGTAAATAATAGTAATTTGGAACATTGTTTCCTCCCCAAATGTGTTGTAAATTCAAAAAGTGACCCACTTCGTGTGATAAAACAGTTCTTCTAAAATAATCTGATGTTCCGATTGTTCCAATGTAGGAGTGTTGCATCACAATACCATCCCACTCAGGAATTGTATCCGCAGCTGATGGCAATAATGCATGACCAGCTAAGCTTGCAGCCTCTGCGCAAATGTAAACGTTCAAATATTTATTTGGCGGCCAATGAATCAGACTTTTTACCTGATGATCACCAATTGATGTTAAATCTGAAACGGTTCTAGTAATTCCGCTTGTGCAATTTCCATCTGGATCTAATTGTGCCAAACGAAATTCAATGCCACAATCAGCAGCGCGAGATTTAAAAAGTTGAACAATATCTGTTGTGTCATCATTCAATTTTCTGTATTGTATATTTAATTGTCTGATTGCATCATGTACTTGGTCATCATTGATGTTTTCTGGTCCATAATTATGGATGATATGAAAAACAACTGGAATGATGTATGGTCCAGTTTTCATTGGTGGATTCTGGCTGAATTCATGTGTGAATTGTTGTAATCTATTATTTGCGTTGACTATGCCAGCGTTGTATTCAGGATGTTCCAAAAACAATTTTTGATGCATTTCATCGGTTCCACAATGCAGTTCATTTTGAGCAAAATTGATTGAATAAAGTCCAACGCAAAAAAAGAGAGTAGTAATAAGTGATTTCATGGAAAATATTTATAATGTAAATATAATGGAATTGAATCTAATTGGGAATAGTTTGGTTGGTTTAATTTAGATTGTGTTCAAAAATTATCAAAACAAAAAAAGACCGTCAGAATACTGACAGTCTTTATAATATGTTGAACGAAATCTTAGTGATTTGTTTTCTCGTCTTCGAAAACTCTTTTTGGACGAATTTTGTCGAAAACTCCCAATGAAATCCAGAAAGGAACGATGAAAGTTAAAAGGAATAAAAGCACCCAAAACGCCATTCCACCAATCAAAAGAAATATTGTTATACCTAAACCACTCATATCTTCGTTTTTTAAAGTCTATTTAACGTTGTAAAAGTAATAAATAAATTATTAATTGAAACTTTTTATACCTTCATTTTTCAGTTTTTTCTTTTTTAGTAACATTATAAATAGTTTCGCTAGAAAAAGCTTACCTTTTAACATTGAAATTGGGTTTTTAACTTTCGTGACCAATTCAAATTAAATAATTCAAAACATGGAATTTAGAATTGAAAAAGATACAATGGGTGAGGTGAAAGTTCCCTTTAATCGCTATTGGGGAGCACAAACTGAACGTTCAAGAAATAATTTCAAAATTGGAAAAAGTGCATCTATGCCGATTGAAGTAATTCATGCATTTGCCCATTTGAAAAAGGCTGCAGCTCATGTGAATTGTGATTTGGGCATCCTTTCAGCTGAAAAAAACGAACTAATTTCAAAAGTATGCGATGAAATTTTAACTGCTACTTTGGACGACGAGTTTCCTTTAGTTATTTGGCAAACGGGCTCAGGAACACAAACAAATATGAATGTCAATGAAGTAATTGCCAATCGTGGACAAGTGATTTTTGGTGGAAGTCTTTTGGATGAGGTTAAATTTTTAAGTCCGAATGACGATGTAAATAAATCTCAATCTTCCAACGATACTTTTCCAACGGCAATGCACATTGCTTGTTATCAAGTAGTTTCAGGAAATACTTTGAAAGGATTGAAATTGTTGAAAGATGCTTTTGCTGAAAAATCAAAAAAATTCAATGAAATCATCAAAACGGGACGGACACATTTTATGGACGCAACGCCCTTGAGTTTAGGTCAAGAATTTAGCGCTTATGTTACTCAAATTGAGCATGCAATCCGCTCGATTGAAAATGCCTTGGAATTTGTAATTGAATTAGCGATTGGCGGAACCGCGGTGGGAACTGGACTAAATGCGCCCAAAAATTACGATGTTCTAGTCGCTGAGAAAATTGCAGAATTAACAGGTTTTCCATTTAAAACTGCGGAAAATAAATTTGAAGCATTGGCAACAAATGACGCGATGGTGGAACTTTCCGGTGCTTTGAAAAAAACGGCTGTGACCTTGATGAAAATCGGAAATGATATTCGCATGCTTTCTTCTGGTCCGAGAAGTGGCATTGGTGAAATTCATATTCCTGACAATGAACCTGGATCTTCGATTATGCCTGGAAAAGTAAACCCAACACAACCTGAAGCGCTGACAATGGTTTGCGCGCAAGTGATAGGAAATGATGTAACGGTTTCAATTGCTGGGTCTAACGGACATTTTCAATTGAACGTTTTCAAACCTGTCATTGTAGCGAATGTCTTGGAATCAGCCAGATTGATTGGTGATGCTTGTGTTTCATTTACAGAGAATTGCGTAGTTGGAATCGAGCCGGATTTAGCGAATATTCAAAGAAATCTTGAAAATTCCCTGATGTTGGTTACAGCATTGAATCCGCATATCGGCTACAATAAAGCAGCGGAAATCGCCAAGTTTGCACACAAAAATAATACTACTTTAAAAGAAGCCGCGATTCATTTGGGGCACGTGACAACTGAAGAATACGATTTGTGGGTTGATCCAAAAAATATGATTGGAAATTTATAGTCTTTTTGATTTTCAATCAACAACTTCTAATTTGGCAAATTTCATCAAAAGTGTCTTTGAGCCTTCTTTAGGGAAAAAAATGGTTGCCTTCTTATCGTCGCCAGTTCCGTCAATTTTCATTACTTTCCCTTTGCCAAAACGCTCGTGCATAACGTTGTAACCAACTTTCAATTCCAAAGCGCTTGAGCCTTTTCCTTTGGCGGACCCTAAATCTGAAAGTGAGCGTAGGTTTGTTGGTTGAGTTGGCATCCTATTCAGACCGCCAATGTATGCTTTTTCATTCATTCCCGGTCTCGCATTCAGTGATCTTCCGCCAGCTCTTTCGCCGTATGGATTTTCGTAAGTGATAAATTCTTTACTGATTTCAGAAATAAAGCGACTTGGTTCTGATGATTGTAAATTGCCGAATACAAAACGAGAAACGGCGTAAGAAATTGTACAAGTTTGTTCTGCTCGAGTAATGGCAACATAAAACAAACGGCGTTCTTCTTCCAATTCACTTCTGGAATGTAAAACCATTTGTGAAGGAAAAAGATTTTCTTCCAATCCAACTAGGTAAACGTGCTTAAATTCTAATCCTTTACTTGAGTGAATGGTCATCAGAGTGACTTTATTTTTGTCTTCATCTTTGGTCAAATCAGCATCTGTCAAAAGTGCAACATCAATCATGAATTCTGAAAGTGTTTTCAATTCAGTTGCTTCATGGTCACTCGAAAAAGCGCGTATACCACTTAAAAGTTCTTCGATATTTTGGTATCTTTCTACTTCTTCAGGTCCTTTTTCTTTTTCATTGTAAAGGTCTTTCAAGACACCAGAAGCTTTGGCGATGTGATGCGCCATTTCGTATGCTGGTAAAGTTTCCAATTGTGCTGAGAAACTGCGAATCATGGTCACAAATTCAAACAATTTGGTTTTGGTCGGACCATTTAATGAAACTGAATATCTACCAAAATCTGAAATGATGTCCCACATACTCACACCATTTTGGTTGGCGGCGATGACAATATTTTCTATAGAGGTTTTTCCTATTCCTCTTTTGGGATAATTAATGACTCTTTTGAGTGCTTCCTCGTCTTTAGGATTTGCTGTCAAACGAAAATAGGCCAATAAATCCTTGATTTCCTTGCGTTGATAGAACGAAAGGCCACCATAAATTTTGTACGGCATGTTTAATTTTCGCAGCGCTTCCTCAAAAGCACGCGATTGTCTATTTGTGCGATATAAAATGGCAAAATCATTGAAAGCCAAACCAGCGCCTTGTTTTAAATCATAAATTTTGTTGGCAATCACTTTCCCTTCCTCATTGTCTGTCATCGTTTTGAGGATGGTAATTGGTTTTCCTAATTCATTGTCAGTCCAGACATCTTTTTGAATTTGATCCTTGTTTCTCGCAATGACACTATTCGCCGCTTCAACAATTGATTTTGTGGAACGGTAATTTTGCTCCAGTTTGAAAAGTTGAAAATCAGGATAATCTTTTTTAAAATTTAAGATGTTTTGAATGTTCGCGCCGCGGAATGAATAGATACTTTGTGCATCATCTCCGACTACGCAAATGTTTTCATAAACCGCGGCTAACTTTTTGACAATCAAATATTGAGCGTAGTTTGTATCTTGGTACTCATCGACCAAAATGTACTTGAATTTATGCTGATAGTATTGCAAAGCTTCAGGAAAATCGCGCAATAGAACGTTTGTTTGATACAAAAGGTCATCAAAATCCATCGCTCCAGCTTTGAAACAGCGATTGGCGTATGTTTTATAAATGCGGCCCATTTCTGGTCTTTTGCTCATGGTGTCTTCAGACATAATCTCCACATTTTGTACATATGCATCTGGAGAAATTAAATTGTTTTTTGCAGAAGAAATACGACCCAAAACCATACTTGGCTTGTATACTTTATCATCCAAACTCAATTCTTTGATGACATCTTTCAACAAACTTTTAGAATCTTGGGTGTCGTAAATGGTGAAATTCTGAGGATAACCAAGTTTGTCAGCATTGAATCTTAAAATGCGAGAAAATACTGAGTGAAATGTACCCATCGTGATATTTTTCGATTCACCACCACCAACAATATTGTTGATTCTTTCGGTCATTTCTTTGGCGGCTTTGTTGGTAAATGTCAAAGCCAAAATATTGAACGGATCAATTCCCAATCGCATCATGTGAGCAATTCGGTAAGTCAAAACCCTTGTTTTCCCTGAACCAGCGCCGGCAATTACCATTGTGGGTCCTTCGATATGTTCCACCGCAGCGCGCTGACTTTCATTCAGTCCGTTCAAATATTCCATAAATACAAAGTTAATCAGTATCTCTAAAGATTCAGATAGTGTTTATGATTTTTCAATGTCAATTTATGAACATTGAAACTGGCTTTTGAAAAAAAGAAAAATTTACTAAAGAATTTATTGTTTTTATTTGGAATCCAGCAAAGTAACAAATCCAGATTTTTTGAAAGTTGTTACATTGTCATTCAAAACCCCTTCAATTTGATAGAAGTAAACACCATCACCGCATTTTTCGTTTCCATTGTCTGTCCCATCCCAAATTAAAACTCCTGTTTGGTTTGATTTTTTCCAGACAACATTACCCCAACGATTTTGAATCACTACATCAAACGAATTGAAAATGTCTTCAAAAATGACAAATAAATCGTTTGAATTATCGCCATTGGGCGTAAAAACGTTAGGCATGTCAAAGTCTGCATTTACAAAAATGGGTATTGAATACTTTGATTTACATCCATCTTGATCAGTTACAATCAATGTTGTATTTTGAAATCCGGTTGAATAAATCCCTTGATAAATATTTGCATTGGTATTGTTAGAAATCATCGTATCGGTTCCAATTTGCCATAACCAATTTACAATAGGTGATGTATTGAAAGTTGAACCATCTATGAAAGTAATTGCTTCCCCTAAATTTGCTGGATTTGGATTTGCTGTATAAAATGCATTCAAACCGTTATCCAAAATGAATATGGTATCTAATGGATAAACAACAACGCAATTATTTGAATCAGTTAATGTTACAGTTGGAATAAAAGTGCCAAAATCCGTGTAGTTATAAACGAAATTCAAAGAATCACTGAATGATTGACCGTCACCCAAATTCCAAACTAATGAAGCTGCATCGGTAACGTCATCGATATCAAATTCTACAAATTGACCGCAAAATTGAGCTGATTGCACAAAGGACGGATCTCCTGTTGGTCCGAAAATAGTTAAATAATTGAAAAGTGTTGTATCCGAATTACATCCAAATTCATCTATAATGTGCAATGATGTGCTGTAAACACCAGGAAAAACATAAATATTGCTTGGGTTTTCAGAAGTTGACAAATTCGCATTATCGCCAAAATTCCATTCCCAGAAAAGTATTTCTCCTAAACTTTCTGTTTGATTTTCAAAGTCAACAAATACGGGCGGACAAGTGTATTCTCCAAGTGAGTTTACTGCTCCTCCAGTCATTGTATAACTGATACCAGCTACTGGCATTGAAACAACTAGTGTGACTGTATTGGTATCTTTACAACCATTTCCATCGGTGGCAACAAGGGTTAATTGATGATCAACATGCGTATATGAATTACTTGGTACTTCATCAAAAAATCCGTTTACATTGGTTGTTGTTGAATCGATATTTCCATCCAAATACCATTGATATGAAAGCGGGCCAACTCCAGTAGTCGTATTTTGGGTCACATACGTTTCTAAATCACAAATAATCGAATCAATCAAAAAAATCGCATTTGGCTTTGTTACTAAAACAGGAGTCGTTGCGGGAACAGAATTACATCCAAAGATATCAGTAGCAACCAGACTAACATTGAAATTTCCTTGAGATTGAAAAGTGTGGTTTACTGAAGTATTTACATTTGTGGTTGTTTGCGTTGAATTGTCATCAGGAAAGGTCCAAGTATAATATTCTAATGGCAGACTAGAACCCTGAGTTGTGGAAGAATTTGTGAAATTTACAAGCAAAGGCGCACATCCGATATTTAAGTCGGAACTTATTTGAGCAATTGGTAATTCTAGCACATGTAAAGGACTAATGACCACCGTATCTTTACATCCTACATTATTGGTTGCAATCAAACTTACATCATAAGTCCCTGGAATTGTGTATGAATAGGCGGTATTTTGTCCATTTGCAAAATCACCATTTCCCATATCATACAACCAAGAGGTGATTGTATTAGATGATGTACTTCCACTTCCATCCAAAATAAGATTTGAGCTTTTACAGATAGAGTCATTTGCCAAACTTAAAACTGCATTGGTTTGAGAAACGTATATGGTTGTCTGTGAGCTATCTGTACAACCTGTTGTATAGTTAAAAATGACTTGGGTTACTAGATAGGAACCGTAATTTGAATAAATATGTGATGAAGTTCCCAAATTGGCATCATCAAGTGCAGGATCTTCAAGGGTTATAGAGGTTCCATCTCCCCAACGCCAGATCATCTTTACATCATCAGAGATTTTGCCAATCAAGGAATTATCGTTTACAATCAAGTTTACAGGCAAAGAACCGGGATTACAGAACAAACTTGAAGAAGGTTGAAATCTTGAAATAGGTGCTTTAATTTTTACGATATTGAATTTTGTCACTGAATCAACACATCCTCTAAAACTTACAATTAGTTTCACATCAAAGAAGCCTGTGTCAGCTGTATATGAGTGTGTTGGGGATGATACGAAAGCTGAAGTGCCATCTCCAAAATCCCAGGTATATGTAACTTCATTTGGAGAATGAGGCGTTGTTATGGATGTTAAATTTGTAAATTGAATTGGCGTTTTAACGCATTGTTGAGCAGGTGTTGCTGTAAAATTGATTAAATCAATATTTCCAACTACAATATAATCAGGAATTGTGAGTGATGCGATGCATCCTGAAAGTGTTGAAATAGTTAGCGTAACATCAAAACTTCCGCTTCCATAGTTGTGTATCGGTGGGTTTTGACCAATAAAAGTTGTATTATCTCCAAAGTCCCAAGACCAACTATTTATTGGATCTGAAGTAGGATTTTGAGCAACTGAAAATTCGGTGAATTGAACAGCCAAAGGGGCACAACCATCTGTTGTTGGGCTAGAAAACTGAACTACAGGATCTGACAAATTAATCAAGTTTACCAAAGTTACAGAGTCTTTGCAACCATTTGTAGCCGTCATCACGAGCGTTACGGAGTAAGATCCATTTCCTTGAAATGCATGTGTTGGAGAATTTTGACCTGCAAAAGTAGATCCATCGCCATAATTCCAAACAAAAGTTCCAGTTCCTGTCGAAGTATTACTAAAACTTACGGGCAAGGGAGAACAACCTGTCGTTGTGGAATTTGCTGTAAAAGAAGGAGTAGGTGAAGGAAGGATGTTTATTTGCTGAGTTGCACTAGATGAACAACCAGCACTGGTATTTTGTGTCTGTAAAGTTATGGTGTAAGTTCCAGGTGTGTCATAGGTGAAAACTGGGTTCTGTGCGTTGGATGTCTGGGTATTTCCTCCATTCCAACTCCAAGAGTTTGTTCCAATTGTTGAGTTATTTTGAAACTGAATCGGCGTTCCGGTACAGCCAGTTGTAGGCGCAATCATTGAAGCTGTATAATTTGAAACTATAATGGGTACGCTGAACGTAGCATTACAACCTGAATTTTGGTTAGTTACCAATAAACTAGCAGTATAATTTCCGGGGGTATTATAAATTACGGTATCTGGATTCAAAAGGGTAGAAGTTTGCCCATTTCCAAAGTTCCAGTTATAGGTAATTCCAGGTCCAGTGGTAGAAGTATTTGTATAATCAACACCAAAAGGGACAATACATCCAATTCCTTGGGTATTAAATGAAGCGGAAGGCAAAGGGTTAATTACGATGTACCCAACCTTAACTTCTGCATCGGCTTGTCCATTTGCTGTTTGAACTGCAAGTGTGATTGTGTATGTGCCAGGTGCAGGATAAGTATAAGATGGATTAATTTCATTACTTGTTTGCCCATTTCCAAAATTCCATGAATAATTTGTGATTGCTGAATTCCCTGGTGTTGAGTTGTTTGTAAAATTAATTGTTCCGCCCAAACATATCGATAGTGGTGAAGCTGTAAAATCAGCATTGGGAGCTTGGGAAAAGCTGACAACGAATGAAAAAATAGTAAATAATAAAAAAAGAAACCTCATACCAGTACTTAATGTTACATCAAAGCTATTAAAACAGACGTAATAATCCACTAAAAAGATTGATTATAAATAAAAATCAATCAAATATTTTTTCAATTTTTAGTGAATTACACTTCCTAACCAACGTTCCATTTCTTCTTTTGTTCGATTTTTTCTTTCAGCGATTGAAGTAACTTGTTCACTTGTAATTTTTCCTAAACCAAAATATTTTGCTTGAGGATGTGCAAAATACCAGCCACTTACAGCTGCTGTTGGAAACATGGCTAAACTTTCTGTTAGAGTAACTCCAGTAATCGAAGTCGCATTCAACAACTCAAAAATGGTTTCTTTTTCTGTATGATCTGGACAAGCTGGATATCCTGGTGCTGGTCTGATTCCTTGATAAGTTTCCTTAATCAATTCAGCATTACCCAAATTTTCATTTTGTGCATAACCCCAAGTTTCTTTTCTTACAATTTCATGCAATTTTTCAGCAAAAGCTTCTGCTAATCTGTCTCCCAATGCTTTCAACATGATGGAGTTATAATCATCGTGATCTGCTTCAAATTGTTTCACTTTTTCGTCTAATCCAATTCCCGTTGTTACCACAAAAGCACCTATATAATCTTGAATACCAATATCTTTTGGAGCAATAAAATCTGACAGTGCAATATTTGGAACTCCTGCTGCTTTTTGTGTTTGTTGTCTCAATGTATATTGTGTCGCAATGATCTCGTCTCCCTGTGGATTTTTTATTTCAATATCGTCTTCTATACTATTTGCGGGGAAAATTCCATAAACAGCTTTGGCAGTTAACCATTTTTCTGAAACGATTGATTGCAACATTTTTTGAGCGTCCTCAAACAAACTTTTTGCTTCACGACCCACAATTTTATCTTCTAAAATTTGCGGAAATTTGCCATGTAGTTCCCAAGTTTGGAAAAAAGGCGTCCAATCGATGTAATCAACTAAATTTTCTAAAGGGTAGTCAATCAATTGTTGGATACCAAGTTGATTCGGCTTGTGAATATCTTCACTTTTCCATTCAATCTGGAATGCATTCTTCCTTGCTTCTTCCAGCGGAAGTAGAACCTTTGCATTTCTATGTTTTTCATGGTGTTCACGAAGTTTTTGATATTCACTTTTGATTCCTGCGACAAAATCAGTCTTTCTTTGTCCCAACAAACTTTCAACCACTGTTACTGAACGCGAGGCATCCAATACATGGACAGTCTGACCTTTGGTATAATTTTGTTCAATTTTAACCGCTGTGTGTACTTTGGAAGTTGTAGCTCCACCAATCATCAATGGAATAGTCAAATTCGCTTTTTCCATTTCTTTGGCCAAATGAACCATTTCATCCAAAGAAGGAGTAATTAATCCGCTCAAACCAATGATATCAACTTTTTCATCAATTGCCGCTTGGATGATTTTATCAGCAGGAACCATTACTCCTAAATCCACCACTTCATAATTGTTGCAGCCTAGCACAACGCCGACAATGTTTTTCCCAATGTCATGCACGTCTCCTTTGACTGTTGCCATTAAAACTTTCCCTGCAGAGGAACTTGCACCAGCTTTTTCTAATTCAATGTATGGCAACAAAACAGCAACTGCTTTTTTCATTACACGTGCAGATTTCACCACTTGTGGAAGAAACATTTTTCCACTACCAAATAAATCTCCGACAATGTTCATGCCATCCATCAAGGGACCTTCGATCACTTCAATGGGTCTTGGATAAAGCAGTCTGCAGGCTTCAGTATCTTCTTCAATAAATTCAACAATGCCTTTTACCAAGGCATAAGACAGTCTTTCCTGAACAGGTTTCTGTCGCCAACTTAGATCAACTTCTTTCTTTTTACCATCGCCTTTTACGGTTTCTGCTAATTCCAATAATCTTTCTGTGGCATCAGGTCTGCGATTGAGAATTACATCTTCAACATGTTCCAATAATATCGGGTCTATGTTGTCGTAAATTTCTAACATCGAAGGATTCACAATTCCCATGTCCATTCCATGTTTGATTCCATGGTAAAGGAAAACAGAATGCATCGCTTCACGCACTTTGTCATTTCCACGAAAAGAAAATGAAACATTTGAAACACCACCACTAACATGTGCTCCAGGAAGATTTTCTCGAATCCACTTGGTTGCATTGAAAAAATCCAACGCGTTATTGTTGTGCTCTTCCATTCCAGTCGCAACTGGAAAAATATTGGGATCGAAAATGATGTCTTGTGCAGGAAATTTGACAACGTCGACCAAGATTTTGTACGAACGTTCACAAATTTCAATTCTTCGTTGGTAACTATCTGCTTGCCCATTTTCATCAAAAGCCATTACAATTACTGCGGCACCATAACGCTTGATTTTTTTGGCTTGTTCAATAAAATTTGCTTCACCTTCTTTCAAGGAAATTGAATTGACAATTCCTTTCCCTTGGATGCATTTCAAACCAGCTTCAATGATTTCCCATTTCGAACTGTCAATCATGACTGGAATTTTCGAAATGTCGGGTTCGGATGCCATCAAATTCAAAAATTTAATCATGGCAGCTTTTCCATCAATCATTCCCTCGTCCATGTTCACATCAATAATCTGCGCTCCTCCTTGCACTTGCTCAAGCGCAACGGATAATGCTTCTTCGTATTGACCTTCTTTAATCATTCTTAAAAATGCACGTGAACCAGTAACATTTGTTCGCTCTCCGATATTGATAAAATTCGATTCTGGAGTTACGATTAATGGTTCTAAACCTGATAATTTTAATGGAGGAAGACTCATGTTTTTAAAGATGGTGAAGGAAAAAAAGTGGAAATATTATTTGCCTAACAATTTAACATTCTATATTTTACAATTTTATTCTAATTTTTATTTAGAGAAAAAAATAATTTCAAAGCGACCTTATTTTCTTTCATACTCTCAATTCCCTGCAAATTGCACTTGCCTCGGTTGATATTCCTTCGCTAAATCTGCAATCACTTTGATGTGTTCCGGTGTTGTACCGCAGCATCCACCAATAATATTTACTAAATTTTCTTCTAGAAAAGTTTTGATTTGGTCACCCATTAATTCAGGCGTTTCATCGTATTTTCCAAATTCGTTCGGCAAACCTGCATTTGGATGCGCACTGACACCAAACGTCGCTTGTTTACTTAAAATTTGCAAATATGGCCGCATCATAGATGCGCCTAACGCACAGTTTAGTCCAATACTTAATAATGGCATGTGAGAAACCGATATCAAAAAAGCATCAGTTGTTTGCCCCGTTAATGTTCTTCCGCTTTGGTCGGTGATTGTTCCTGAAACCATAATTGGTAGGTGCACATTTTTATCTTCAAAATAAGAGTCAATTGCAAACAAGGCTGCTTTTGCATTCAAGGTATCAAAAACTGTTTCGACCAATAAAATGTCAACGCCCCCATCGACAAGAGCTCCCACTTGCTGATAATAAGCAGTAACCAATTCATCAAATGTAATTCCTCTGAATCCAGGATCATTTACATCTGGTGAAATGCTCGCAGTTCTATTCGTTGGACCAATAGATCCCGCAACAAATCTTGGTTTATTAGGATTTAGAGCTGTAAATTCATCTGCTACTTTTCTCGCAATTTTCGCTGAATGATAATTGATTTCATAGACGAAATCTTCTAAATCATAATCCGCTTGAGCGACTGTTGTTCCTGAAAAAGTATTGGTTTCAGCAATGTCAGCTCCTGCTTCAAAGTATTGGCGATGAATGTCTTCAATAATTTCTGGTCTTGTCAACGACAATAAATCATTGTTTCCTTTCAAAGATTTATGGTGACTTTCAAACCAACCTTTGCGAAAATCTTCTTCTTCGAGTTTATGTCTTTGAATCATCGTACCCATTGCACCGTCAAGTACAAGGATTCTTTTTTCGAGTATTTCTTGAATTTTATTCATGTTTTTTCAAATGTAAATTCATTCAAATTCAATCGAGTAGACTAAAAATGAAATTATAAAATACATTAAGAAAGTTTGGAAAACAAACATGAACTTATCTTTTCAGCCTATTGACTGATCGGATTTGGCACCTTTTCTCAATTTCTTGCGATAGGTTGCCAAGGTTTCGTAGGGCCTGTCCCTCCACCTTTCTTAATAAGTTATATATAAATGAACTGCTACAAAGGTAAACTAGAAATTTTGGTATTCAAAGATTTTTGCAAAAAAATAAAAAGGTTGAATTAAATTTCTGCTTTCAATATTTTGAATTCAAGTTTTTTAGCAGAAATTAGCTCTATTAACGCTGGTAAAAGTTCTTTTTGTCGTTCGGTGATTTTAGGATTGTCATGTAATACTAAAATATCTCCGCCTTTGATTTGCTTTTCTCCTTTTTCAAGAATTTTTTCAATAGAAATGGTTTTGTCAAAATCATAAGAAAGCCAAGACCACATCACAATTTTGTATTTACTTCTGATTTTTTTTGCTAAAGTAGGAGTGAGTCTCCCATAAGGCGGTCTGAAAAGTTTGGATTGTATCACTTTCTGCGCATCTTCAATTGATTTCAAATAATCTTTTGGTTTTACTTTGAGTGCGTTTAGATGTTTCATCGTGTGATTTCCAACGGCATGACCTTCGTCTAGGATGCGTTGATAAATTTCAGGATAGCGTAACACATTTTCACCCACGCAAAAGAAAGTTGCAACCAAGTTTTTTTCTTTCAAGAAATCCAAAACCCACGGAGTAATATCTGGATGAGGTCCATCATCAAAAGTCAGATAGATGGCATTTTTGTCCAAAGAAAAACCCCACGTTCTTCGCTTGAAAATCAAACGCAAAAAACGTGGGGTTTTGTATAACTTCATTGGTTAATTTATTCTTGCGCTTGACCTTGTGCTTCCATCAATTGTTTGATTTGCTCAGGAGTTAATCCACTTGCACCACCAGCTGATGGTGATGGAGCAGTTTCAACAGGTCTTTGAATGTATCCGAATTGCATTCCAACAGCATCCAAATGTCCTTTTAATTCTGTCAACATTGATCCGTAGCCAGTTCTAGCGCCTTCACCGCTTTCAACAGATAAGTCTTTCAAGTCTCTGTATTTTTGTTCAAAAACATTTTGATACAGATGTCTGATTTTCTTACTCATTCTTGTTGCCAAAGCACCAGTTGGATTTCCAAGTTCAGCATCTGAGGCAATCATTGCAATGGTCATGTAATTACTCAATGCAGAAACAAGATCTGTCTTATTTCTTGAAACAATAACTGCAGAACTGTTTTCGAAATAATTGAAAATTGTTTCCAATTCACCTGCAATTTGAGCGCCTAATTTTTCTGCTCCAGCTTTATCTCCAGCTCTGTATAGAATACTTACATAATCATGCAAACTTCCATCAGCAAAACTTTGGTAAGAAGCACCATCGGCACCTTTCATCTCGCGACCATCAGGATTTGGTTCACCATAATCAATCACCAATTCCACTGGCATAACTTTCAATGATTTTTGAATCAAGGCAATGGCTTTTTTGTTATTTTTTGCCGCTCTTTCATCAGCACCAGCAATCACATTTTTCAGTGAATCAGCGGTGCTATTATTTCCTGCAGCCCTGAAACGTGCAATTTGCGAAGTATAATTTTCTTTTCTCGCGATTTCAAATTCAGCATCACGCACATAGGTTTCTGCTAATTTGGCAAAGTTTGTTCTGAATTGACTTGTGTGACGTCGAGAGTAGTAATCAGTGAGAACGCCTTTTTGGTTCATTTTACCATAGTCGTACACTTCCATGATGTTTTTGTACATTTTTTCTATGTTCACCGGATTATTGTCTTTTGCTTTCACAGGCGATAATTCATAAACAATTCCATTTTGTTTCACAAAACCAGCCTGGAATAATGCAATTGATACGCTTGAACCATAAGGAGATGAGAAATAAATAGATCGTTTCCATTCATTATTAGCTAGAATATCCATCATCATCAACTGTTCTCTTGTCAAGTATTGCTTGTCGATGCTGAATCTTATTTCTTTCGCTACAGATGAAACTTCATTTGCTTCAATAATTCCTGATTTTAGGGCGTTTGCTTTATTGATTGGCAAAATAAATCCTTTACTAGGGAAAATACGCATTCTGCTGCCTCGAGTTGAGAACATGTTATTGTCATCTCTTGTGAAAGCCATTGCTTCTTTTATAGGTAAATAATCCCAAGGTTTTTCCCAGTCAACTAACGATGATTGCAATTGTTGAAGTGGTTCTTGTTCACCTTCAATTGTTCCACCTGAATAGCCAGCAAAAATATCCAAAGCATAATTAATTGTTACTTCAATGTCCGCAGCTGTTGGATTTTCAATTACAACACCTAAATTCGTTTTGATAGTATTCAATTTACCTTCTGCTTCAGGATCTTTGGCTTTTAATGTGTTTGCTACAGCCAACATTCCTTTACGTAATGTTTCAAAAGACTGTTTGAACGGAACCTTATTGAATTTGATTTTAGTATTGTAAATATTTTCAATACTTGTTTTTGGAACACCAAAACGCATCATTTCAAACATTGATAAGAAGTAAACTTGATCAGTACTTCCGGCATACATCATGATTTGATCTTCCGTAAATTTGATTGGAAGTGGATCTGAATCATATGCTTTCATTTTCATTTGATCTGTGTACCAATCTGTACCCATCAATGAAAGATTACAAACACGAACATCTGTGCGTTTTCCTTCAACTTCTTGTAAGTACCATAATGGGAATGTATCATTGTCACCATTGGTAAATAGGATTCCGTTTTTAGCACAAGACTGCAAATAATTATATGCCAAATCTCTCGCTGAAGTTTTGTCGCTTCTGTCGTGGTCATCCCAGCCTTGGAAAGCCATTAAAAGAGGAATCCCCAATGTTAAAATCACTGCTAGCGAAGCGCCAATTGCTTCATTTCTAGATTTTTTACCTAGTGCTGCCATGATTCCAAGTGCAATAATTGCAACGAAAGCCATGAATAACCATGACATTACCACAGGATAACCTTCACCTGCTGCAACATCAAAAATCAAACAAACTGGAATTCCTGCACCGGCAATAATTCCAAATCCAACAAATTCCTTCTTGCCAAATGATTTGAATGCTTCATAGAGGGCAAATACACCCAATCCAATCCACATGGCAAATGCATAGAAAGAGGCTGCGTAGGCATAATCTCTCTCTCTTGGTTCAAACGGTTTTTGATTCAGGTAAACCACAATGGCCATTCCTGTGAAAATGAATGTCAATAAAACAATAAATGCATCTTTTGGTGCTCTGTAAAAATGAAAGAACATTCCTATAAATCCTAAGATTAAAGGCAAAAAGAAGAAAGTATTGTGTCCCTCATTGTGTGTAGTAAATGTTGGTGCGTTTTCACCCTGCGCTCCTAAGCGAATTTCATCAATTGCCGAAACACCTGACAACCAGTTGCCTCGCATTTGATCTCCATGACCTTGAATGTCATTTTGACGTCCAGCGAAGTTCCACATAAAGTATCTCCAATACATCCAATTTACTTGGTAACGTGCAAAATAAGTTAAGTTTTCTCCAAAAGTAGGAAGTCTTTTTCCATCAACTCCAATTTCTGCCGTAGATAAATCAACATCATTATTCGCACTGTAGCCAGACCATTCTTTGTATCCATTGATCTTAGCTGCATCAGATTCTTGATTCCAGAACATCCTTGGGAAGAATGTATTTTGAATGTAAACAGGCTCCTGATGTTTTCTGAATTCTTCATTTGTCACGTAATACTTCTCTACGACCTCATAATTTCTGCCTAGATTTCGGGCGTATTTAGTCGCGATTGCCTCACTTTTGAATGCTTTGAGATCTGCATCAGCTCTAGTAACAACGAATCTTCTAGCATAGAACTTAGATTTATCGCCAAATTTTTCAACATCGTCAGTTGCTGAATTCCAATATGGACCGTACAAAATTGGCCAACTACCGTATTGTTCACGTTTCAAATAAGCATGCAAAGTAACCAAGTTTTCAGGATCATTTTCGTCCAAAGGTGTATTTGCACTTGAACGAATAACGATGGTTGCAAAAGATCCGTATCCAATCAAAAACACGATGAATCCAAGGCCAATTGCATTGATAAGAGGTTTATTGTGTTTTCTGCTCCAACGCACAAGGAAAACACAACCAATAATCAACAAAAAGAAAAAGAACATGCCCCCTAAATAAAACGGCATTCCCATGCTATTCACGAAGGCGATTTCAAATTTAGATGCCAAAGAAATTGTACCAGGAATAATTCCCTCTTGAATAAATCCTAATGCGAAAATAGAAATGATTCCCGTTAAAAAGAATCCCTTTAGATTGACAGTTTTCCATTGGTTAAAGTAGATTACATAGGCGATTGCGGGCACAGCCAATAATCCTAGTAAGTGGACTCCGATTGCCAAACCAAACAAGAACATAATCAAAATCATCCAACGCATTGGACTATGAGAACCATCTAATTCACCATGTTTGATAGCTTCCATTTCTTCGTCCCATTTAAGGATTGCCCAGAAAATCATCGCGGTAAATAAAGATGACATTGCATAAACCTCACCCTCAACTGCTGAAAACCAAAATGAATCAGTAAAAGTATATGCCAAAGCGCCAACTAATCCACTTCCTAAAACAGCAATCATATCGCCTTTAGAGAATGTTCTGGCTTTTTGATAAACCATCTTCTTGGCCAGCATTGTAATGGACCAAAACATGAACAAAATTGTCGCTGAACTTGATAATGCAGACATACGATTGATCCAAACTGCTACGCCTTCAGGATCAGCAAAAAATGAGAATAATCTTCCCAACAACATAAATAATGGTGCGCCAGGAGGGTGACCAACTTCAAGTTTGTATGCAGCAGTGATGTACTCACCACAGTCCCATAAACTCACCGTATCTTCAATGGTGATAAAGTAAACAATGGTGGCAATTAAAAATACCAACCAACCTAAATAGACATTCAGCTTTTTGTAGTTCATTTGATTTTCTTTGGTGGAATTAACAGTTTTTTCAGCAGTTTATTGTCTGTCTTTACTGTTTTAGCCACAATTTAACGTGCGAATTTAAGAATATATCAAGACTTTCAATGATTGAAGATTTAAAAATCATTAATTTTCTTTGTAAATACATGTTTTATAGTTTTTTATACAATATTTGTCATCTAGTTGAACTGTTGTTTTTCTGCATTTAAACGGAAAACATAAAATTAATCAAAGACAAAAGGAATACGCAAATGAATGTGCGTGGTTCAAGTGTTTGAATAAAAATGAAGAAATATTCTTTGTAATCTTTATTTAATTAATTGAAAATCAAATTAGAATAATATAAATTAATTTTGAGTTAAATAATTATGTCTACTTTTTTTCATTTTTTTTAAAAATCACTTGTCAGAATAAAACAATTGTCTAAATTTGCACCCGTCAATGGCCCATGGTGTAACTGGCAACACGTCGGTTTTTGGTACCGAAGAGTCTAGGTTCGAGCCCTAGTGGGCCAACAAAGTGAGAAAAAACCCTCTGATTTATCAGGGGGTTTTTTTGTTGAACTAATCCAAATACTTAATTTTGAGACATGAAATCTGAAAACGTTTCCAAAAACGCATTGCTATTTATTTTAATTACCATTTGCATCGATTCAATTGGGTTGGGAATAATTATTCCTTCATTTCCGAGATTAATTTCTGAAACTGCACATGTAAGTTTGAAACATTCTTCTGCCTATTTTGGCTGGGTGATGGGCGCTTATGCATTCATGCAATTTATGTTTTCGCCACTCATCGGCAGTTTGAGCGATCGATTTGGACGAAGACCTATTTTGTTGGTTTCCGTTTTTGGAATGGGAATCGACTATTTATTTATGTTTTTTGCGCCTGATTTATTTTGGTTGATTTTAGGTCGATCTGTTGCAGGAATTTTTGGTGCGAGTTATACTTCCGCAGCAGCATATATCGCTGATATTTCAACGCCTGAAAACAGAGCAAAAAACTTTGGGATGATAGGCGCTGCTTTCGGAATTGGCTTTGTTTTAGGGCCTGGAATCGGCGGTTTGTTGGCGGATTTTGGTACGCGAGCACCTTTTATGGTTGCTGCGATTTTTTCTTTGTTGAATTTTTGTTTCGGATTTTTTGTGCTCAAGGAATCTTTGCCTGTTTCTGATCGCAGAGCATTTGATTGGAAACGTTCAAATCCGCTTGGTGCTTTCAAACAATTGCAAAGATTTAAAAAGACAAAGTATTTGTTTGTTGTAGTGTTTTTAGTTTTAATGGCAAACATGGCTGTGCATACCGTTTGGAATTATTACACGATGGAAAAATTCGGCTGGACAGAAAAATACGTTGGTATTTCTTTGGCGGTAGTTGGTGTTTGCTTTGGCTTGGTTCAAGGTGGATTATCAGGTTGGATTGTAGCCAAATTAGGAGAGAAGGGAACTGCAACTTTAGGTTTAGTTACCTTGGTTTTAGTCACTGCTGGGATCGGTTTGATTCCTTATGGTTGGATGATGTATGTAATGATTTTGCCTTATGCACTTTCAGGAATTGTAGATCCTGCTATTCGCTCGATTGTATCTGGTCAAACTGAAAACAATGAACAAGGCGAATTGCAAGGAGTGTTCACAAGCTTGATGAGTTTGGCAGAAATCATTGGACCACCATTTATGATGTACATTTATTCAACTTCAAAAGTTGTGTGGGAAAAATCTCCCTTTGCGTATGGATCACCGTTTTTTGCTGGTGCTTTTTTCGCATTTATTGCTTTTTTTGTATTGCGCTGGGCGTTGAAAAAGAAAAAAGATCTTACAGCTCCAAACTCATCTGACCAACATCTTTCACAGCAAATGTCAAACGATGAAATGGCGTAAAACCGTGATTTTTAATCGCAGTTCTATGGTCTTCTGTCGGATAACCTTTGTTTTTTGACCAACGATATGCTGGATAATCTTTGTCTAAAATTTCCATGAATTCATCTCGATGTGTTTTCGCTAAAATGGATGCTGCTGCAATCGATTTAAATCTTCCATCACCTTTCACGAAACATTGATGTGGAATCGCATGGTTTTTAAATCGATTTCCGTCGATAAGTAAAAAATCTGGTTTCACTTTAAGTTGGTCGACGGCTTCATGCATAGCCAAAATACTGGCGTTTAGAATATTTATTTGATCTATTTTTTCATGATCTATATATGCCACAGCCCAAGAAATTGCTTCTTTCTCAATAATTGGTCTGAGAATTTGGCGTTTTTTTTCCGTCAATTGTTTTGAATCATTCAGCCAAGGATGCTTAAAGTCGGGTGGTAAAATCACTGCTGAGGCAACAACCGGACCAGCCAAACAACCTCTACCAGCTTCGTCACAGCCAGCTTCCAATTGATTTAATTCATAAAATCCTGCTAATTCAAACTCAGTTTTCATATTTTTGGCAAAATAATTGTAAATTTCGGAAAAATTAGGACTGAAACAACTTTTTGGATAATTCAGTCGTCATAGAAACAACCAAATTAAATTTGAAAGATGAAAAAAATCTTAACATTAGTATTGATTGCATTTCTAGGTGGAACTGTGTCAGCTCAAGATACTCCAACGAAAGCAAAGATTGAAAATGCAGAAAAATTCGCTGCTGGTAAAGAAAAAGGCAATTATGTGTTTCAACTTCCAGGTTCAATTACTGCCGAGCAAGTAACAAAAGCAGCTAGTTACTACACACAATATTTTACGGTAAATTTTGATGCCAAATCAAATAGTGCTAAGATTACAATGTTAAAAAATGATGATGTATCTAAACATGTTATTGTAAGATTTTTGGTTAGTGTAGGTGTAAAAGAGATTTCTATGTCTGGGAAAGATTATGATGTTGAAACCTTTTTTCAGGATTATATAAGATAGTGAATTACTTTTTTTTGTAAGCTAAAAGTTGATCAATTTGGTCAACTTTTTTTTTGCATTTTTATTTTTTCATTTTTGATTAAAAATTATTAAAAAAACATTTGTTTATTCAAATACTATTGTATTACATTTGCTACGAAATTAAGCAGCGCCGTTTGAGAGGAAAAACTTAAAACGGTCTGCTTTTTTTGGTTTTTATAAAATAATTTTTTGATGAAATCATCGAACAAGTCATTGCATCAGACGCCCCTTAGTTTTGCGGGTGTAATCATCACAATCGGAATTGTTTTTGGGGACATTGGAACTTCTCCATTGTACGTTTTTCAAGCGATAACTGATGGAGGTAAAAATATCAATCCAGATATAATTTTAGGAGGATTGTCTTCTGTAATTTGGACTTTGATTTTGTTGGCTACTGTTAAGTATATATATTTTGCATTAAATGCCGACAACAAAGGAGAAGGTGGGATTTTTGCTCTTTATGCCTTGTTGAAACAAAAACGTGCCAAATGGATTATCATTCCTGCTCTCATTGGTTGTGCAACGTTGATGGCTGATGGTTTCATTACACCAGCAATTTCAATTTCATCTGCTGTAGAAGGATTGAACACGATTTATCCAGATATACCAACGATTCCGATTGTTGTAGGAATAATTTTCGCACTTTTTGCAATCCAACAATTTGGAACCGTTTTAATAGGAAAAGCTTTTGGACCAATTATGATGCTGTGGTTCATGCTTTTGCTTTATTTAGGACTTTCACAAATTGGAAACAATCCTTTTGTGTTAAAAGCAATTAATCCATACTATGCTTACAATATGGTGGTTAACACACCAGGTGGGTTTTGGGTTTTAGGTGCAGTTTTTCTTTGTACAACTGGAGCAGAAGCCTTGTATTCAGATTTGGGCCATTGTGGAAAGGCAAATATCAGAATGAGCTGGGGATTTATCAGTATTATTCTAGTTATACATTATTTCGGACAAGCTGCAATGACCCTTACACCAGGTTTTGCATTGGAGCCAAAACAAACCATTTTTTACGCCATGGTGCCAAAAGAAATGGTGCCGTATGTCATTGCTTTGGCAACAGCAGCTACAATCATTGCTTCACAAGCATTAATTACAGGTGTTTTCACCTTAATGAATGAGGCTGTAAAGTTGAAGATTTGGACCAATTTAAAAGTGAAATATCCAACAGATCATCATGGACAAATTTACATTCCATCGATTAATTGGTTTTTAATGATTGGCTGTTTGGTCGTTATCGCGGTATTCAGAAAAGCTGAGAATATGGAAGCAGCTTACGGTATGGCTATTACAATCAATATGGTAATGTCTTCTTATTTATTATGCTATTGGTTGTTTTTCAAATATCCAAAAGCAAAGGGGTTTTATTTGACAATTTTCTTGATTTTAGTTTCAATTGAGTCGCTTTTCTTGTTCTCCAACCTTGGTAAAATTGTTCATGGTGGTTGGTTTACATTATTACTTTCGATCATATTCTTCTTTTTCCTTTACATCTTTTATATGGCGAGAAAGTTGAGAAGTAGGATTACAGAGTATGTGCACATGAGTAAAGTAATTCCTCTTTTGAATGCCGTGAGGAATGATCATGGAGTTGCATATGAAGCAACGAATCTAGTTTATCCAACAAGAAGTGATAAAGCAACAAAGTTGGATGCGACAGTTTTCTATTCACTTTTCAGAAAAAAACCGAGAAAAGCAAATATTATTTGGTTCTTGCATTTGGATATCAAAACTGAACCATGGGGAATTAATTACTCTGTGAATGAAGTTATTGATAAACATTGTTACTACGTTTCGCTTCAATTGGGTTTCAAAGAAGAACACAGAATCGAATTTATGCTGAGAAAGATTCACCAAAATATGATTGAAAAAGGTGAATTAACTGGCGATAGTATTTTTGAAAGTGTGAGAGGAAAATTTGAAGAGACTGATTTCAAATTTATCATTTTAAATTCTAGAGTTGCTACCGATAACAAATTGACAGCCTTCCAAATTATCACGGTGAAGGTTTACAGATTCATAAAGAAATTAGGATTGAAGTCTTCAGAAGATTTTGGATTGGATGAAACGAACGTAATCGAAGAATTTATTCCAATTAGTGTCACACAGCAGTTCGATCAAGAAATGTGTGAAGACTTTGAAAACTACTCAAGCAAAAGGAGAAGTTAATTGATCTCTTTGCAGTAAGTTTCTTCGTTAAATTCCTTTTCACTTTTGGCAATTACAATGGTCGCAACGCCATTTCCAATGATGTTTGTGATGGCACGTGCTTCGCTCATAAATTTGTCAACTCCCCACAAAAAACCCAATCCTTCCAACGGAATGGTATGCATGGATGACAATGTAGAAGCAAGTACGACAAATCCGCTTCCTGCAACGCCTGCGGCTCCTTTCGAAGTGAGCATCAAAATGCCAATCAAAATCATGATTTCTGTGAAACTCAAGGGAACATTGTACAATTGTGCCAAGAAAATCGCTGCCATTGAAAGGTAAATAGAAGTGCCATCCAAATTGAATGAATAACCAGTTGGAACAACCAATCCAACAACTGATTTGCTACAACCAGCTGTTTCAAGTTTATTCATCAAGGTTGGCAATGCAGATTCCGAAGATGATGTTCCTAAAACAATCAATAATTCCTCTTTGATGTATCGCAAAAATTTGAAAATGTTCAAACCGTAAAATTTCATAATTCCGCCCAAAATCAGGAAAATGAAAAGTGCCATGGTGATATAAACACATAACATCAATTTACCCAATGGAACAAGCGTATGCAAACCGAACTTCCCAACTGTAAAAGCCATTGCTCCAAAAGCGGCAACTGGCGCCAAATACATGACATATTTCAAGGCTTTGAATACATAATGTGAAGCTTGTTCAAGTACCGTGATTACTTTTTCTTTCTTAGAATAGTAATTCAACAAAATCCCAAGTACTATTGCAACAATGAGGACTTGAATCGTAAAATTTGATTCTATAAAGTGCAACCAACTAAATGGTTCATCTGCTTTGCTTGTATATTTGCTGACATCGCCAATCGTTAACTTTGTTCGATCTATATTTCCTGGTTTTACCAACAATGCTACACCCACACCAATCGCTAAGGAAACTGTTGTTACAATTTCAAAATAGAGCAATGATTTAAATCCAATACGACCCACTTTTTTCATGTTGCCCATGGAACTGATTCCCAAAATGATTGTCAAGAAAATAATTGGTCCAATGAAAACTTTGATGATATCAATGAAGTAAGTTCCAATTTTCTCCATTTTCAATCCTTGCGTTGGAAAGAAATGTCCCAATAAAATTCCAGCAACGATGGCAACTAATACGTAAAAGGTTAAATGTTTGAATACTTTTTTGAATGAAAATGTCATAAAACTGATAATTGGATTGAATGTAAATATATTAAAATAGAATAAGAAAGCTCAAAAACCGTGAACTTAAGAAATCAAGTCCGTTTCATTTTTTATCTCTGTCAAAGCATCGAAAAGAATATCCAAATCAGCTTGCGAATTGAAGACTTGAATGGAATATCTGATGTAAATTGACTCGTCTTGACGCATCACAGGAATTTCTATTTTGTATTGATTGAAAAGCAATTTTTGAAGTTTTTCAGGTTCTTTGGTTTGAATTGGAATACTAAATAGTTGACCGTAAAATTCATTTGTCAATGGCGCCAATGGTTTCGAATTGAGTAACTCACAAAAGCGTTTAACATTTTTCAAACCCAATTCGTGGCAAGCTTTTCGAACTGCTTTCCAATCATTTTTTTCTAAAAATTCAATGGCTTTTGGTACAGTCAAAAACGCAGAAAAATCTCGCGTTCCAGTCATTTGATGATGGTCTAAAAAAGTGGATTCACTTGGGAAAATACTTTTGTAACCCCAACTCACAACCAAGGGCTTTAATATTTTTTGTGCTTCCTTCGTTGCGTATAGAAACGAACAGCCTTTTGGAGTCATCATCCATTTATGGCAAGCGCCGATGTAAAAATCAGCTTTCAATTCGGATAAATTTAAATCAACTTGTGCTGGAACGTGCGCGCCGTCGACAAAAGTCATTAATCCTTTTGATTTTGCAATTTCGCAGATTTCTTTAACAGGTAAAATCAAACCTGTTGAACTGGTAATTTGACTGATAAATACCATTTTTGTTTTGGAAGTCAACCCTGCAAAAAAATCTTCTATGAACAGTGTTTTTGAAACCAAAGGCAGTTGAATTTTTTGTCTAATGTATTTTGCACCAGTTTCTTCACATATAAAATCCCAAGTTTTATCGCAAGCACCATATTCGATATCTGTTGCCAAGATTTCATCTCCAGCTTGGAGGTTTAGACTTTTCGCCACGGTGTTCATTGCATACGAAGGATTCATCATAAAAACTAAATCATCTGCATCGCAAGTCAGAAAATTTGCCAACGCTTCACGCGATTTTTTCAGATATTCGATTCCTGAAACCGTTATAAATTGAACAGGTTCTTGTTCCAACTCCAATTGCCAACGTTGATAATCCTCAAAAATAGGTTTTGGACAAGCACCAAATGACCCAAAATTCAAGAAAGTCAAATCCTTGCGAATGTAGAATTGATTTTTCAATTGCTCTAAATTTTCCATGTGATATGATTTGTCCAAAAGTAAACATTGAGTTTTGAATTTCAGATGTCATTCTCGAAGTGATTTCAGATAAAAAACAGTACATTTAGAATTAAATTCAAAATCCGTATGGAATTTTGAACGTTTTGGCATCTTAGTTTTAAGGTACTATTGATTTAAATATTTAAATATTCATGAAAGTAACATTTGCATTTCTTTTCATTGCGTTTTCATTGACTGCGCAAAAGGAAGTTAAACTGAATTCAAGCATCGAAAAAGTAACTGTATTTTTTCAAGGTGCTCAAATTCAACATCAAAAGAAAACTGAATTAAAACCTGGAAGACAAGTGTTGGTTTTCGAAAAATTGACTGATTTCATGGATCCCAATTCTGTGCAGTTAAAAGCCATGGGAGATTTGACAATTTTATCTGTTTCGACAAGGAAAAATTTCGAAGATTTAAAAATGACCAATTCTGAAATCACAGAGTTGAACAACAAGAAAAATCAGCTTTATGACAAAGATCAATTGTTGCGTGATGAATATGCAATTTTGCAAAATGACAAAAATTTGTTGCAAAGAAATAGCGATTTAAAAGGCACAACAGTTGGTTTGAAAGTGGTTGAATTGAAAGAAGCCTATGCATTCATTCACATCAAAATGGAAGAAATTGTCAATAGACAAACTGTTTTGGTGAAAGAATTGGAAAAATTGCAAAAAGAAATCAATAAAATCGAGCAGGAAATTGACACACGCCAAAGTAAACCAGTAACCAATTACACCGAAATTTTGGTGGAAGTTGATGTTGACAAAACAACCAATGCGTCATTTGAATTCAATTATATTTCTCCTCGTGCTTCTTGGTCGCCTTATTATGATTTAAGAAGTGACGGAATCGGAAAACCAGTTCGCTTGGAAGCCAAAGCTTTGGTGAATCAAAACACAGGAGTAGAATGGAAAGACATTGATTTGGTTTTGTCAACCAATGATCCTTATGAAAATTCAAAAGAACCCATTTTGAAAGAATGGTATTTGAATTACAACAATTATCCTCAACCGAAAAATGTAAGCGGAAGAACGATTCCGACTTTCGACTATTCAGGACAAAAAATAAGAGGAGAAGCGATTGATGCTTCAACTGGTGAACCATTATCATTCGCAAAAATTAGTTTCAATTCCTATCCACAAACGTCTGCAGTCACTGATTTTGATGGGAAATTTGAATTAATTGTACCAAAAGGCGAGCATTATATCAATGCAACTTATGTGGGCTACACCACTTCTCAACAATACATCAACGCGCCGTATGTGAAATTTTTCCTACAACCAGAAGCGATTGTGATGAATACCAATGCTACAATGGCAACTGGAAGTGCGACACAACTTTCTGCAGGATATGGAGGACAAAATTATACTTGGTCAAATGCTTCTTCACCAGCATCGATTAGCACAAACGGGACTTATAATACTCCTATGAGTCTTGCGACGTTGGATGTTGAAATGCAAACGCGAGGAAGTAGAAAGAAAAATTCAAAACAAAAATCAGCGTCTTACAATTGGGATGCCGACATGAAAGCTGAACAAGCAGCAAGAAATGTTACGGCAACTGCAATCAAAAAAGACTTGCGTGTTGAGTATTCAATCCAAACTAAAATGACAATTCCATCAAATGGACAAGATCAACGCGTTCAAATTTCGAATTACACGCTTCCTGCGAATTACGAATACCATGCGGTTCCAAAATTAGATCCGTCGGTTTATTTGGTTGCGCAAGTTTCCGGTTGGGAGAAATTGAATTTGCTGAATGGAGAATCTAATTTATATTTCGATGGAACTTACATTGGAAAAACGTACATCGATGTCAATTCTACCAAAGATACATTGTCATTCTCATTAGGAAAAGACAACAAAATCCAAATGGAGCGCAAGAAAATTTCTGAAAAAAGCAAAAACAAAACCATCGGTTCTCGCCAAAAAGTGGATGTTGCTTGGGAAATCAAGTTAAAAAACAATGGTGGCGCGAAAATTCCAATCTATATCAAAGATCAATTCCCAATTTCAAACTTAGAAGACATCAAAGTGAAACGTGGGGAATATTTGGAAGGAAAAATCGCCGAAAATTCAGGAATTATTACGTGGAATTTCATCTTAGATCCTTCTCAAAGTAAAATCTTGAACTTTGATTACTCAGTGGATTATCAAAAAGGATATGTGCTTTACATCGAATAATAAAAATTAGAAATTATGAGATTAATATTATTTTTTGTTTGCATTTCCTTCTTCACTTTCGGTCAAAAAGAAATCAAATTGTCGTCGTCGATTGACAAAGTGACTATCTTTTTCCAAGGTGCACAAGTGCAACATCAAAAGAAAACAGAATTAAATCCTGGAAGACAAATCTTGGTGTTTGAAAAATTGACTGACTACATGGATCCGAATTCCGTGCAATTGAAAGCCACTGGAGATTTAACGATATTATCTGTTTCAACTCGTAAAAATTACGAAGATTTGAAAATGAGTATCACCGAAATCGAAGAGTTGAACAAGCGTAAAAACATGCTTTATGACAAAGATCAATTGTTGCGAGATGAATATTCGATTTTGCAAAATGACAAAAATTTATTGCAATTAAACAGCGATTTAAAAGGCTCTGAAGTAGGAATGAAAGTTTCTGAGTTGAAAGAGGCTTATGCATTTATTCATGTGAAAATGTTGGAGATTGTTGGTCGTCAAACTGTTATAATTAAAGAGTTAGAAACGCTTCAAAAAGAAATCAATAAGGTTGAGCAGGAAATTCAAACGCGTCAAAGTAAACCGGTAATCAATTTTACCGAAATTTTGGTTGAAGTGGATGTTGCAAATACAACCAATTCAACTTTTGATTTCAATTACATTTCTCCACGCGCATCTTGGACTCCATATTACGATTTACGCAGCGATGGAATTGGAAAACCGGTTCGCTTGGAAGCAAAAGCACTCGTAAATCAAAGTACTGGAATTGAATGGAAAGAGGTGGATTTGGTTTTGTCAACGAATGATCCATACGAAAATTCGAAAGAACCAATTTTACAAGAATGGTATTTGAATTACAACAATTATCCGCAGGCAAAAAATGTGACCGGAAGAAATATTCCTACTTTCAATTATTCAGGTCAAAAATTACGTGGCGAAGTAATTGATGCTTCGACAGGTGAACCACTGGCATTTGCGAAAGTCGCTTTTTCAAACAATCCTTCGGTAGGAGCTGTCACAGATTTTGACGGAAAATTTGAGGTGATTGTTCCGAAAGGAGAGAATTATATAACAGCCTCATATATTGGTTATAATTCCATTCAATTGCCAATTAATGCACCCTATTTGAAATTCTTTGTTCAACCGCAAGATGTGAGTCTGGAAGAAGTTGTGATTACTTCTAACAAGCAATCTACTATATCTACTAAGGAAATTAGAAAAAATATAGAACAAATGGAGGGTGTTAAATTGTCAAAGCGTAAAAAATTAAACTTTTCAAGCAACCGAGAAAGATCAGTAAGCGCTGGTTGGGAATACCGCGGAGATATGGCTGGTGAAACTGAAAAATTGGAAGAAGCCAAAAATGTACAAACTGTCATTTCTAAAAA
>JBIKJE010000069.1:0-16541 GCA_044361165.1 Crocinitomicaceae bacterium | reverse complement strand
TTCGCCCTTTTTAGGTCTTCAGAATCCTTGAAAAACGTTTCCCATTGATCCATGCTTAACAATTCCATGGACATTGATGCCAATTCAGCTACTTCTGAAGGTAGGTTTTTGAATCCTGTGAGCGCTAAATCTCGCGATAAAAAGGAGTGAATCGCATGCCCGCCTTCATGCACCATTGTTACCAAATCACGCAAAGCACCGACAGCATTCATGAAGATAAACGGAACTCCAATTTCATACAATGGATAATTATAACCTCCAGGAGATTTCCCTGCTTTGGATTCTAAATCTAAGTGACCCATTTCGTTCATCGTTTGAATGCAATCAGCGAAATAAGGATCAATGTTTTCGAACATTTTGACAGTCCCTTCCAATAATTCTTGACCAGTCTCGAAAGGCTTCAATGCTTTTCTTCCTAGTGGATCAACTTCTAAATTCCAAGGTTTTAATTTTTCAACTCCCAATAAATCAGCTTGTTTTTGTTGAATTTGTTTCACTAACGGAACAATGTGTTTTTTGATGGAATTATGAAAATCGAAACAATCTTCTTTGGTGTAATCAAATCTACCAAGAGCGTGAAATTTGTAATCTCGGAAGTTTTTGAAACCGGCATTCAAAGCGATTTGATGTCTTTTGGCAATCAACGACGAGAACAATTCATCAAGTGCTTGATTGTCTTGTGCTCTTCGTTCTGATATTAATAAAAAAGCCTTTTTTCGGATATTTTCATCCAAATCTTTGAGTAACGTTGAGGCTTTTTGCATGGTCATTTTTTCGCCATCAAATTCAATCATTTGAGCGGCTGAAATAGCTCCATATTGCTGTGATTCTTCGCTTATTTCTGCTTCGATAGCGATATTTTCTGTTCTAAAAAGATCTAATTCTTTTTGAACACTTCTGAAATAAATGAAGTAATCTTTTTCGTTTTTCAAAGATTCCATGAAAGGAGAATGCAGCATCTTTTGGTTCAATTCATCTTCAAATGGTGCTAGCTTTGGCTGAATTTCTGTAACAAAATAAGTGTATGCATCTGTCAAAGTTTGATCGCGTGTATCTATCGTCATTTTGATGTATCTCCATGCAGCATTTTCCTCAAGTACAGCATCTAACTCACTTCTATTTTGCAACCATAAAATGTAATCTTCTTTTGTATCAATTGTTCTTTCTTTCAAATCGACAAAATAAGATTCAATGTCTTCCCAAGTTTGGATTGTAAGATCTTTTGCAATAAATTTTCTTTCTGGAGCCGAAATATTCATATCTAAATTTTGAGTAAAAAAAAACGAGGATTGTAAAAGAGCTAACTCAATTTTCAATCCTCGTTTACATTTTGTAAGTATTTAATTATTTTCCTCTGCTAGTTCCTGATTTAGGTGCAGCAACTTTTTTAGTTCCGGCTGATTTTGCAGTAACTTTTGGTGTTGCTGGTTTTTCAGTTGCCTTTTTTGCTGGTGCTTTTTTCGCTGGTGCTTTCTTTTCTTTTGTCTCTACAGTTGCTTCTTTTTCTGTTGTTTCAACAGTTTCAGTTGCAGCTTCTTTCACATCCTCAGCTTTGTTTAATTCGCCAGCTTTGTGGAGTAAATTGTACCATTGAAAAAGTTTTTTGATATCAGAAATATACACTCTCTCTTGGTCGTAATTTGGAAGAATTTCCAACAAATAATTTTCAAGTACTTTTTTGTCTTCCTTGTGAGAAGGAGCCATTCCAGCATTTTCTTTTGAATAAATAGAATCAAAAATAACTTTCAATGCAACATCTTCATCGTACGCATAAATACTGATATCTTCAAGCGCCGAAATTCTGTCAGACGCATAAGCTGGAAAACGTTTTTTATCTTCCAAAGATTCAACAATTAAATTGTTTTTTCCTTGAGCTACTACTTTGTATAGGCCTGCACGACCTGAAATTGCAATTATCCCTGTTAAATTCATTCTTTTAATATATTTGCGCCAAAAATAAGAAGTTCTAGACGTTTTACAATCAATTTCTGATTATTTTAAAATAATATTGTTTTTCGTTTCTGATAATACTTAGGAAATACACTCCATTTTCAACGTTTGAAAGGTTTATTTCATTGTTGTTGGCTGGATTTATTTGAATGGATTTTCCTTGCATGTCATACATTTTTAGTGCGTCGTTACCGAATAATCCATCTATTTTAACGATTCCAGAAGTTGGATTAGGATACACATAAACATTTTCTAACTCAGTCATTTCAACACCTAAGTATGAATTGTACGGATTGGAAGTTACAACACATCCATTTGTTCCTGTTGTTGAGACAGTATAAACACCACCGTTAATAATTGTTGTTGTTTGATTAGTTTCTGTATTCAAAATATTTCCATTTAAGTACCATTGGTAATTTGGAGAGGTTGAAGCAGTCAAAACATTTCCACTTGCGGTAATTGTTGGTGTTGATGGAATATTTCCCAATGGAATATCAATGGTTGCTTGCGTAAGACAATTGCCATTGTACACAATATTCGTTGCAGTAAATTGACCTGATTGATTTACCAATACAGGATTCCCTGAAAAACCTGTTGACCAATCAGCAGAATTAATAACAGTTCCCGCAACAGCAGTTAGATTATATGGAGTTCCACAATAGTAATCCGGACCTTGAATTTCAGCGTTGAACAACAAAGTATTCAATGCATTTGCTTTTCCAAATCCATAAGCGTAATTAGGAGTTGTTCCAGTGAAAGCATCAGATGTAGCATTTTTTGTCAAATCCTTTTTAAAATCTGCGTAAGTTGAGGAATTACATTTTTCTAAATACAAAGCAGCTATTCCAGCGATTACTGGAGAAGCCATAGATGTTCCACCATTCGCTGCGTGTTTTCCTCCTAATTCAATCAAGCCATTGTAAGCAGGGTTATTTAGTAACCAAAGTGGTGCAGGAGAAAGTGTTACATCGCCAGCGGCAGTGATATCAGGTTTCATAACTCCCAATCTTGATGGACCTTTACTGGAATTTACACTCAATTTTCCAGGAGGAGTTAAATCCGTTGGCACGTAAGGACCATTATTATTATTGGTATATGAAAATCTATTTCTCATATTTCCAACCGTAATCACTTTTTCTGAACAAACCCATGAAGAAACGATTGTTTGCAAAGAATCTGGCATGTTGTAATGAACAATGTCGGGAACTTGTGTAGCCGATGGTAAAATGGTTATAAAGTCATTCACTCCTTGCCAAGCACCGCTCCACATGTCATAACTTCCAGAACCTGTGGTTGCAAATCGGAAATTGTAAGTTGTGGAATCTATGTTCATAATCAAAGCTTCCATGTGGAAAACACCATTGACAATTTCAGAATATGCTTGAATTGTTCCCAAACGTTGTCCTGCAGCATTGAAAATCGTATCCAACACCGGTGAATTTGCCGTTTCTGCAATTGTGTGAAAATCAGAATAACCTCTCAATCCATAATTTGGAGCTGGTTTGTCTGCAGCAAAAGCATATTGCACATTTTGAAATTCGCTTTCATCAGCCCAAAGGTCAAAATACACTGAATTTGGAACGATTTGACTAGAAGGATTGTTTTTTAACCAGACAAAAGAAGTATCACTATCAACTAATCCGTGAACATGATATTTTCCTTTGTTTCCTGAGTTTCCAGCTGCAGCAACAACAATTCTTCCAGGATGTTCATCGAGAAGTGATTCTATCAAAATGGATGCAGGATCATCGCCATCATGCGAACCAAAATAAGTTCCTAAACTTAAATTTACTACAGCAGGTAAACCTAAACTGTCTGCAACTTTAAAAATATAATCACAAGCATCAGCTACGGTTAATGTCCAATTCTGCAGATTGAAATTTGTTTCTACAATGATTATTTTCGAATCTGGTGCCATTCCTTTGTTTTTTCCATTGGCCAAACCATTTCCAGAACCTGCGCCTGCAACAGTAGTGCCATGTGCTGTATTGGTTTCACCGCTCGTGCAAATTCCATTGGCGATATCTGTTGAATCCCAAGCTTGTCCGTAACCATAAGGTTGAGGAGTATTTGCAGCCACAGGAAGTGTGTGGTCCCAATATCTTAAAACACGAGTGTTTCCGTTTATATCTCTGAAATCCAAATGATTGAAATCTAATCCTTGGTCAACATATCCAATAATTACATCCTTTCCAGTGTATGGCGAAGGCAATCCATTTGTGCCAGCGTGAACTTGATTCACAGAGTGATGCATTCTAGATGTGTCGTTATCATTCAAAGCAACAGGTCTCGAAAATTCATAGTAAAAGCTTTTGATTTTACCTGTGTTTTTTGCCATTGCAATTGTTGAAGGCGACATGGTTACATAAATCCATTCTTTGGTGATGGATTTTACCTTAACTTTTTCTTTCAACAGATAATCCAATGTTGCTTTGCAATCATTTTGAATTGCGAAACAAACCATAGAATTTGGATCTTCAGAAAGTAATTTTTTAAATCTAAAATTTTCAGTTTGCGCAAACGAAAAATGCGTTACAAGCAAAGTTATCAATAGTAATAATTTAGAATTCATCCATTTAAATTTTAAAGAATATGTAAATATAATTCAATTAACGATTCAAACGAACGAAAGGAGGTGAACTCTTGGTCTTTTTTTTAAATCTCTTCTGTTAGTAAAAACCATTTATCCATATTTCTCACCAAAAAACGGATGTTATGAACCAAAAATTACAATATTGGAAATTATCTCATTTTTTTATTGATATTTGTTGCAGAAATAGAAATTGTAATCTAAAAATAGATTCAAAGCTAAAAATATGAAAAAATTAGTAGTTAGATTGTCCTTTTCCTTTTTCGCATTTGGTTTTTCAAGTGTCGTTTTTGGTCAAGTTGATAAAGATGTATTGAATTGGTACAATGGCGGTGGTTCAGGTATGCAAACTGAAAAGGCCTATAAATCTTTGAAAAAGAAAAAATCTACCACAGTCATTGTGGCGGTAATTGATTCTGGAATTGACATTGAGCATGAAGATTTGAAAGGAAAAATTTGGACAAACACTAAAGAAATTGCTGGAAATGGAATTGATGATGACAAAAACGGTTATGTTGATGACATTCATGGATGGAACTTTTTAGGTAGTGCTGGGGGTGCAAATCAAAACCATGCAAGACTTGAAAAAACTAGAATTTACGCGAAATTGAAGGGGAAATATGAAAATATGGATGCTTCAAAAGTTTCTTCAGAAGACAAGGCGGAATACGAACTTTTTCAAAAGGTTAAAAAAGAGATCACTGAAGATAAAGATAAATATTCTGAATATCTACCTCAATTGGAGCAACTTCCAATGATTTTGCAAATGGTTCCAGGTATGGTTTCAAATGCAATTGGTAAAACAGAATACACTAAAAAAGACTTAGAAGCTTGGAAACCAGATAATGAGCAAATGGTTCAAATCAAGGCGGTTGCAATGGCGATGGTTACAGGTGAACTTACTGAGGAGGTTATTAAGGAGCAATTAGATCAAATCAAAGGAATGATTGATTACAATCTGAATGCAGATTATGATGATCGTCAATTTATTGGAGATAATCCATATGATTTCAACGATGTAAAATACGGAAACAACGATGTAGAAGGTCCTGATGCTTTGCATGGAACTCATGTAGGCGGAATTATCGGTGCTGTAAGAGGAAATAATCTTGGTGGTGACGGTGTTGCAAACGATGTGCTTTTGATGTCTGTTAGAGCAGTTCCAGATGGTGACGAAGCTGATAAAGATGTTGCAATGGCGATTCGCTATGCTGTTGACAATGGTGCACAAGTAATCAATATGTCTTTCGGAAAAGGATATTCTTCTAACCAAAAAGAAGTTTATGAAGCATTTAAATATGCTGATTCTAAAGGTGTATTATTGGTTCATGCTGCTGGAAATGACAATGCAAATGTTGATGTAAATGATAATTTCCCAACTTCAATGTACTCTTTCCAAAAAGAAAAATTGGATTTGTATTTGACAATTGGAGCTTCAACACGTTTCCCAAAAGAAAAGTTACCAGCTGATTTTTCTAACTACGGTCAAACTAAAGTTGATGTTTTTGCTCCAGGTCATGATATTTACAATTCTGTACCACAAAGCGCTTACAAAAAGTTGAACGGTACTTCTATGGCTGCTCCAATGGTTGCAGGTGTTGCTGCGTTGTTGAAATCATATTTCCCAAGTTTGACAATGAATGAAATCAAGAATATCATTTTGACAACAGCAAAATCTTATAAGGGAACTCAACAATTGAAACCAGGATCAGAAGATAAAGTTGATTTCGCAACTTTGAGTGTTACTGGATCTGTCGTTGATGTAAATGCTGCAGTAAAAAAATGTCTTGCTTTAGAGAAATCTAAAAAATAAGAAATAAAAGGTTATTTTTAAAGGCTGGTTCAAATCGAATCAGCCTTTTTAATTTTAAAAAATATGGTTTTTAAATCACTCATTTTGATGCTTTCCCTTTTTGTAATTGGAGCACCAAACAAAGCAGAATTAGACAAATTGGTCGATCAATGGCATACTGATGCGAGTACTAATAACTACAACGCATATTTTGACTTTATGGACAAAGGTTTCATTTTTATTGGAACAGCACCCAATGAAAGATGGAACAAAACCGATTTTGCTGCTTTTTCAAAACCCTATTTTGACAAAGGAAAAGCGTGGGACTTTAAGCCGCAAAACAGGAAATGGAATTTTTCCACTGATGGAAAAACAGCTTGGTTTGATGAAGAATTGGATACTTGGATGGATGGATGTAGAGCAACTGGAATTTTAGTAAAAGTGAAAAAATCTTGGAAAATTATTCACTACGATTTACATGTACTAATCGAAAATGAAAAGATGGTTGATTTCTTGGAATTGCGAAAGAAATAAACAAACAACACTTTAGATGATACTATTTAATTTACTGCTAATTAAGATTTTATTTCTTTTTTTACTTTGAACACTATACTTCATTATAACCAAGAACTTCCACTCACATGCTCTCGAAAGGGAACTTGTTGTCATGGAAATCAAGTTCTGTTAAATCCATGGGAATTGCATCGTTTGGCATTTGAAAAGCAAATTTCTGTGCGCGAATTTCGAGATTTGTATTGCGATTGGAGCGGAATTCTGCTCAAATTCAATGGAGAAAAAGATCACAGTGGAAAATCTTCGTGCAGTCAATATATTGAAAATTTTGGTTGCTCTTTGCACGATGGCAGACCATTGGCTTGTCGATTATTTCCAATCGGACGACAAATTCAAAGCGAAACAGTACAGTACATTTTTCAAGGTGATGCATTCCCGTGCTTGAACGGTTGTCCAGAAGTGAAAGAATTGCCAAAATTGTCCGTGGAAGCTTATTTAAAAGGTCAACAAACAACACTTTTCGAGCAAGCGCAAGACGAATATTTAGAAGTAATGCAAAACCTTGCAGACATTGCACTGATGTTATTGCTAGATACTGGTTTGGCAACTTCTGGAGATACTCAAACACGTGTCCAATGGCGCATTATGGGTTCAGAAACGCCCACGCAAGTTGCGCAAAGAATAGGAGAGAAGTGGCTCGATTTATTGACTTTGCCTGGTATTGTATTTAAACTTGATAATCCAAAGGAATTTATTCTTGAACACCAAGATTTACTGAATAAAAATGCGCAAAATCAAATTGATTGTTTGACAAACTTTGAAGAAACTCGTGTCTTAGCAATTCAATTAATGGCACTGGCACTTTTTTTGGGAAGAGCAATAGGCGCAGATGTTAAATCTCTCGCTGAAATGTGGAGCGAGATGGGCGAGTGAACTTGAGGTTTAGACTGATTTAACTTTGAAAATTTTTTCGTAAATTTGAAAAATAAGTTGAATATCATGCGTACAAAAATTTTAATGCCTCAATACGAACCCACCGACAAAGAATTGAACGATTTGATGAAGGAGGTTGTTGCAGAAGTAAAAGTCAATGCGTTAAAAACCAAAATTTTGATTGAAAATAATATTTTGTTTGAAATTGAAAAAGTGAAATCCACATTCAAATCAAGATGAGCAAACGACCTTGATTAATCATTATTGCTGGACCAAATGGTTCTGGCAAAACTTCTATTAATTCTAAATTATTAACCCACGATTGGCTGGAAAATTCAGTTTATATCAATCCCGATAATGTTGCCAACGATCTTTTTGGCGATTGGAATTCCTTTGAAGCTGTGCAAAAAGCAGCGAATTATTGTGACGAACTGCGTGAGAAATGCCTGGCTGAAAGTCAAAACATCATTTTTGAAACCGTATTGTCATCTACTGGAAAAATTGAATTCATTTTACGTGCCAAAAAAAAAGGATATTTTATTCGTTTCTTTTTTGTGTTTACAAACAGTCCAACTATTAACGCTAGTCGAATTGCTAACCGCGTATTAAGAGGTGGACACGATGTACCAATTACCAAAATAATTTCAAGATATAGTAAATCTATTGCAAATGGGTTTTATTTGTCAAGTGAAGTTGACCGATCCTATTTCTACGACAATTCACTAGAAGACAAAGAACCCAAATTGCTGTTCAGAGCCAAAAATGGAAAAATCTCCAAAGAGTACCGTAAAATTGCTCCTTGGGCTGTGCCGATTTTGGAGAAGTTGAAGGCTTGATTTTTTGAAATAGGAAATTCCTTTTAATTATTCTTTTTTTTGCTTTCCCCAAATTAATTGCAGAATTTTGCACCACGTATGAAGACAAAAGTTGAAATTCTTGCTCCGGCAAAAAATCTATATCAGGGAATGTTTGCCATCAATGCAGGTGCAGATGCGGTTTATATTGGTGCTCCATTGTATGGTGCGCGCACCAATGCAACCAATTCAATAGAGGATATTGCTGAGTTAGTGAAATATGCCCATTTGTTTAAAGCACAGGTTTTTGTGGTGGTAAATACCATTTTGTACGACCACGAATTGGCAGATTGCAAAAAGATGATTTATCAACTTTACGACATTGGTGTCGATGCACTCATCATTCAGGATATGGCGATTTTGGAGATGGATTTGCCACCAATTGTGTTGCATGCGAGTACCCAAGCCAACAACCGTGATCCAAAACATGTCAAATTTTTGAAAGATGCTGGAATTCAGCGAGTAGTTTTGGCCCGCGAATTGAATTTAGACCAAATCAAAGACATACACGAGGCAACAGATGTAGAACTTGAATTTTTCGTTTCAGGCGCATTATGTGTTTCATTTAGCGGCAATTGCTACATGAGTATCGCTGGTGGAGAGCGCAGTGCCAATCGAGGATCTTGCGCACAAAATTGTCGTTTGCCTTATAATTTGACCGACGGAACTGGCGCAACTTTGCTTTCAAGCAGTCATTTATTGTCTATCAAAGACTTGGATTTGAGCGATCAACTTCCAAATTTGATTGAAGTAGGAATTACTTCGTTTAAAATCGAAGGTCGACTGAAAGATTTGGTGTACGTGAAAAACAATGTTTCGTACTTGCGTCAACGTTTGGATGCGTTTTTGGAAAACAACGAAAACTTTGTCAAAGCTTCTTCTGGAAGAACGATTTTCAATTTTGAACCACAAATGGATCGCAGTTTTAACCGCGGTTATACTGACTATTTTGTTAATAAACGCAAAGAGAAAATTGGTTCCTGGGAAAGTCCGAAATCGAAAGGACAATACATTGGAAAAGTTACTGAAGTGACGCCCAAAGGTTATTTCATCGAAAATGCGGAAGAATTAAACAATGGTGATGGTTTGTATTTCATCAATCTAGCTGGAGAAGGCGATGGCGTGCAAGTCAACGTTATTTTGAACAGTTTGGTAATTCCAAACAACTACAAAGAAATAGAAGTTGGAACCGAAATTTATCGCAATTCTGATGCAGCTTTCAACCGTTTGGTAGAACGTGAAGATGCGACGATTCGCAAGATTGGCCTGAAAATGAATTTTTCAGAAACACAAAAAGGATTTGCGTTGCAAGTAGTGGATGAAGATGGTCACACAACGACATCAAGTTTTGATTTTGAGAAAAATCCCTCAAATAAAGCTGCTCAAAGTTTAGAGGAAATCAAGAAAAACTTGGCAAAAACGGGAAATACGCCTTTTGTGGTGGATGAAATCGAAGTCAATTTCGCTGATTTTTGGTTTTTACCTACCTCAAAAGTGAATGAAATTCGCCGTGAAGTCTTGGAAAACTTGATTGATGTGCGTGTAAACGAATATCACAGAGAAGAATACCAAATTAGGAAAACAGATCATTTGTATCCTGTAACTGAATTGGATTTTACCTACAACGTCTCCAATAAAATGGCGCGTGATTTCTACAAACGTCACGGCGTAACAGAAATTGAAAAAGCATTTGAAATCCAGTGGGATCCTGGAAAATCTCGCGTAATGACTACCAAATACTGCGTAAAATATGAGTTGGGTAAATGCGCCCGTTTCCAAAGAGCAACGATGGGTGAAAAAGTCGTTGAACCACTAACATTGACACATGGTGAAAATATTTACAAATTGAAGTTCAACTGTAAACCTTGCGAAATGGAGATCTGGGAAAAAGACGCTGAGCTGGAATACATCGACGAAGACGAACAAATGTGGAAATAAGCTTATAATACAGGAGACGATAATTTCGTCCCTACGCGACGAATTCAATTGTTGTGTTAATTTTTTCAACCCATATTTCATCCCTACAGGATGTTTATAATCAAGTGAAGAATAATTATTTTCAAACAAAAGGAAATTTGTGCTTGAAGCACGAAATATGGGTAGAAACCAAAATTACCACAGGTACGATATTTGGGTAAAAAATATACACAAGGCAAAAAAAAAGTGCCGTAGGTATGACATCACCGAATACAAAATCTCATTCTTTAATGTTCACTATCTAATTTTTTTCACAGCTCCCCATAAAAAACAACCGTTTTTTCACTTCAAAAACCGCTATTAACAATCATTTTAAAATTGTTAAAAACTGCACATGATTTTATAGTGCGAAACCCTAAATTTTGCAGTAAATTTGCGCTCAATTTGTAGGTAAGTATTGTCAAATTGAATCCATAAAGCGCATAAAATGCCAAAAAATCAATCAATTAAGTCAGTTTTAATTATCGGTAGCGGTCCAATAGTTATCGGTCAAGCATGTGAATTTGATTATGCAGGTTCTCAAGCAGCACGTTCTTTGAGAGAAGAAGGAATCGAAGTAACCTTGATAAACTCCAATCCAGCAACAATTATGACTGATAAAGTCGTTGCTGATAATGTTTATTTGTTGCCTTTGGAACCAGAAAGCATCATTGAAATTCTCCAAAAACACAAAATCAACGCCGTTTTGCCAACCATGGGAGGACAAACAGCTTTGAATCTAGCGATTCAATGTGAGGAAATGGGTATTTGGGAAGAATATGGTGTCGAAATGATTGGTGTGGATATCAAAGCGATTGAAATTACCGAAAACAGAGAAGCTTTCCGTGAATTGATGGGAAGAATCGACGTTCCCATGGCGCCTCAACAAACCGCAAAATCATTCCTTGAAGGAAAAGAAATTGCGCAAAAATTTGGCTTTCCACTTTGTATCAGAGCATCTTACACTTTAGGTGGTGCAGGTGCATCTATTGTTCATGACCCGAAGGAATTCGATGGATTGTTGGAACGTGGATTACAACTCTCTCCTATCCATGAAGTAATGATTGACAAAGCTTTGTTGGGATGGAAAGAATTTGAGTTAGAATTATTACGTGATTCAAATGATAATGTGGTGATTATTTGTTCGATTGAAAATTTTGATCCAATGGGAATTCATACAGGTGATTCAATCACTGTTGCACCTGCGATGACTTTGTCAGACACTACTTATCAGAAAATGCGCGACATGGCCATCAAAATGATGCGTTCCATCGGAAATTTTGCTGGAGGATGTAACGTTCAATTTGCTGTTTCTCCTGATGATGCGGAAGATATTATTGCGATTGAAATTAATCCACGTGTTTCTCGCTCATCAGCATTGGCGTCGAAAGCAACTGGTTATCCAATTGCGAAAATTGCATCAAAATTGGCGATTGGCTACCACTTGGATGAATTAAGCAATCAAATTACTAAAAATACATCAGCGTTGTTTGAACCAACGTTGGACTATGTAATCGTTAAAATTCCGCGTTGGAATTTCAATAAATTTCCAGGAACAGACAGAAGATTGGGTCTTCAAATGAAATCTGTGGGAGAAGTAATGGGAATTGGAAGATCATTCCAAGAGGCATTGCAAAAAGCTTGTCAGTCGCTAGAAATCAACAGAAATGGTTTGGGTGCTGATGGCAAAGAATTGACCGATCAAGCTGCCATTTTATACTCATTGGAAAATGCAAGCTGGAATCGATTATTTCACGTGTATGACGCGATAAAATTGGGAATTCCTTTCAAAACGATTCATGAGAAAACACGTATCGATGTTTGGTTCTTGAAGCAAATTGAAGATTTAATCAAACTTGAAAGAAAAATTGAGAAATTCCATTTAGGCAATTTACCAAAAGATTTGTTGTTCACAGCCAAACAAAAAGGCTACGCGGACAGACAAATCGCTCATTTGCTGCGTTGTTTAGAATCAGAAGTTTACAATAAACGTACTGAAATGGGTATTCAACGTGTATACAAATTGGTTGACACTTGTGCCGCTGAATTTGAAGCACAAACGCCTTATTATTACAGTACTTTCGAATACGAAAATGAAAGTGTTGCTTCAGATCGCAAAAAAGTAATTGTGTTAGGTTCAGGACCAAATCGAATTGGACAAGGAATCGAATTCGACTACAGTTGTGTGCACGGTGTTTTGGCTGCGAAAGAATGTGGTTACGAAACGATTATGATCAATTGTAATCCTGAAACAGTTTCTACAGATTTTGATACTGCTGATAAATTGTATTTCGAACCAGTTTTCTGGGAGCACATTTACGACATCATCAAACATGAAAAACCAGAAGGTGTAATAGTACAATTAGGTGGACAAACTGCCTTGAAATTGGCACAGAAATTAGAAAGATTTGGAATCAAGATTTTAGGCACAAGCTTTGAAGCGCTAGATTTAGCGGAAGATAGAGGTCGTTTCTCAAAAGTGTTAGAAGAAAACAATATTTTATTCCCTAAGTACGGAATTGTGCAAGATGCTGAACAAGCGATTGAACTTTCGAAAGATTTAGGTTTCCCATTATTGGTGCGTCCTTCGTACGTTTTGGGTGGACAAAAAATGAAAATTGTCATCAACGAAGAAGAATTGGAACACCATGTGGTGGACATCATCGGAGAAATGGGACAAAATCAAATTTTGTTAGACCATTTTATTGGTGGAGCCATTGAAGCTGAGGCAGATGCGATTTGTGACGGCGAAGATGTCTACATCATTGGAATTATGCAACACATTGAACCTGCGGGAATTCACTCAGGAGATTCTTATGCAGTTCTTCCTCCATACAATTTGGGAGATTTCGTTTTACTTCAAATAGAGGAAATCACTAAGAAAGTTGCTTTGGCATTGAAAACAGTTGGTTTGATAAATATTCAATTCGCAATCAAAGATGACAAAGTGTATGTAATTGAAGCGAATCCAAGAGCTTCTAGGACAGTTCCATTTATTGCAAAAGCTTATGATGAACCTTATGTAAATTACGCTACGAAAGTAATGTTGGGCCATTCAAAAGTGAAAGATTTCAATTTCCAACCTAGAAAACAAGGTTATGCGATTAAAATTCCAGTGTTCTCATATGAAAAATTTCCTGACGTGAAAAAAGAATTGGGTCCTGAAATGAAATCAACTGGAGAAGGAATTAGATTTATCAAAACGTTGAAAGATCCTTTCTTTACCAAGATTTATTCAGAGAGAAACATGCATTTATCTCGATAGAAAATGGGCGTTTTAAGAATGATATTAATCATCATTGGAGTCATTGTTGTACTTCGATTCATAGGCCAATTGATGATTGCAAAAAGGAATATTGACGAACAAAATAGAGGTAAAGCCGAGCGTGATCAATTAGAAAAGCAAAGAAAACACGTTGAAAAGAATAAAGGAAAAACAACATTGGTTGGTAAAACTGTCAAATCAAGTGAGCCATTTGAAGACGTTGATTATGAAGAAGTAAAGAACTAAAAATAAAGTTTAAAAAAATCTATGGAATCGAATTTTCATGGATTTTTTTATTTTCATTTCATTACCTTGTTAGCAATCATTATCTTCATACCGAAATTTAAAAAAAATATTAAAATAATATCATTAATTAATCGGTAAAATACATTTGATTTTCAGACTTTTGTATCTTCCAAATTCAAGGTAAATTATGAATTTAAAGCAATTTTTCACTAAGTATTGGCCTCACTTTGCCATTGTTACTTTAATGGTCGTAATTACATGCAGCTATTTTAGTCTTCAATTTTCAGGCTATGGATTGAAACAGCATGATATTGAGCAATTCAGCGGTGCCGCTCATGAAATTGTAAATCATCGAGAAAAAACTGGTGAAGAAACATTGTGGACAAATTCAATGTTTGGAGGAATGCCATCGATTCAAATTTCGGTCATCTATGCTGGAAATTTTATCAAAGGTGGTTTAGATCAGTTTTTAGAGATGTTGCCCCCTCCTGCAGGAATTACATTGCTTTACATGCTTGGATTCTATGTTTTAGCCATCTGTTTGAGAATCAATCCTTGGGTTGGATTCTTGGGTGCAATTGCATTTGGATTTGCAAGTTATGATATTATAATTATTCAGGCAGGACACAACACAAAAGCTTTGGCTGTTGCATTTATGGCTCCAGTTGTCGGAAGCTTTTTTCTAGCTTATCAGCGAAATATAAAATGGGGCGCCATACTTTCAGCACTGTTTATGACTTTAGAAATGTGTGTTAATCACTTACAAGTCACCTACTATTTGGGAATTTTATTGATTGGGTTGGGATTAGCACTTTTTGTAGATGCTTTTTTAAAGAAAAATTTTAAGCATTTTTTCATTGCAACTGCTGGAATCGTTGGTGCATATGCGTTGGCATTAATGATCAACTATGGAAATATCGCTTTGACAAATGACTATGCAAGTCATTCAATTCGTGGAGCTAACGATATTACGATGAATCCAGATGGAACTTCAAATAAATCGAATGCAACTACTGGATTGGATAAAGATTATGTAACCCAATATAGCAATGGTATCGGTGAAACTTTTACGATTCTTTCTCCATACATTAAAGGTTCAGCTCCAGGTGCAATTGCCAATACTCACTTTTCAGAGCAAGTTGAAAATATGGATTTATCTAGTTCTGAAATCAATGATTTATTAAATAGTAGTCCTTCATACTGGGGAGATCAACCACAAGTCTCTGGACCAGCTTATATTGGTATTATTGTTGTTTTTCTCGGTTTACTTGGTTTAGTTTTCTTAAAGACACCTGTGAAATGGGCTCTTTTTGGTGTGACTTTATTAGCTCTAGCTCTTTCTTGGGGTAAAAACTTTATGGGTTTGACAGATTTCTTTTTAGAGAATGTTCCTGGTTATAATAAATTTAGAGCACCAACAATTATTATTGTGGTGGTAGAATTATGTATTCCACTTTTAGGTGTTTTATTTTTGAATTTATTGTACAAGGAAAAAGAAGTATTGAAGGATAAAAAGAAATTGTTTTTAATTACTTCAGGTGCTATGTTCATTTTCTTGTTAGGAATGAAATTTGTTGGTTTGGGCGACGGTTATACTTCGCAAGCAGAAAAAGACCAAATGGCGAATTTACCTGCTTACATGAGAAATCAAGTGATGAGTTTGTCTCCAGAGCAAATGGCACAATATCAAATTGATCCAAAAAACACAGCACAAGTGAATGCTTTCATAGATGCTCAAGTGCAACCAGCTGAAAAACGATTTGAAAATTTACAAGTAGCAAGAAAAGCGATTTTTGACTCAAGTATGAATCGCTCAATTTTGTTTTTAGTCTTGGCAATAGGAGCTATCGCTATTTTCTTTTATACCCAATTGCCAAATGAAGTTACAGTAATTTTGTTGGCTTTTTTCATTCTTTTAGATTTGGTTCCAGTAGATAGAAATTACCTTGGTTCACAAGAAGAGGGTTCCGGTTATAAATATTGGGATTATAGGGTAAATACACTCTATCCAATTGCAGAATCACCGGCAGATGTTACTATTTTAGAAAATGAATTAGCTGAAAGTCCAGCTTTGAAAGCCAAAGTTGATGCTGGATTGAGGGAAGGAAAAGCCAAGGCGGACGAGTTAGGATATGAAGGCGCTGACAGAAGAAGAGTTGAAAATGCTTACAAATTTGCAGCTTTAAATAGAAATACAAATTACAGAGTTTTTGATCTTAGTGGCGGTTTCAATAGTTCAAACGCAGCATATTTCCACAAATCTTTGGGTGGATATCACGGTGCGAAATTGAGAAATATTCAAAATGTTTTTGATTATCATTTGTCTAAAATGAATAATAAAGTATACGACATGTTGAATGTGAAATATTTTATGCAACAAGACAAACAAGGAATTGTGACTACCAATCCAAATCCAACAGCATTAGGAAATGCATGGATGGT
>JBIKJE010000068.1:0-16658 GCA_044361165.1 Crocinitomicaceae bacterium | reverse complement strand
CTTTGATAAAAACATTAGAAACCATTGCGTTTCCAATAGGATTTAAGTGAATTCCATCTAAAGAAAAAGTTCCACCTGAAACGAAATTTGCATTCAAACCAATGCCATTGAAAATAACTCCCGTTTTCACTGATTTCAGCAAAGTATTGACATCTGCCAAAGCCAAACCGTAAGTTGAAGCCACTTGACTGATAACAGCATTGTAAGAATTAGTCGCCGCTTTGATATTGGCAACTTCTTCCAAAGTCAATACATATCTTTCAGGAATTGGAATTAATGAACCCATTTTATTACATTTCACTGAATCCAATGGAATACTTAATAAAATATACTCTCCTTGTTTCATTTGTCTAGCACCCAATGGCAATGAATTGTCTTGAATTACAAAAGCATTGTTTCCTTCTGCAAAGGACATTCCTTGTTGACCCAATGCATTCGTTAACAATTGAGCAGTTGCCACGTCTAACTTCAATCCATTGTATGGAATAGTGTTGAAAAATGGATACAAAGTAACATCAGGAATATTTCCAATGACACCTTTTGCTCCATTAGCGCTCAAAGTGGTAACAGCCGTTGTGATACTTCCGTCAAAACCAATTCCCGCTGCGCCATTTACTGGATTAATTACAGCCGCTCCACCACCATTCAATGCATAATTTAAAATATCTTGCTCACCAATATTAAGTGAGAAAAAAGTTGGATTCGCAGCCACTGCATCTGAAAGTACTGTAGATGTGGCAGGATTGGAAGCCATTCTAGCAAAAAATGGATTGTAATTTCCTACTCCATTTGCAGGATTTCCATAACCTGGGTAATACATTTCATTTGATGACAAACCCGGAACGCCCATGTTATTGAAAGGAGAACTGTAAACACTTGTTCCCAAACCAACAAGATCGCCACCAGCTGCATTGAAAGGAATTGGTGACAATGAAGTCGCACCTGTGCAATCTGTTTTATATCCTAATATCGATTTTGATTTACCTGTGAACCCAATCCCCACAGATGAACTTGGCATTAATGGTTGCAAGAAACTACCTCCACCCACTAATTGAAATTGCGTTGCAAGTATGTTTCCAACTGAATATTCTTGACCCTCTGCATACAATGCACCATCAGCGAAACCAGCTGTTGTTGAACCTCCAAGCGCAACGAATCTTGTTGGATCCATACTGCCTTTTTCAGGTGTGTCTGCGTCCAACTTTGGTTTACAACTCGTGAAAGCAACCGCTGTTGAAACTATTAAAGCAAATTTTAATTTCATCTTGTTAATTATTAAAATTTATAATTAAAACCAATCCCTGGAGCGCAAACATTTGTTTTGAATGTTCCATCTAAATTTGTTTCTAGATTTTTGTCTTTGCGTTGCAAGGAAACAAAAAGAAAAGAAGCGTCTAATGAAATGTGCTCGCCAAACTTGTAACTAACTCCAGCAGTGTAACTAATTCTATTCGCATCCGGTGTTTCAGGTGTTACATAACCATCTTTTACAGGCGTAGTATTGAAGGAAATTCCTGCCATGGCAGTAAAATCTTCTGTCACATTGTATTTTCCGCCTAATCTAAAGGCATATGTGTTTTCATACTCTCTAGCTGATTTTGTATCTAATAACGAAGTCGTATTCAACTCATAATCAAATGCCAATGTATCATAGGCTTTCCAACCTGCATAATTGAAATCAAAAGCCATGTTGAATTTATCTGAAAACTTGTATGCCACTCCAAAGGAAGCAACTTGCGGTAAAGGCAAAGCTGCACTAAACTTTCCATCAGGAAAATTCGCGTTCAATGCATCTGGAACAGTAAAAGTTGCTTCACCGTCATCTACTTTCATGTCTACTTGCGAGCGGTAAGTCAATCCAAAAGATAATTTTTCAGTTGGTTGAAAATAAATTCCTGCATTGTAACCCAAGCCAGCAGCAGAACCTGCCAATTCAGCGTGTCCGTAATTGCCGTCGCTGCCCAAAACAGGAATGTCTTTTTGCAAATTAACACTTCCAGTCGAATAAACGAATCCAGCGCCAATTCCAATTTTATCAGTGATTTTGTAACTTACTGTTGGTTGCACAAAAATGGCTTTCAATTCCAATCTTGTTAAAGCAAATCTACCCGTCCAGCCATCTTCCCATTGAACTGTACTTCCAAAAGGAGTATAAACTGCCAAACCTAATTTTAATTTTTCCGCTTTTTTGAAACCAAAAGCGCCATATAAACTGAAAGGCGTTCCCATTGGAGAATTGGTTCTAGCAGAAGCATTGGTATTTGCATCTACATATTTTCCTCGTGCGAAAATGGGCGTAAAACCAGCATTAATTTCACTTTTTTCTAAAAAACTTGCACCGCCGGGATTGTAAAATAAGATTGTTGCATCCTGAATAAGTGCTGTTCCTGCGCTACCCATGGCTTGTTGTTTTTGTCCTTGCAAATTCACCTGAAAGCCTTGACTTCGAAGCATTAGGGGGACTAAAAACAACAATAAAAGGATTCGTTTTTCCATCGTTTTTATTTTCAATTGTTAGACTAAAAAAATCATTTTGACACAACAAAAAATGTTATGCTAGCATAAAGCTAATTTTTTTTTCTTAATAAATTCTTAATGTCGGGAAAAAAGGGTGGAAATTAATTCTTAGCGAGTCAAATCTACTTTACTTTCTTTAAACCAAAAATATCTTTCCCTAAGTTTTCATCCTTTCTCACTCGCCAAATCACAGCGTCTAAATAATAATGATGCATGACCAAAGAAAGAAACAAAAAGGCAATTAAGTTTTTAAGAACTATAGAGTTTGATTCAGTGAAAAAATCAAGTGCTGTTCCTGTTCTTCCTAATTCAAAAACAAACGAAAAAAGCACAGATACAATGAAAAAAAATATTACTTTTTGACTTAAAATGGCTGCCAATCCATGATTTCTAGTAGAACCTGAATAATGTTTTTTATTGAACAACCCAACAAAACTCAGGTATTGTATATTATGGGGAATTGTGATTCCGATAATTATTAAGGTATTATCTATAGGTAAAGACAAAACTCCCCAATACAACACCAATGCACTCATTAACATCGCCCATTTTCTGATATTTAATTTACCAAATTTGAATGCTTTTTGCAAAGTCAAAATCAAAGAAAAGACAAAAAGCACCGCTAAACATATCAATATCATTTTCAGAACTTTATCAGAACCATTGACCAAAATCAATTTGATCAAAATAAAAATTCCAATGAAATAATAGCCCAAATTTCTACTAACAAATTTATATTGTGGACGCGCGTTGATTGCAAATCCAATCACTAGGAAAAACAAACCCAAAACCAACATGAAAGCACTGATTTTACCCCAAAATTCTAAAACATATGGAGATTCATTCATGTCTGGTGCGAACGCTAATCTTTCATCCGCAAACCAAAGAATTCTTGATTTGGCCAAATAAACAAATGGAATAAACGAACCACTCAGCAACAATAATTTTTCCCAACGATCAGACCCATCTTCTGGCTCCTTGAATTTCTTTTTATAAATGGCAATGAAACCCCAATTTTGCTTAATCAAATGATAAAAACCCAAAATTAAAGTTACACGCCTGGCAAAAGCTAAAACTATATAACTATTGTTCGCTTTAACTTCCCCTTGGATTAAAGTGAAATAAAAAACCAAAGGAATCAAAACGATGGCAGCTGTACTTCCCAACAACCAACTTTTATGTTCTCTGAAATACTCTTTGTCTAAAAATGTGCGGGTATATGTTGGGAAAAAATGACGCACATCAAACAGCAAAGAAAACAAAATGAAGGTAATCAAAAAAGCTGTCGATTCGTCTTTTAATATACTGGCCAACACAAAATAAAACCCAATCATTAAGAAACCAGAAATGGTACTTAAAATGATATACATCCAATCTTGTCGTGCGCTTTTGAGGATATTTTCCATTTGTAATAGAATTGCTATTGATTGTATAAATGTAAGTAAAACTTCAGTTTTAATGCAAGTTTTGGTTCTTGTAAATCTGATAAGTGCGAAATAAGAAAATGACTTTAGAATCAATACTCAACTATAAGTCATTTATTTACAGATAAATAAATATAACCTCTTCGCCTGTCAATCAAAAAACAACATTCTTCTCAAATATTATGCACCTGACAAAAATCATTAAAAATCACCTTCAAACAATTGCAAATTGACTTGTCTCTCTAATTGGTTTGTTTATCTTTGGTGCATCTAAAAAAAGAGTACATGCTTTTCGAAAATTCATTGTCATTTGCCCAAAAAATGGATGCGCAAGATCCATTGAAAGATTACAGAAACCGTTTTCATTTGCCTTCATTTCATCCAGATGGAGTGCGTTATTTTACCGGAAATTCCTTGGGATTGCAACCAAAATCAACTGCAAGTTATATCCAACAAGAATTAGATGCATGGGCAAAGTGGGGCGTTGAAGGTCACTTTTTAGCGGAAAGGCCTTGGTATTCTTACCACGAACAATTGACTGAAAAAGCAGCGAAAATTGTGGGTGCAACCACTAAAGAAGTGGTCATCACGCATTCTTTGACAACCAATTTACACTTGTTGATGGTTTCATTTTACCAACCAACAGGAAAAAGAAATAAAATCATTTGCGAAGCGAAAGCATTTCCAAGTGATCAATACGCATTGGAATCTCAAGTTAAATTCCACGGCTTAGATCCTGACACGCACATCGTTGAAATTGCGCCACGCGAAGGACAACATTTGATTGATGAAGCAGACATTTTAGCCAAGATTGCTGAAGTTGGAGATGAATTAGCATTAGTGATGTTTGGTGGTGTGAACTATTATTCAGGGCAATTGTTTGACATGAAGAAAATCACTGAAGCAGCCCATGCAGTTGGTGCGATTGCAGGATTCGATTTGGCGCATGCAGCAGGAAATATTGATATGAAATTACACGAATGGAATGTCGATTTCGCTGCTTGGTGTACTTACAAGTATTTGAATTCATCTCCTGGAGGTGTTTCTGGAATGTTTGTACATGAAAAACACGCAAATCGTCCAGAATTGCCGCGCTTTGCAGGTTGGTGGGGACACGATAAAGAAACGCGTTTTCAAATGCAGAAAGGTTTTCACCCGATGGAAGGCGCTGAAGGCTGGCAGTTAAGTAACGCACCTATTTTGGGAATGGCAGCACACTTGGCTTCTTTGGATTTATTTGATGAAGTTGGAATGCAAGCTTTGTGTCAAAAAAGAGATTTATTGACCGGATTTTTGGAATTTGTGATTGATTCAATTTCTGAAAAACACAAAGAAAAATGCACGTTTGAAATCATTACCCCAAGAAATCAAGCGCAAAGAGGAGCTCAAATTTCCATGTTGGTGCATGGCGAAGCGAAAAAATTGTTTAATCAATTGACAGAAGATGGTGTGATTGCAGATTGGAGAGAACCAAATGTAATACGCTTAGCGCCAGTGCCAATGTACAATTCATTCGAAGACGTATATGTTTTCGGAGAAATTTTGGAAAGAGCCATTTTGTCGGTTTGAGAATAAAAATAGATACATCGAAAAAAATATTTATATGAAAAAAGTAGGAATTGTAGGAGCAGGATTAGTTGGTAGTTTACAAGCAATTTTGATGGCAAAAAAAGGTTACCAAGTTTCTGTATTTGAACGCCGACCAGATTTGAGAAAAGCAAAATTATTGGCTGGAAAATCAATCAACTTGGCACTTTCAGACCGTGGTTGGAAAGCCTTGGAATTGGCTGGAATTGCAGAAGATATTCGCGCCATATCGATTCCAATGTATAAACGCTGTATGCACGCTGTAGACGGAACCTTAACTTATCAGCCCTACGGAAAAGAAGACCAAGCGATTTATTCTGTTTCTCGTGGTGGATTGAATCAAAAATTGATGAATTTAGCAGACAATTATCCAAATATCAATTACAATTTCAACCGCAAATGCGACGATATTGATTTAAAAACAAATACGTTAACTTTCAGCAATAGCGAAACGAATCAAAAAGAAAATCACGCTTTTGATAAAGTTTTTGCAACGGACGGCGCTTTTTCTGCCGTTAGAATGCGCATGCAAAAAAACACGATTTTCGATTATTCTCAGAAATACTTGGATCACGGTTATAAAGAACTGGTCATTCCAGCGAATGCTGATGGAACGCATCAATTGGACAAAAACTGTTTACACATTTGGCCACGCGGAGAATTTATGATGATTGCTTTAGCAAATCTAGACGGAAGTTTTACTTGTACCTTGTTCTTCCCCATGAAAGGAGAAACTTCTTTTGATACCTTGAAAACGAAAGAACAAGTTTCAGATTTTTTCAATTTGATGTTTTCCGATGCCGTTTCTATGATGCCAACTTTGATTGAAGATTATTTCGAAAATGCCACTTCATCACTCATTATGGTTCGTTGTAACCCCTGGAACTACGGCGATGATGTAGTTTTATTAGGTGATTCTGCCCATGCCATTGTTCCTTTCTACGGTCAAGGAATGAATTGTGGTTTTGAAGATTGCACCGTTTTCCATGAAATGCACGAAGAAGCGAATGGCAATTGGGACGGACTTTTGGGAAGATTTTCTGACCAACGTGTACCAGACGGAAATGCTATTTTAGACTTGGCTTTGTTGAATTATGTTGAAATGCGTGATTTGACTGCCGACCCAAATTTCTTATTAAGAAAGAAAATTGAAGCAAAATTTAGTAATTTGTACCCAAATAAATGGTTGCCGTTATACTCTCAAGTCACTTTTAGCCACATCAGATACAGTGAGGCGTTAGCGAATGGGAAAAAACAAGACCAAATTATGGCAAAACTCATGGAAATGGAAAATATCCATGAAAAATGGGATGCGCCTGAAGTAATGGAAAAATTAAACGAATTAGTTGATCAATGAAAATTATATTGCTGACTTTGATAAGCTTGTTGACTGTCTCAACTTTGGATGCTCAAAAACTGTATAAACCCAAAAAGAAACGCAAAGACTTTTTTGGAAAAGTTGAAAGTCCAAATGATGGAAAAGTACGACCAATTGGACTTCAGGTTCAAGTTGGTCCAACGTATACCTTGACAAGAAAAGTCAATCAAACATTTCAAAGTGAACCAGATTCTGTAAATAGATATTATGAATATACCCATGACCCTAGCGGAAAAGTAGGTTTTTTCGCAGAAGTTGGATTGGTACATTTCAATATGAAAGAACCAAAATTCAAATTTGGACGTTTTGTAGATTACATTGATTATGGAATTGGTTTTAAATTGATTAAAGGAAGAGAAACAACAACTGTATCTCAATTTGATGCATCAGGAAATTTACTTTTCACCAACACGGGTGAAGGAAATTTTAGCAAAGGATATGTTTACGGCAGATTTGCTGTGCATAAATTGCAATATTTGAATAAAACGAAGAACATTTTCTTGGACCATTCTTTGGGACTTAATGGAGATTACAGCATGCTGGAAAAATCTACATACAAAGGCGCAAGAATTATGAGTACAGAAACCTACTCCCCAGATTTCAGGGCGCAAGTGCATTACGATCTTGGTTTTGGAATTCGTTTGAAAAAAGGCAGGTATTTAGTTCCTGGCGTTCAGTTACCGGTGTTGGGCATCCAAGAATGGAACAATGGTAGCGCCAAATTACAATGGTTTTCGAGCAAATATTATCCTGTGATGTTTCACATCAAATACATCCATCTTTTTCCAGCCAAAAAATCGAAACACGCTTGTTTTGAAGGAAGTGCGGAAGATAGAAAACGCAATGAGGAGTATTTGCAGAATCGTTGATTTGATTCACCATTTTCGTTAAAATTCGCCAATTAACATTTCGCTCACAATTTAATTTAGTTTTAAAAGTTATCTTGGTAGAAACATTTAAAGTGAAAAGTCATGGTAGAATTGAGTAAAAAAATCTTAATGAAGGTGAGTTTTGACGCACAACTATTTCAAAAAGAATTGGCCAAAGCATTGCAATGGATCAATGACCAAGAAGAAATCAGAATATTAAGAGAATGGTGTCAGCAAGAATTTGGGAAGAAATATCCGATGATTCTGCAAAAAGCATTTATTTCCTAGTTCCTAAAATTCCAATTCAATTACTGTTTCAGAAAAAATGTAATTTTACCACATGAATTCTGAAATTTCGCCCCTGCAAAAAGGTGATTTAATCGCCATTGTTGCTCCCGCAAAAGCAATCGAAGCACATTTGGTGTTGGACGCAAAAGCATTTTTTGAATCGCACGGTTATCGTGTTGTTTTGGGCGAACATTGCATGGGAACACACCATTATTTTTCAGGAACTGATGCGCAACGTGCAGAAGATTTTCAAAATGCTATCGATAATCCAGAAATCAAAGCAATTATTTGCGCAAGAGGCGGTTATGGTTGCGTACGAATTCTAGACCGCATCAATTGGGCTGGTATGCTGCGAGATCCAAAATGGATTGTAGGATTTTCAGACGTTACCGTTTTTCACCAACGCATGCAAAAATTCGAGTTGAAAAGCATACATGCCACGATGCCACTCAATTATGCAGAAAACACAGCAATTGCAATGAATTCTATGCTCGATGCCTTGCAAGGAAAACAAACTGAAATTCAAATTCCATCTCACCAATATAACAAACACGGAAATGCCGTAGGAAAATTAATTGGCGGAAATTTTTCAATTTTATACAGCTTATTAGGAACAGACGATCAACCAGAATATGCCAATACAATTCTATTTATTGAAGATTTGGCAGAACAATTGTATCACCTCGACCGCATGTTTTATGCATTTGCAAAAGCGGGTATTCTGAACAGAATCAACGGTTTAATTGTGGGCGGAATGACAGACATGAAAGATACAGCCACTTCAATCGGCATGACTTTACATGAAATTATTTTGTCACATTTTGAATACAGAAAAATTCCGATTGTCTTTGATTTTCCTGCGGGACACATTCCAGATAACCGCGCGCTCATTTTTGGTACAGAAGTTGAATTAAGTGTGGACGAATTAGCAGTTAATTTGAGTACTTTTGTTTCATAATTCCATTTTTTGATGAAAATATTATTAGCCATATTGGTCATTTTTAGTTTGGGTTCTTGCGTTGAAATCATTGATGATTTAAGTATCAAAAGCGATGGATCAGGAACTTTCAAGTACACCATCAACCTGAGTTCAAGCAAGGTGAAAATCAATTCGATTTTGGCGTTGGACAGTTTGGATGGCAAAAAAGTGCCGTCGATTGCTGAAATTCAGGAAAAAGTAAAGTTTTACAAAGAAAAACTAGCGAAAAAAGAAGGCATTTCTAATGTAAAAGTCGAAGCCAACTACACGGAGTTTATATTCAAATTTCAATGTGATTTCACCAATATTCAAATTCTTCAAAAATCAATCAAAGAAATCATTCGCGAAGAAAATGCGGATTGGGTGAACAAAGATTCTGACCACAATTGGCTGGTTTGGGACGGGAATAAATTGACAAGAACGATTCCTAAACTTCCCGCAACAGCGCAAGAAAGAATCAAAAAAGAAGACACAGAAGCCTTACAGAAAGGAAGTTACATTTCAATAACCAGATTTGATCGCCCTGTAGATAAGTTTGAAAATACGCAAGCGCAAATGTCAGCAAATAAAATGGCCGTAATGATTAAAACCAATCCATATTCTTTGAGTCAAAACACTGAATTATTGGAAAATACCATTTACCTTAGCGGAATAAAAAAATAAGTTAATTTTTCGGTAAATTCGAAAGGATGCCGTACATTGTGAAAAAGTTGTTTTTACCGAATATGAAGAATCTATTTTGCCTTATCAGTGTGTTTGCTTTCACTCATTCCTTTGGGCAATCTTCCGAAGATTTAATCCCAAAAGATGCAGTTACTGTATTCAGTATCAACAATATTAGTTTGTTGAAGAAAGTATCAATGGATGAACTGGTTCAATACGAATTCATGGCAGAAGTGCAATCTGAATTGTTTGATGGTTCAACACAAGGCAAAACCTTGAAAGATTCAGGAATCGATTTTGATCAAAAATTAAATATTTTTTACGGATTAAATCCAGATTTTGAAGTGGCAGGATTCACTTTTGGAATCAAAAACAAAAAGCAACTTTTCACCGTTTTTGACGATTTCGATCGCGTGGAAACGAAAATTCCGAATGTTGAATTTTATTCAAGTTATTCAAACTATTTAATCATTAAGGGAAATTCAGGATTGATTTTGCGCGTTGACCCGAGCTACGAAAAAGTTTCAACCATCGCCGATTCAATTTGGTTTGCAAGAGGTTACGGTTATTTCAACGACAACTTCAACAACGATGAATTTGATGAAATAGATCCAGAAATGGAAGAAGATTTTGGTCCTGTTGTCCCTGAAGAAGACGAAGCCATCGAAGAAGTAGAAATCGAAGGCGAAATGGATGAAAATGATTTGATGAGTAAAAACTATTGGGAAATGCGTGACAGCATCAATGTTACTTTACAAAGCAAATATTTGAAAAACATCTGCGACGAAATTTTTGTACAAAATATTGATTTAAAGAAAAATGACCCAAAATTTGCCGCACAACTTGCCCACGCTTCTGACGGTATTTTTTACTTAGACAATTCTAGAAATTTCAGAAACACAAGAGGTTTGTGGAATTTTCAGATGCTTTTTCCTGAGCTGTTTACAGACATGCAAGAATTGTATACTGGAAACGTAATGGTTGGAGATATCGTACTGAAAGACAACACAATTGACATCAATTTTCAAGCAAATTACGGTGAAACATTGGGGACCATTTATGAAAAATTAAACAGTACCAAATTTGATTCTCACGTATTGCAATACATCCACGAAAACAGTACTGGTTTTTTCACTTACAATATCAATTTGAAAGAAGGATACAACCAAGCGTATGATATCATCATTCCAATTTTAAGTGAAGAAAAAGATCCACGCATTTCAAGCAATGTTTTGATGGCTGAATTGATCAACGAGTTTGTAGATACTGATGCACTTTTTGAAACTTACAAAGGAAGTATGTTTGGTAGTTTCAATGGAATCAAAAAAGTGAAAACGACCAGAATCGAATTTTTATACGACGAAAATACTTTTGAATACGAAGAAAAAGAAATTCAAAGCGAAGAAGACATGCCAATTTTCACGTTAGGATTTTCGACAAATCGAAGTGATATTCCGGAGAAAATCTTGAAACACTTCGGAAAAATGACTTCAAGATTTAAAAATAAAGGTGAATATTGGGTGATTGAAGATGCAGTGTTGAATTCGATTCCTTTGTACATCATCAATAAAAATGGCTTGTTGATTTTCACCAATGACGAAGATTTAGCCATTAACCACAACAATGGTTATGGTTCTCAAGCATTGTCTGGAAAAAGAGCAAAAAAAGCGAAATCTAGCAAATTCATGTACGGCTATTTTGACTGGAGCGAAGCGTTATCAAGTCTTCCAAGAGAAATGTTCAACACCAGACAAAACGAAATTCTAGATGCCATGCGCAACAAAACTGGCGTATTGGAATTGACTTCCTCGAAAACAACTAAAACAAATACAACTTTCAATTTGGTCTACAATTTTGACGGAACTTATGATAATTCAGGAAAATATTTATTGGATTTAGTGAATTCAATTTATGTACTTTCTAAATAAATCAGCAAACATTATCTATGGCTAGAAAGGTTTTATTTATTGTTTTTTTGATTACACTATTGGCTGGATTTTTCTACTACAAACCCCTTTTTAGCAAAACTCCTCCAGAACCTTCATTGGTAGATAGACTTCCTGATGGTGATTTTTTAGGTCGCATTTACATTTTGGATGTTGCCAGAGAATCCTCACCAATGCTTTTCTACAACAAAGTTCCGATTCGAGATTTTTTAACGCATGAATTTCTGTTGGCACAAGGAAAAAATTACGGTCTCGATTTACAAAAACCAGCGTATTTTTTCGCCAATGAATCCGGAGAATGGGGCGCATTGATTTCAGTAAATGATAGTTCTAAAATTTATCCTGGAATTGTCCGATTAAGAAGCAATATCAAATTGGAAGACACATTAGTCAGCGATCAAAAAGTACATGTTTTGCGTTCAGAACATTTGTATTTAACGTATGATAAAAAATGGTTTTTCGTTTACCAAGGAACGCAACTACCGAAAAGGTTGTACAACGTGAAATTCGCTGAGAAAAACGATGTCACCAAGGCATGGAAAGCATTTACTGAAGAAAAACAATTCAAGGATGAAAAATTAGTCATTTTTTCAAATTCGAAAAAACTAAAAAGTCAAGGAATTGAAACGGCTTTATTTGCTCACGACAGTGATTCAATGACCGTTCATCTTAAGACCTACATTCGAAACAAGAAGCCGTTAAATATCTCTTTTAAACCATCAGGACTGGCTTTCGAAGACAAACTTGGAACAGATAAATTAGTGAATTTGCATTTGAATGTAGGGAATTTGCGAAACGATAAAAATGATCCTATTTACAAAGCACTTGTCAGATTGGGGAAAAAAGTCAGTTTTCCAACAGATGCCTTTTTGAAAGCTTGGAACGGTGATTTGTCATTCCACCAAGGTGGAACTGTGAAAATCAAGGAAACGTTTGTAGAATCAATTTTGGATGAAAATTTCAATGTTACTGAAGTAAAAAGCAGCGTAATGAAAGATGTTCCTGGGTTTGCATTTATGATGTCTACCAATGAATATCAAAAAGAATTTTTGTCTAAACTTTTCGCAAAGGGAATCATGCGCAAAGAAAACAACAAATTCTATGTGCTCACTTCTCCCCCACTGAGAATCAGACAAACACCGTCGCACATTTATTTGTACTCATCAGATTTTACGCCCAAAACAAAAGAATCTAATTTCAATGGTGGAATTTGGAACGACAAAGGAATCAAATACGGATTCTCGTTAGATTCACTGACAAGCAATGAGCTTTTTGGAAGTGTTCATATACCAGTAAAAAGATTTTTGAAGCGCAAAAAGTTTTTCTAAAACTTCACAAAAACATTTTTCGGTTCGGTGAAAAAGCGAAGCGCTTCCCATCCTCCTTCTCTTCCAACACCAGAAGATTTTACTCCACCAAAAGGCGTTCTCAAATCTCTGACCAACCAAGCGTTGATCCAAACAATTCCAGCTTCGATTTGATCGGCCATTCTATGTGCTCGTTTTAAATCAGATGTCCACAAAGTAGCGCTCAATCCATATTGTGTTGAATTAGCCATTTCTAACACTTCTTCTTCCGTATCAAAAGGTGTCAAAGTCACCACCGGTCCAAAAATTTCTTCTTGATTGGTTCTGCATTTAAAATCCAATCCTTCAATAACAGTTGCTTGCAAGAAATATCCTTCATTGTAAGGCGCTTCTAGATGCACTTGATTTCCGCCAGCAATCACTTTTCCGCCTTCTTGTTTGGCTAGTTCAATATAAGAAATTACCTTTTCTAGATGCGGTTTGGACACCAAAGCACCCATTTTCGCTTTTGGATCAGTAGGATGAGAAACGGTTAATTTCTCTACTCTTTCAACAAACGTGGTTTTGAATTTATCGTAAATTCCACGCTGAACAAAGATTCTAGAACCGCACAAACAAATTTGACCCTGATTGGCAAATGAAGAGCGCACAGTTGTTGTAAGCATTTCATCAAAATCGCAATCATCAAAAATGATATTTGGATTTTTTCCTCCCAATTCTAGTGATAATTTCTTGAACATTGGCGCAGCTGTTCTCGCGATATATTCACCAGTTTTAGTTCCGCCAGTAAAAGAAATTGCTTTGATTTTCGGATGTTTTACGATGGCATCACCCACTTTATTTCCTAAACCATGAATGATATTCAACACGCCTTCAGGCATTCCAGCTTCAGACAATACTTTGCCAAGTAAATATGCAGTGTATGGCGTAACTTCTGAAGGTTTAGCAATCACACAATTTCCAGCAGCCAATGCGGGAGCAATTTTCCAAGTAAAAAGATAAAGAGGCAAGTTCCAAGGAGAAATACAGCCTACGACACCAATTGGTTTTCTGGTGGTATAATTGATGCCTTCGCCTTCCATGGAGTGCGCTTCGGCGGCAAAATGCAAAATTCCAGTCGCAAAGAAATGAAAATTAGAAATCGCTCTCGGAATATCAACATGTGCAGCCAAGGAAACAGGCTTTCCATTGTCTTTAGATTCTGCTTGAACAAATTCGTCCATTCTATTCTGAATACCTTCGGAAACCTTCACTAAAATAGCACTGCGTTGCTCGTTTGACATTTTAGACCAAATAGGAAAAGCTTTTTCAGCAGCTTCAACAGCTAATTGAACATCGGTTTCATCCGAATCTGGAATCAAAGAATAAACTTTGCCTGTGGCAGGTTCATAATTGTCGATGTAATTTCCTTGATTTGGATTGATGTATTGACCGTTGATGTAGTTCTGAAGTTTTTCCATGGCGTTGAATTCTTTGGGGTAAAATTACTGCATTTTTTTGACTTGAAAATTGAACAATGGATGAAATATTTAGGACAAAAAAAATCCTGAATTCAAAGAATCCAGGATTTCAAAATATTAAATTATTTTATTATTTGTTGATAACAACATTTACTTTGCTAACAGTTCCGTCAGTCATTTGTAAATTGATGATGTACATACCGTTGTTCAATTCGGCAGTATTTACTTTTACTTTACCATTTGCATCAGTTGTAACTGTAGTGTTCATTACAGTCTTACCTGCCAAATCAGTTACAGTCATTGCTGCATCACCAGTGTATCCTTTGATTGAAACAATCACTTGATCTTTTGCAGGATTTGGGTATACATTTGCTTCCACAGTGTTTGTTTCCAAAATCCCAGCTTCAGCAGCAGCAAAAGTTTTCACACCAATTGCAGGAACAGGGTTACCTTCGAATCCTAAACTCCAAGCATCTGCATTTTTGATTGGTCCGATTGGTTGTTTTTGAATCAATTCAATTTGGTCGTACTTTGTTTGAGTATCGTAAGCCAAGAAAATAGTTTGACTTGTAGCAGTTACACAAAACAAATATCTTTGATTATCTTGCAACAAGAAAGGAGTATCAAAAGCTTGATAAATCATGGTGTCTTGCAAATCTTCACTAAATGTGTAAGAACCAGCTCCCAACTCTTCCAACAAAGCGAAATCTAACGCTGCATCATCTGTATCGTTGAATTGGTCATTCCATTGGTAACCTTGTACTAAGATTTCTTCACCAATCATATCTCCATCAGCTGCATTTTTCAAAGTTCCGAAATAGATACCTTGAGCACCAATTCTACTTGCATTTGCATTTCTGTAATTGATACAAGTTGTGAAAGATCCATTTTGTGGGTTTGGTTTAGAACCTTGGTCAACTGTTGGTAAACCATTTGCATCTAAACGAGCTAAACTTAACATATTTTCAGTCAAAAAGAATTTTGTAGTAATAATGTTATCAGCTGGATAATCATCAGTGACTGTTGGAGTCAAAGTATAGGTAATTGCATAAACTCCTTCACTAAATGCAGATGAAGAAAAAGCTGGGAAGTCTACCCAAATACTATCTTCAGTTGCAGTACCAGCAACAAAATCAAATGAATTTGATGTTTCGCTGTAAATTGTAGCATCATTGTAAGTAATTTGTGCTGTTACAGTTGCACCTGTTTGTTGTACAGAACCATAATTGAAAACGTACAAACCTAAATCAACTGGAAACTCAGTTGAGTTTAATGCTAATGCAGCAGGAACTGCTTGAGCTTCAGTAGTCATTAGGTATTTGTTTGCTGTACCTAAATCATTTTCATAATAGTCAGCCTTATTACCAATAAATGCAATTACAGTTTCACCGTTTAATAATTTCTCTTTAAGAAGTGCACCAGTAACGTCTGAAACCATGACAACCGGGATTGTAACATTTAGACCTTGAGCACCACCCCCCATTCCAACAGGAGAACCAGAAATATTATTTATTACAATTACCGCAATAGCACCAGCATTTTGTGCACTTAAAGCTTTTTCCCCAAATTCACAAGAACCTCTATAAAGCAATGCAATCTTACCAGTTAAAGAACCTGGTGTTGCAACATCACACATCAAAGAGTCTGCAGTAGGCGAAGTATCTAATGCTAATTGAACAGTATCTAAAACTGCATTTGATGTAATTAACATATCTGGAACACCCCAATCGGTGATAGCAGCATACGTTAATTCATATCCTCCAGCGATTGAAGCAGGTTCTTCTACGGAGAAAATTACCTGAGAATTTGCGCAAAAGCCTGTAAAAGCAAGCGCGATCGTAAGTAGTGTTTTTTTCATAATTTTTTGAGTTTGTAATGGTAAAAGTAACAAAACATTTTTTTAAAATGAAATTTTAATGTTCATTATTTAACATAGCTAAAGAAATAAGTAAATTGGAATGATAGCAAACAAAAAAGGTCACTAGAAAGTGACCTTTAAAAGTTTTATTCTAAAAATAATTAAGCCTCAGAGGTAACTGCAGCTTTTAAAAATTCACGGTTCATTCGTGCGATATTATCCAAAGAAATTTCTTTAGGACATTCAACAGCGCAGGCACCAGTATTTGTACAATTTCCAAAACCTTCTTCGTCCATTGTTCTTACCATATTAAGTACTCGTTCTCTTGCTTCAACTTTTCCTTGTGGCAATAAAGCCAATTGCGAAACTTTTGCAGAAACGA
>JBIKJE010000150.1:0-4486 GCA_044361165.1 Crocinitomicaceae bacterium | reverse complement strand
CAAAATACATTTATAAAAATTTTTGAAATTAAAAACCCATATTAAAAAGAATAAACGACTGAATATCTGCGCTTTCTTGAATTGTTTGAGCGATTGATTTTCCTGCACCGTGACCGGCATTCACATCAATTCTAATCAAAACCGGATTTGTTCCAGACTGTTTTTCTTGCAGTTCAGCAGCAAATTTAAAACTGTGCGCAGGAACAACTCTGTCGTCATGATCTCCAGTAGTAACCATCGTTGCAGGATATTTTGTACCTGCTTTCACCTGATGCACTGGCGAATAACCGAATAAATATTTAAACATTTCTTCACTGTCATCGGCAGTTCCGTAATCATAAGCCCAACCAGCGCCCGCAGTAAATTTGTGGTAACGCAACATGTCCAATACGCCTACAGCTGGCAATGCAACTTTCATTAAATCTGGTCGTTGGGTCATTACTGCTCCCACCAACAAACCACCATTGGAACCACCTTTTATTGCGAGATAATCGGAAGATGTTATTTTTTGAGCAATCAAATATTCAGCTGCGGCGATAAAATCATCAAAAACATTTTGCTTTTTCATTTGAATTCCTGCATCGTGCCAACTTCTTCCGTATTCACCGCCACCTCTTAAATTGGCGACAGCATACACTCCACCCTGCTCTAACCAAACGGCATTAGCAATACTAAAAGCGGGCGTCAAACTGATGTTAAAACCACCATAACCGTATAAAATTGTTGGATTTTTTCCATCCAAAACCAATCCTTTTTTATGCGTAATAATCATTGGAATCATTGTGCCATCTTTCGAAGCATAAAAAACTTGTTTTGATTCGTATGCGTCAGAATTGAAATCAACTTTTGGCTTCGTGTAAATTTTTGATTTTCCTTTTTTTGGCTCAAAAATGTAAATTGAACCAGGTGTAACATAATTCGAAAAGGAATAATAAAGCACTTTCTCGTCTTTTTTACCTCCAAATCCACTCACAGTTCCAACACCAGGCAAGGTAATTTCTCGGATTAATTTTCCATTGTAGTCATATTGTAACACCAATGAAACGGCATCTTTGATGTATTGAGCAAAAAAATAACCAGATCCGGTTGAAGGAGAAAGAACATTGGCGGTTTCTTTGATGAAATCTTTCCAATTTTCAATTTGAGGCTTGGCTGCATCCACAGTTACAATGCGCTGATTTGGCGCATTCAAATTAGTCATAATAAACAATTTGGTGCCCACGTTTTCAATCACATAACTGCTTGACTCAAAGTTATCCACGATATTTACGATTGGAGCACTTGGGGTTTTCAAATCCAATAAATACAATTCATTTCCAGAAGTAGAATTCGCCGCAGTAATTACCAAATAACGATCATCTTCTGTCACTGAACCACCAACATATCTTCTTTTTTCATTTAAACCAAAAATGACTTTATCCGTTTTTTGTGGTGTACCCAATATATGGTAATACAATTTATGCTGATCAGTTTTGGCAGAAAGTTCACTTCCTTCAGGTTTGTCGTAGCTAGAATAATAAAATCCTTCATTTCCTTTCCATGAAACGCCACTAAATTTGATATCCACCAAAGTGTCTTCTAGGATTTTCTTGGTTACCGCATTCATCACAATGACTTTACGCCAATCGCTTCCTCCCTCAGAAATTGAATAAGCTACGATTGAACCATCTTTTGAAAAACTTACATCTGAAAGCGACGTCGATCCATCTTTTGAAAAAGTATTTGGGTCTAAAAAGATTTCTTCCTTTCCATTTTCATCTCTTCGGTAGAGAACAGACTGATTTTGAAGTCCATTATTCTTGTAGAAATAAGAAAATTTTCCCTCTTTGGAAGGTGCTGAAATTCTTTCATAATTCCAAATGGCTTCCATTCTATTTTTAATCTTATTTCGAAATGGAATTTGATCCAAGTAATTGAATGTAATTTCATTTTGAGCGCTTACCCATACACCTGTTTCAGCAGATCGATCATCTTCTAACCATCTATATGGATCTTTTACTTGAGTGCCAAAATAGTTGGTAACTGTATCCACCTTTTTGGACTTTGGATAATTTATCATTGTCTGTTTTTGCTCGTTTTGTGCATGCAAAAGTACGTTTGCGCTCACCATAACAAATGCGATAATTTTCTGCATAAATGAAATTTCTGTCAAATTCAATATACAAAGAACGTTAAATTTATTTTATTAAACCCTAAGTAGATAGTTTTTTTCTTTACTTATATACTAAAAACTAAGGTTTTAATAGTCTAACTTTTAATTCAAATGGAAGTTGAATTTTTGCAAAAAATCATTCAGTAAAGCTTGAACACTTCGTTTTTTATACCTTTATAAACTAAAATTTATACTAGAAATCATGCGCTTGACCAAAATGTTTAAAGAATTTTTTGAAAATGAAAAAGCTGGTGGTATCATTTTGATATTTTGTACCATACTTTCATTGGTTCTGGCAAATTCAGCAATTGGTGATACTTATCTTCATATTTGGCATACTAAAATCGGCTCTGAATCATTGGAATATTGGATCAATGACGGATTGATGGCGATTTTCTTTTTGCTCATTGGACTAGAATTAGAAAGGGAAATTTACATCGGTGAACTTTCTAGTTTCAAAAAAGCTTCATTACCAGTATTTGGCGCGTTGGGTGGAATGCTAGTTCCCGCAGGAATATTTATGATTTTTAATTTTGGAACTTCAACCCAATCAGGAGGTGGAATACCAATGGCTACCGATATTGCTTTTGCCATCGGTGTATTATCCATCATGGGAAATAAGGTTCCAGCAGCATTGAAAGTTTTCTTGGTTGCTTTGGCCGTAATTGATGATTTAGGCGCGATTGTGGTGATTGCTATTTTCTATCCTTCTCAGCCAGAATCTGGCATGTTGGGACTTACTCCGGGAATGAATTTATTGATTGCAGGCGGTATTTTTGCACTGCTACTGGCTTTTAATAGATTGAAAATCAAAAATCTGATTCCGTACCTTTTGGCAGGAATCGCCATGTGGTATTTCATGCTGCACTCAGGGATACATGCTACCATCACAGGTGTTTTATTGGCGTTTGCCATACCTTTTCAGAATGGAAGTGAAGACTCAACTTCATATAAATTACAACATTATTTACATAAGCCAATCACATTTTTCATCCTTCCTTTATTTGCATTGGCGAATACTTGCGTTACCATTGATGCCAATTGGGCTGAAAGTTTGACATCCAATAGCAGTTTGGGAATCATGCTTGGATTGGTGTTTGGAAAACCACTAGGTATTATTTTAATGTGTTTTATTGCCGTAAAAATTGGCCTTTCAGCTTTACCTGGAAAATCAAAATGGCACGAATTATTAGGAATGGGAATTTTGGCAGGTATCGGCTTTACGATGTCAATTTTCGTAACAATTTTGGCTTTCGACGAAATAGAAATAATCAATCATTCAAAAATTGCCATTTTAATTGCTTCTCTAACTGCAGGAATTTTTGGATTTATTTACCTCAAATTGGTCTTTAAAAAGGAATTAACTGTTGAGTCGGAAATGTTAGAGGATGAAATATCCAAAGATGAATTAATTACGGAACAAATCGGTAAATAATCTTTCCTTCTTGTGAAGCTGCATCAGACGCATTGAATCTTGATTTCTTTGCGTAATCTTTGGCTTGTTTTGCTAAACATGGGTTTAGCCCTGAAACATCGCCAACAATCGTCGCTTCAGTCACATCTCCGTTAGAATTTACTTTGATTTTAACCACCACTTCCCCAGATAGTCCTTGTCCGCAAGTATAGCCTGGATTTCGAACATACCATAAATCGTTGTTATGTGGCGTACGTCCTTTCAATTCAAAATTAACCATTGTCTTGCCTTTCGCTCCATTATTTCCACCATCATTGTTGGTCGATTGAGTACTTTGATTTTGTGGCTGTTGTTTCTTTTGTTCTCGAATTTTTCGCTTTTCTTCTGCCTCTTTCTGAATTCGCTCTCGCTCCTTCACTCCTTTTGCGTCTTCAAATAATTTTCGCTCAAAATCTTTGACTTCTTGTTCTGCCGAGGAAGTAGATTTTTGACTTTTTGATTTAACTGGTTTTTCAGGATTCGGATTGTCGTTGGTCTTCTTCACTTTTACATTTTCAGGCACATTGTCAATATCCACATTTTCAGGAGTTGGTTCTTCTGACTCTTCTTGTGGCTCAGAAGCATTGCTTGCAGTGGATTGCGGACCAGAACCTTGCTTTCCGTTTAACTTAAATGCAGGCGGTAAAGTTTCGTTGTGTTCGATGGGAGGCGCATTCAAAGTCAACATAAAAGTATCGCTTCTTTCTTTTTTCTCAGCCACTGGGCGACCAAAACCGTAGATTTTATCATAACTGATATAAGCAGCAAAAATCAGGGAAAAAACCAAGACAATGATTGTAAGCACCAAATTGTATGATTTCCTTAAGTCGTATGCGCCATATTTTTGCGCTTTTAATTTTGAAACACTTGCTGACAATCGC
>JBIKJE010000149.1:0-4546 GCA_044361165.1 Crocinitomicaceae bacterium | reverse complement strand
TGGTGACAGTGAATCCAAACCCAACATTAGTTACCAATATTGGACAAGGAACACTTTGTGTTGGCAGTTCAATATCGATGGATGTGTCTGGAGCAGCGAATTATGTTTGGAGCCCATCAACAGGACTCGACACGAATGTTGGTGACTCAGTGGTAGCCACACCACCAGCCACTCAAACATATTTTATAACAGGAACAGACATCAATAACTGTACATCTGTAGACTCTATTGCCATTACAGTGAATCCAATTCCAGTAACAACGGTTACTTTGAATGATACGATTTGTGAGGGAATCTCCATCAATTTAGATGCTCATGGAGCAGATAGCTATGCATGGACACCATCAACGGGACTTAATTCAATTACTGACAGTAGCATTGTAGCAACTCCACTAGTGACTACCACCTATACCGTAACAGGAACAAGTTTGAACTGTTCAAGTACAGCTACAGTCACAGTTTATGTGAAACCAGCACCAACGATCAATGCAGGAGTTGACTCTTTGATTTGTTATGGTAACAGTATCGTGCTTAGTGGAAGTGGCGGAGTCTCTTACGCATGGAGTGGGGGTGTTGTTGACAACGTACCATTCTTCCCAACTGCTACCCAAACTTATACTGTTGTGGGAACTGGAATTAACCAGTGTCAAGACAGTGATCAGGTAGTAGTCTCTATTACGCCACTACCGATTATTGATTTGGTACCATCGATTACCTCAGGCTGTGTTCCACAGGCAGTAGACTTCCAAAACAACACGATAGGTGGAGCGATTTACAATTGGGATTTTGGAGATGGAGGAACATCAACTATGACCAATCCGTCGCACAATTATACATCTATTGGCTGTTATGACATCACTTTGACAGCCTCTACATTGAACGGTTGTACATTTACGACAACTTTTCCAAACATGGTTTGTGTAGAGTTGACACCAGTCGCCTCGTTCTTTGCCAATCCATCACAGGTTACGACTGATTATCCAGTGAGTACAATGGTGAATACCTCACAAGATGCTGTAGCATACAGTTGGGATTTTGGAGATGGAACAGGAGGAAGTACTGATTTTATGCCAGAGCATACTTTCCCAGGAACTGATGTGACAACTTACACAGTGGAGCTCGTTGTATATAGCATAACAGGATGCACCGATACAGCACGAGTAAACATACAAGTGTATGAAGACATAGTTTATTTTGTACCAAATGCTTTTACACCAGATGGGGATAATTTTAATCAAACATTCAAACCAGTTTTCACATCGGGTTATGACCCATATGATTACTCGATGTTTATTTATGACCGTTGGGGAGAAGTTGTATTTGAATCGCATGATGCATCAGTAGGATGGGATGGAACTTACACACAAACCAAAGGTATTGTGATGGATGGAACATATGTTTGGACCATCGAATTTAAAGTTACCCAAACCAGTGAAAGAAAGAAAATTCAAGGACATGTGAATGTGTTGAGATAGAATAAATACAAAATCAAAAAAGCCGATGCAGTTCTGTATCGGCTTTTTTGATTATTAAGAGTTATTAACGAAATCACTTTAATTAAAAACCAATAAATAGATTTATCAAGCTTAATTTAGTTTAATTTCGCTTTCTGAAATTATCCAAAACCAAAAACGAATTTGTGAAAGATAAAATCATTATTGGAAGAAAAGACAAGGCGGATTTACCTAGTTTACATTTGCACAATGTAGCAGTGAAAATTGACAGTGGAGCATATTCTTGTTCGATACATTGCGAATCTGTAGAAGAAATCGAAGTACATGGTAAACTTTTTTTGGAAGTAGTTTTTCTTGATAAAGAACATCCAAAATATACTGGTGAAAAAGTCAAGTTTGAAAATTTCAGAACAAAGAAAGTTAGAAGTTCAACAGGTTACCAACAAGAAAGATATTTCGTTGAATTGGGAATCATTTTGTTTGACAATGAAATCATTACTGATTTTTCTTTGACAAAAAGAAATGGTTTGAGAAATCCAATCCTATTAGGAAGAAAATTATTGAGCAACAATTTTGTTATTGATACATGTTTTACAAACTTATCATTCAGAAAAAAACAACAAAAATTAAGAATAATTAAAGACACATTATAAATGAAAATTGCCATTTTATCTCGAAATTCAAATTTGTATTCAACAAGAAGATTGGTTGAAGCCGCAGAAGCTGCAGGACACGAAGCACATGTGATTGATCATTTGAGATGTAATATTGAAATTGAACAAAAAGGTCCTTCGTTGTTTTATCAAGACAATTATTTAGAAGGTTTTGATGCAGTCATTCCAAGAATTGGGGCATCTGTTACTTTTTACGGAACAGCAGTGGTTCGACAATTTGAAATGATGAACGTTTTTACAGCTGTCGGTTCTCGTGGAATTGTGCATTCACGGGATAAGTTACGTTGCTTGCAAGTACTTTCCAAAGAAGGAATCGGACTTCCAAAAACTGTTTTTACCAATTATTCTCGAAACGTAGAACATGTTGTTGAATCAGCAGGTGGTGCTCCGGTTGTTTTGAAATTACTGGAAGGAACACAAGGTTTGGGAGTCGTTTTGGCTGAAAATCAAAATGCAGCACAATCGGTTTTGGAAGCATTCAATGGTTTGAAAGCAAGGGTAATTGTTCAGGAATTTATTCGTGAAGCAAAAGGAGCTGACATCCGTGCATTTATTGTAGATGGAGAAGTTGTTGGAGCGATGAAACGACAAGGAAAAGAAGGCGAATTTCGATCTAATTTGCACCGTGGCGGTTCTTCTAGAATCATTGAATTAACGGAAGAAGAAAAAGATGTTGCAATACGCGCTGCAAGTGCTGTTGGACTTGGAATCGCTGGAGTTGACATGCTTCAATCAGAAAGAGGTCCTTTGGTGTTGGAAGTAAATTCTTCGCCAGGTTTGGAAGGAATTGAGCGCACAACGCACAATGATATCGCTGGAAAAATCATCCAATATATTGAGAAAAACGTTAGAAAAAAGTAGTTCTAATCTTAATCGATTTGGTTCATGCAAAAACATAAAAAACTGGTAATTTTAGGTCATGAAATTCTTCCTGGAAAAGGAGCAGAATTGAATTTGGATGTGGCAAAATTACATACAAGTACACCGATTCAGGTTCCAGTGATTGTGCATCGTGCCAAAAATGATGGACCGACTTTATTACTCATGGCAGGAATGCACGGTGATGAAATCAATGGCATGGAAATCATTCGCCGCGTCATTCGAAAAGGCTGGAACCGACCCAATGCAGGTACAGTAATATGTATTCCCGTTTTTAATATTTTCGGTTTTCTCAATGTTTCAAGGGAATTACCAGATGGTCGAGATTTGAATAGAAGTTTTCCTGGATCAAATTCTGGTTCTTTGGCCAGTCAGTTTGCTTATCATTTCATGAAAGAAATCGCACCTTTCGTTGATTATGTAATTGACTTTCATACTGGTTCAGCGCAAAGAAATAATTTCTCTCAAATCAGATGCGTGTTCTCAGACGAAGAAAGTTTGGCTTTGGCACAAGTTTTTAATCCGCCATTTATCATCCATTCGAACTACATTTCGAAGTCGATTCGAGAATCAATGAACAAACGCAAAAAGAAAATTTTGCTTTTTGAAGGTGGAAAAACAAACTCCATTGAAGAAAAAGTAGTTGTTGAAGGATTAGATGGTATCAAACGCATGTTGGAACATTTGCAAATGCGCACATTTAAATTCGACAACAGTTTGAATCGCGAACCGATTTACATCAAAAATTCAAGATGGATCAGGGCTTCTCACGCTGGAATGTTTTGCTTGATGGTTGAAAATGGAGCGCAAGTTTCCGTCGGAACCATTTTAGGAATCATCACCGATCCTTTCGGGAAAATCGAGCGAAAAGTGAAATCGTCTATCGATGGTTTTGTGTTTTGTGTCAATGAAACACCCGTTGTCAATAAGGGAGACGCACTTTTTCATGTCGGACAGTCGATTGAAAATCCAATTGTGCAAGATTACAAGGAGTTGTATATTTGATTGAAAAGAAGATCTGTTTTTACAAATTATGATGCGGAGGCAATTCAGTTGGAATTTTCGTTACGCGATCATTCAACACAATACTTCCTGTCACTGCAACATTTAACGAAGAATTTCCTGGTAATCTCACCAAATAATGACACCTTGCTTTCACATCTTCAGGCAAACCAAAATCTTCAGAGCCCAACAAATAAATTGCTCTTTTCGGATGTTCAAATTCTCCCAAAGGAATCGCAGTTTCGTCAATTTCAATACCAACCAATCTACAATCGTAAGGAATATTGTTTAGCAAATCTTCAAATTCATCGTAGTGAAACAAAGGAATACGCGACCATGCCCTCACTACATCAGAAGTTTGTTTTTTATACTTTTTCCCAACTGTAAAAATATAACTTGCCCCAAGCACAAACGCCGAACGCCACAAAGTTCCAATATTGTGTTCCGTCTTGTGTTTATAAATTCCAATGGCGCAATAACCCTGAGTGTTTTTGGTTTTCATAGCGCAAAAATAGCAGTAATTTTATAAAAGTCCCG
>JBIKJE010000148.1:0-4590 GCA_044361165.1 Crocinitomicaceae bacterium | reverse complement strand
CGATTTTAATATCTTGGGTCAAAAATCCAATGGTTGAATCTTTGGGTCTGTGAATTTTTCCTTCGGAAGGCTTTTCCCAATCGGCAATCAACTTCAAAAGTGTTGATTTTCCTGCGCCATTTTTGCCTGCAAGTCCGATTTTATCACCTTTATTGATTTGTAATGTTATGTCTTTAAACAAAAAACCTTGAGGAAGAAAGACCCCAAGTTGCTCTAAATTAATCATGCCGCAAAGGTAGGGATTTTTTGATAGACCTGTTCGTGACAGAAGAGTTTAGTGGTGGATTTTTAATAAAAAGTGATACAGATGCTAATATTAAAAAACAGAAATTTTGCATTGGTTGAGACACATTTAAGGCATGTATTTGATGGAAAGCGGTTATGATTTGCGATTTAAATAGGGAGCTTTTGGGATGTAAAAGCAGTAAAACAACTGACCGCAAAGCAGAAAAGAAGTTAAATATACACGCATGTCAGCACCAAAATTATACATCAAATGAAGAGTCGCTTCGCCGATTTGTAAAATGATTAACCCGAAATATCAGTTTCGTCAAGCAATCTGACTTGGGTTGCACATGCGAAATAAAAGTGCTATTTTTATAGGGTGTAGTAAGTTACTAGTAAATTCAAATACATATACAGATGACAAAAATTAATAGGAAAATCGTTAAGTTGACTATTTCAATTACAATAATAGTTTCATCATTACTTGGACTTTTTTATTTGAACAAACACATTAAAAATGAAAATCTTTTATTTTACAAAACTGGTTCTAGTAAAAAAGCCATTTTAAACTCGACTTGGAATATGTCTTTTAAAGAAGTAGAGAGAGTTACCGAAGGCAAATTAAAGGATGGGATCACCTTAGCACGTGTTGAAAACGGATTAAAAAATTTACTTAACTCCAAAAGATTTGATACAAAGACGGTTGAATCTATGAATCTTTGGTCATATGACGCTAAAGTAAATTATGATTTTTTTGACAACCGTCTGTTCCGAGTTAGGTTATTAGGAGAAATTTTTAACCCTAAAGAGTTTGATAACATTGTTATTAAAAATCTTGGTCAGAGTTATGGCGAGTATTTCAAAGATACAATCCCATTTTATGTGAATCTACTTGGTGATTCTATTCCTTTGCAATATGCGGGTAAATTTTTAAAAGATTCTGTTTCTGTAGAATATCGTCAGTTTGAAATTCTAGATAATAAAAATAGAAAAGAGCATCGTTTTCATATTGAAATTACAAACCTCTCAATTTTTAATGAAATAATAAAAATCGGAATTAATGAACAAAAATCAATATTTCAATAAATTCAATTCTTTTAACAATCCTGTCATATTTTGATGAAGAAAAGCCAACATATGATTTCTCAAGTTTATTTGAAAGAATTTGGATATTTAACAATTAATCAACAGTAGAAAATATCTACACTTGAAATCGAAAAATTTGAATTAATGAAAAAAATTAACAAATTATTCTTTTCTCAAAAGAGCATTGAAAGTGTTACTACTGAAAATAATATTTTTGATTTATACGAAGAGCAATTAGGTGATTCAATACTTTTTGAAGTTTTAAATGGCAAAATTGAAACATGCTATCCTTCAATAATGAGTAATTTAAAAGAATGTTTCAAAGTTAAATGAAGTAAATGAAGCAATTTTAATATAGTTCATCCCAAATCTGTTATGTAGAGCTGAATCATTCAGACTGAGTTTTTCTGCTTAGATCAAGCTGTTTCAACTGATAATGAAGTACGATTAATCGATTTGTTTGTTGGGGGCAATAAAGCTTTCAGGATATAGTTTTAAGACCGATTTTGTCAGATACATTTTGCGCAGGATATTCAATTTAATCGACAAAATTCAGCTCAAAAAGTTCCTAAGAGATCTTGGTCTGGATTTTTTTGGTTCTGAGGAGACATTTTAAACTTTTATATGAACTTTTCACAAATCAGAATAGGCAAAAAAATATTTTAAAAATGAATCTATAAACATTTTAAAAACACTTATATTTATCAAAAAAAAAGTTTGTTTTGAATCTGCGGAAGGGTTTTTAGACGAACTGACGTTAGCCACAATTAAATGAAATTAATCGAGGATATAATAAACGAATTGGTGGACACAAGTGTTACCATTACATCACCATTGCTAAAAACTAAAGTATTAGCTAAAAGGCTAGGAAATCAAAACTTGTTGACATGGGTTGATCGTGAATTAACTGGATATAATGGAGAAGACAATTTACCCGAATATCGAATTTTTAGTTGTCAGTTCGTTGGCTCATATATTGCTGGCAATTTGAAACATGATAACCACCCAATTCCTACTATTGGTTTAGACAAAGAAATTCAAGAAGGACTTCGAAGTTTTTATTTAAGACAAAGTATTTCAAGCCTTGAAAAATATATACTCAATCAAGAAAATGGTTATTTGGAGCATGAAATGTCTGCTGAGATGGTTGCATTAGTTCAAATTAATTGGCAGAAAATGGTTAATCTAAATTTAAGATTACTTAATTGCAGAAAAACAGTATCCATTACAGCAGTTGATGAGATAATTTCAAGTGTTAGGAATAAGTTACTTGACTTTTCTCTGAAAATTGACGAAGAATTCGGAAACATTACAGAAATCGAATCATTAAAGGAAAAATCAAAAGAAATTACACATATCATGAATCAAACAATTATAAACACCAATGGCGATGGAAATTTAGTCAACACGGGGAATGACAGTCATATTGAAGCGAATATTACCATCAATAAAAATGATCAGGAATCATTAAAAAAATATCTGAAACAGATTGGACTTTTGGAAAATGATGTTGAAGAATTGTGTGATGTCATAGATACAGAACAACCTGATGAACAATCAATGACTTTTGGCAGTAAAGTCAATAATTGGATTCAAATGATGATTGGGAAATCACTTGACGGATCTTGGCAAGTTGGGATTGGTGCTGCAGGTAATTTACTGGCTGATGCAATTCAACAATATTATGGACTAAAATAAAATGTGGCTAACTTGCTGTAAGCAAAATGGCGCACAATTACAATCGAGAAAAAGCCCCACATTTCCTACAGCAGAACCGTTAGCGGCAATGCTATTACGACACATAAACAGACAATATGACGACAAAAAAACCAAAATTAAAACGGATACTTGCAAGAGAAATTCTTTTCTTTTTTACTGGACTTTTACTAATCGGAATTGTCTGGGGCTTTTTGCTGATGAGAAATTCCTACTATGAAAACAAAGCCAGTTCCTGTAACGACAAGATAAAAACACTTCAACTTCAAATTGACAGTTTACCAAAAGATTACATCAAGGAATTTTACGACCAAACGAGTAGATACTTTGTGGTAAATTATAAACTTGGACAAGACAGTTATGCAATTCCAAAAGAACAGGAAAAAGCATTTCTTTATGACGACTTGGGAATTAAGAGGAAGGCAACATTAATGCCAGGTAACCCAAAAGGCCACTCATGCTTTAAACAAGCAGACCCACTAAATATTCACGGCAATGACTCTTCCCTTGTGTTTGATTACGTGACAATGGAAAAGTTTCGTGAATATGTAACTTCTGACGACTATCAAGACAAATTATACACCGTATTCGCAAACAACTCTGGCAACGATGAATGGGTTCCGCCTCTTGATGCTGTTCGTGCCGAATTCGACCCTATGAAACCATATAACGGTATTTTTCAATTAGGAACATTGTCAGATTTTAAAACAAAAATGAAAATTGGTTTGAAATTCAATTCGACAGTTGTTGAGCATAAAACTAAAATTACAGATGACATAGCAGACCTGAAGGAAACGATTAGTAATTCCAATTACAGCAAACTAAATTCTAACGAGGTTAAGCAGTTTGTAATAAACTCAGCTTTTGTAGTTGGATTGCTTTTGTATATCCTAAGACTATCAATAGTTTTAATCGTTTGGGCAATTAAGACAGTGAAACAAAATGATTGACAGTAGATTGATGAGACGAGAAGCACATTCCACTAACATATAAGGACTAAACCGGAAGCGCAATGCAATGAAGGTTTAGCTTCTCTCTGGTATTTTTAGTCCGTTATTGCCAACAGCGGAGTTAGCCCTTTTTTGAATGATGGGTATTTTAAAATTTCCGCTAGGTTTTAGTTGGGTTTTCTCTGGATGATTGAGATTTTCGTAAAAGCAAAAGTTTTATTTCGTCCCTACCGCGACGAGTTCTCGAATGTGGTGTTTTTTTTACCCACATTTCATCCCCAAAGGGATGGAACAGGGTTAGATTCTAAAAAAAATCCGTGCCTTCCCTGGCAAAAAAATCCGTGCCTTCTGTGTCATCCGTGGCAAAAAATAATCAGTGATTTCCGTGTCATCCGTGGCAAAAAAAAAATCCGCGACTTCCCTGCACCGCGAATCAGCATCGCAGATAATCCATGGCAAAAGAAAAAACACTTTACCTCAATCAATTTTTCATTTCGTTTTTCAATTGACTTTTTGCGATTTCTGCATAACTCAGTTTGGCAGATTTATTGGGCAAATTACCACTTTCATTTAATGCAGTTGTACTATTAATGACCAAGTTCTAATTGCTCCA
>JBIKJE010000147.1:0-4595 GCA_044361165.1 Crocinitomicaceae bacterium | reverse complement strand
GCCATCTTAAATAGAATTACAGATTACCGCAAAACATTGGAAAGTTATTCTCTTCCGTTATTAGATTTTATTGAATGGAAAGAAACAAAAAACCACAATGTAGAAGTCTTAAATGATACCATTGATTTTTATCGTTACTTTGATGCCACCCAACAAGCTGAATTTTTGTACGAATGTGTGGAGGAAACCATCGATAAAATTATACCAGAAGAAATAAAATACCTTCAAAAGTACGATGAATTTAAATTTTATTTGGAGAACGATTTTGATATGCCAGACTCACTTATTTCTCTTTTAGTAAGATTTTTAGAGCAAAATGACGGAAAATTTTCAAAACGTGCCAAGGAGAAAGAGTTTTCTGTATTAAATGATACAGAAATTCAAGAAATAGAATTGAATTACAAGAATATTTTTTTAGAACTATGACAGCCCAATCCGAACAAATACTAGAAAACAATTTAATTCAGCAGCTTTCCGCAAATGGTTATGATAAGGTAATTATTAAGGATGAACCTGCTTTGCTGGCCAATCTAAAAACTCAATTAGAAAAGCACAACAACAAAACTTTTTCTGATTCGGATTTCAAGCAAATCCTTAACCACCTTACCAAAACAAACAATGTATTTGAGAAAGCATTGCTTCTAAGAGATAAGTTCGCTTTTAAAAATGAAAACAATGAGTTGGTGTATGTCGAGTTCCTAAACATGGATTTTTGGTGTCAAAATCAATACCAAGTTACTCACCAAATTTCAAATGAAGGCACTTATAAAAATAGATACGATGTAACCATTTTAATCAATGGTTTACCTTTAGTTCAGATAGAATTAAAGAAAACAGGATTAGAGTTAAAAGAAGCATTCAATCAAATCACGCGTTATCAAAAGCATTCATTTGGCGCTAATTCAGGTTTGTTCAATTTCGTTCAAATTTTCGTTATTTCAAATGGTGTCAACACCAAGTATTACAGCAATTTCGGTCAAAAAATTCCAGATTTCAAGCAAACATTTTTTTGGACTGATGATGAAAATGTGCGGATCTCCAAATTAGAAGATTTTGCAAATACTTTCCTGGAGAAATGTCATGTTTCAAAAATGATAACCAAATACATTGTCTTACATGATACAGACAAAGTATTAATGGTTCTGCGACCCTATCAATACAATGCAGTTGAGCGAATCATAGAAAGGGTAAAAAACTCAAATAAAAACGGTTACATTTGGCATACAACGGGTTCTGGTAAAACCTTGACATCGTTCAAAGCCAGTCAAATCCTTTCCCAATTGCCAAAAGTTGATAAAGTAGTTTTTTGTGTTGACAGACAAGACTTAGATTATCAAACTGCAAAAGAATTCAATGCCTTCAAACCTCATTGCGTTGACATGTCAAACAATACAACAACTTTGGTCAAGCAATTCAATGATCCAAATAATAAATTAATTGTAACCACGATTCAAAAATTATACAATGCAATCACGAGAGAATACCATCTAAAAACGATGGATAATCTGAGTGATAAAAAGATTGTTTTCATTTTCGATGAATGTCACAGAAGTCAGTTTGGAGATACACACAAAAGAATCACGCAATATTTTACCAATTACCAAATGTTTGGTTTTACTGGTACGCCGATATTTGTAGAGAATGCAATTTCCAAGTCCAAAGAAAATCAAACTACTGCAAGCTTATTTGGCGACCAGTTACATAAATATGTGATTACAGATGCAATCAAGGATGAAAATGTATTGAAGTTTTCAGTTGAGTACGTAGGTAAATACAGAGAAAAAGAAAACTCACAAAACGAAATAGACATTGAAGTAGAGGCAATTGATACACAGGAATTAATGGAAAGTCCTCAAAGACTTGAAAAAATTGCCAATTACATCATTCAGCAACACCCAATTAAAACGCAAAACAAAGCTTTTACAGCCATGTTTTGTGTGAGTAGTGTTGATACTTTGATTAAATACATGGACACCTTCAATCGTCTTAAAAAAGAAGGAAAGCACAAATTAAATATTGCTACAATCTTCAGTTACGGTGCAAATGAAGAAATGATTGGGGTTGAATCAAATTATGATGAACAAGATTTTAATTTAGTTTCAGATTCAACTTCCGACGTGGCGGATTATCAATTCTCCCACAAAAGAGACAAACTAGAAGAATACATACTTGATTACAACAAAACTTTTGGTGGAAATTACACTACAAAGGACAGCGTTTCTTTTTACAATTATTACAAAGAAATTGGACAAAGAGTAAGAAACAGGCAAGTTGATTTATTGGTTGTTGTCAATATGTTTTTAACTGGATTTGATAGTAAACCATTGAACACATTGTTTGTCGATAAAAACCTCAAATACCATGGATTGATTCAAGCTTATTCGCGTACAAATAGAATATATGGAGATAAAAAGTCGCAAGGTAACATTGTTGTTTTCCGCAATTTGAAGGAAGCGACAGATAAAGCGATTGCATTATTTTCAAACAAGAATGCGAAAGAAATAATCATCATGCAACCATACGATAAGTATGTAGAAGAAATCAATCTTGCTTATGATAAATTAATTGAAATTGTTCCCACTTTTGAATCGGTTGACCACCTAGTGTCAGAAGACGATGAGTTAGAATTCATCAAAGCATTTAGATCAATCATCCGTTTGAAGAATATCATTTCATCCTATGTTGATTTTTCCTTTGAAGACATTGAAATAGATGAACAAGAATTTGAAAACTACAAATCAAAATACCTTGATCTTTACGACAAAGTAGCCCAAAAGAAAGAGAAAACGTCGATACTGGAAGAAGTAGATTTTGAGTTAGAATTAATTCACAGAGACGACATCACTGTGGCTTATATTTTGGCTTTATTGGCTAACTTAAAAACCACCTCAGAAGAAGAAAGAGCCAAGAAACAAAAGGAAATATTAGACTTAGTTGCAGGAGAAACAAATCTAAGAAGTAAGCGAGAATTAATTGAAAAATTCATCATTGAAAACTTGCCATTGATTCAAGAAGAAAACATAGAAGAAGAGTACAATGTTTTCATGACAGAAGAGAAACAAAAAGCATTTCAAAAATTCATCGACGAAGAAAAAGTAAACCCGGTAAAATTCCAAAAAATCACAGAAAATTACTTATTCACGCAACGCGCTCCCCAACCCAGTGAATTAATTGACACGCTAGAAAATCAACCATCAATTCTCCAAAGAGAAGTAGTAGGTCAAACAATTTTGAGCAAGTTTTTGAATTTTATTAATACGTTTTTTAGGGATTAATTTAAAATGTCATGGAAAATATTCACTTCTTTTTAGGGAATTTTTTTAAAGTAAATTATTGGTTTATCCTTTCACTATTTTTATTAACCAAACTACTATTCTTCAAAAACTAAAATATCTCAAACCCCAAAAACCTTCTTCAAATGCCCATTCAAAAACAAACCATTTGGATCATGCTTTGCTCTAACTGAAAGAAAATCATCCATTTTTGGATAAACTTTCCTGAAAAAAGCAGCGTCTTTAGTGTGCATTTTACCCCAGTGTGGACGACCGCCGTGAGCGACAAATAAATCTTCTAAATCTTTGAAATACTTGGTGTTGTTCATGCCTATAATCAAAATCTTACTCCCACCTCACCCAAAACTCCGCCTTCTGCGCCTTCACCAAATGCTTCGTTTTCAAAAACGGATGCACAAATTCCAGCGATTCTGCATGCAAAAAAAGATGGTCGTTTTGAAATTCAGTAATGAACATGTGGTTGTGGTGTCGGTTGCCGTGTTTAGGGTCGCCAATGATCGGATGACTGATTTTGTTTGCGTGGATCCGCAATTGGTGCATTCTTCCTGTTTTGGGCGTAAATTCAACGAGTGAATAGCGGGAATTTGGATAAGGTTCGACAGGGATTTCCAATTCAAAATGCTTCAAACAACGAAAATGAGTCAGTGCTTCTTTGTAATTACCGCGTTCATTTTTGACGGGTGTATCGATAATTCCATTTTCTGTGATGTGTCCGCGAAGCAAGGCGTGATAGACTTTTTGCACTTTGTTTTGCTCCATCATTTTTTGAAAGGGCGCGACGAATTCTTTTACTTTTGCTAACATCAAAACACCCGAAGTTTTGCGGTCTAAGCGATGAATAGGAAAAACGTTGTACCCGTTCGCTTTCAATATTTCCATCAAGGATTCCTCTTCGATGTTGCGCGCATAATGCGAATGGTGGACCAATAAATTGTTTGGTTTATTGATACAGAGGTAATATGCGTCTTCGAAGATGATTGGGAGCATTTAGTGGTGTTTTAAAAAAGTTTTATGATTGACTACGTCGGTGCTTCGAGCTCGCTTTGTAGTTGAATTTTTATACGTTAGATAGAATCCTGATTATCAATTTTTTCAATTTCTTTCTTTAATTCGTCTATTAACTGCTTTTCTGTTGGTAAATAAAGTTGGTATTTACTAGCTACAATTTTCGTGTTATTTTCAGGTAAACTAAATTTAACCATCGCATCATTTTTATCTGCGCAAAGCAAAATACCAATACTGTTATTTTCGTGTTTTAGTTTTTCAACACGGTCGAAATAGTTGACATACATTTGTAATTGA
>JBIKJE010000146.1:0-4687 GCA_044361165.1 Crocinitomicaceae bacterium | reverse complement strand
AAAATAAAAACCTATAAAAACAAATATCCCAGTAAACACGTGTTTACTGGGATATAATTTATTAATTTAGTCTTTAATAATCTGTATCGCTTATTTAGGACTAGTCAAATTTTAATGCATAAAAAAAGGAACTTCTAGTTCCCTTAATTTTTAATAATCGTCATCGTCGTCATAGTCAAATCGTGGTTTTTTGCCACTTTTCTTATATGCCTCCATTTTATGTGTTTTTGGCTTTGATTCAGATTTTTTACTAATAGGAGCCTCCTTTTTTCTGCCTTCAGATTTAATATTTTCAGGCGTTATGAAAGGATTGAATGCAACAGGTGGATCAACTTTTTTGTATTCACTGTTCAAAGGTTTGTCATTCGAACGAGCAAAAGGTTTTCTTTCTGTTGAAAAATCTTTTTTGGGGTTATTTGAGAAATCTCTTTTAGGTCGATTATCTTCTCTACTTTCAGCTTGTTTTACAGCAATTTCTCTACCATGCATGGTAAAACCGTCCAAAGATTTGATCGCTTCTTGAGCTTCCTCATCATTTTCCATTTCGATAAAGGCAAAACCTTTAGATTTACCCGTTTCTTTATCAGTGGCTAAAGAAGCTTTATTCACTTGACCGAATTGCTCAAAAGCACTTTTTAATTCTTCTTGAGTAACGCCATAGTCCAATCTGGCAACAAAAATATTCGTCATATATAATTAAAAATAAGGAGATTTAACTCCTTAACTTGTTTCAGCAAATTAATTTAAATAAACTTATCGCTTCGAAAGTAATAAATTTTTGATTTCTTACCAAAAGTACTAAAAAAAAATATCTTAAATCAATTTCAAGTCAAATTAACTATATTCGTATTCCAAAAAAAAATAAATGAGTCCATTACTGATTGCTTCGGTGTTAATCACCTATTTTACAGTACTAATATTAATTGCTAATTTGACTTCAAAAAATGCAACAAGTGAAACTTTTTTTTCTGGAAACAAAGAGAGCAAATGGTATTTAGTTGCATTTGGAATGATTGGTACTTCATTGTCAGGAGTAACTTTTATCTCAGTCCCTGGTTCAGTGGGTGCGAGTGGATTTTATTATTATCAGCTTGTTATTGGTTTTTTCATAGGATATTTCGTTGTGGCATATGTACTTCTTCCGCTATACTACAAATATAACCTAACTTCAATTTATCGTTTTTTAGAATATCGACTCGGATTTACTGCCTATAAATGGGGTGCAGGATATTTTATTTTATCAAGAACCTTGGGTGCAACAGTGAGATTGTATTTGGTAATCAATGTGATGCAAGTTTTTGTTCTGGATGAATTAGGAATTCCATTTTGGCTAACGACTGCATTGACAATGATGATGATCATTATTTACACTTTCAAGGGTGGTGTAAAGACGATTGTTTGGACTGATACTTTACAGACTTTTTTCATGCTTTTGGCTTTGGTTGTATGTATCATTTCAATCAAAGAAGCATTACATTGGAATTGGTCGACAATCTGGAAAGACATGGAAGATAGTGATATGACTAAACTTTGGAGTACTGATTTTCATCGAAAAGACCACTTTTTAAAACACATTTTAGGTGGGGCGTTTATTACGATAACTATGACTGGTTTAGATCAGGAAATGATGCAGAAAAACATCAGTGTAAAAACATTGAAAGATGCCCAAAAAAACATCATTACTTTTAGTTTTGTACTTCTGATTGTCAATGCTTTATTTTTACTATTAGGGGGAATTTTATACGTTTTTGCTAAAAAGAATGGTTGGGAGTTTGCTCCCGATGATATGTTTCCTTCGATAATACAGCAACATTTACCGCAAGGAATTTTCTTGATTTTCATCATTGGGTTGATTTCGGCCTTATTTCCGTCTGTTGACGGTGCAATTACGGCATTGACATCTACATTTTGTATTGATATTTTAGGCTTTCACAGAAGAAAAGACATGAATGAAGAACAAAAAAATAGTTTGAGAAAGAAAATTCACATTGGATTTGCCATACTTTTTACGCTACTGGTCTTTTTCTTTAAGTGGAAAAATGATAAGAGTATCATTGATTTAGTATTTATCATCGCTGCTTACACTTATGGACCGTTGCTTGGACTATTTTCATTCGGAATAATCACAAAAAGGTCAATCAACAATACATTGGTTCCAATTATCTGTATTTTATCGCCCGTAATTTGCTACTTGTTAGATCATAATTCAAAAGTTTTGTTTGGAGGTTATGTTTTTGGAAATGAAATACTTATTTTGAATGGTACGTTAACATTCTTAGGTTTATACCTTATATCCAAAAAAGGAAATCCAGCTGAAATTCAATCATTAAAAGTTTAGTATGAAAGTTTTATTGCACGACAATCATTTACATTTACGTTTTGCACCTTTAACGTTGACAAGACCAGTAGGAAATTTGCGAATGGGCATTTTAACTAACGATGAACGATGGCAATATCTTCTTCCAGAGGCTGACATTTTTTTTGCTACAGAAAAGTATCTTACCTCAAAGTTTAGATCTTCAGAGAATGCTGATTTAATAGTGAATGCAGCAGTAATTCCAACACGAGAAATGGTTGATGCATCATTGAATTTGAATAATGGAGAAGTTTTGAGCAAAGGAGGTCAATGGTTGGTTAAAAAAGGTGAAAATGCAGTAAAAACAATTGAATTTGAGGGAAGTTTGATTATTCTTGAAAATCGCTGGGATATTTACCAATACAATGGTTTAGTTTTGAAGGCGGATTTTGATTTGATAACGCAAGGGCGAGATTCGCAAACTCTTTCAGAAACGAATACTGTTATCGGAGATAAAAATCTAGTCTTTTTAGAGGAAGGTGCGCAAGTAGAAGCCAGTATTTTAAATGTCAAAGAAGGACCGATTTACATTGGTAAAAATGCTGAAATAATGGAAGGATCGGTGGTTCGAGGCGCTTTGGCACTTTGTGAATCTGCTGGATTAAAGCTCTCGACAAAAGTTTATGGGGCAACCACACTCGGACCACATTGCAAAGTAGGAGGAGAGGTTAATAATGTTGTTTTTCAAGCGTATTCAAACAAAGGTCACGACGGATTTCTAGGAAATTCTGTAATTGGAGAATGGTGTAATCTAGGTGCAGATACAAATTCTTCTAACCTAAAAAATAATTACAGTAAAGTAAGTGCATATTCTTACGAAACTGGGAAAATTGAAAAAACAGATGTTCAATTTATGGGATTGATTATGGGAGATCATAGTAAATCGGGAATAAATACGATGTTTAATACTGCAACGGTAGTAGGGGTTTCAGCGAATATTTATGGTGCGGATTTTCCAGAGAAAGTTATCGAGTCTTTTGTTTGGGGAGGAGCTTCTGGATTTGTTCCATTTAAATTAGAAAAAGCCATTGAAGTAGCAAAAGCGATGATGTCAAGACGTCATGTTGAATTTACTGCTGGTGATTTGGAAATTTTCACTCATTTATCTAAACAAGAGCAATAAAAAAGCCCTGCCAAAAGCAGGGCTTGAATTGATTATTGAATTTTTTCAAAAGTCAGAATTTCAATATCTTCAAAGGTAATTCCTTCTTTTGTTTTGATTCGTTTTTGATCGAGAGTTACCGTATTGTCTTTGTTGAATGTAAAAATGTACTGATTTTTTTCAGTCTTTTCTTTTCCAATATAGATTGAATTTCCTTCTACTACGTACTTTTTCTTTTCTTTGGTTTTTCCATCGTCTTCGATTACTATAAGCTTATCTTCTCCCATAAACTCGTAAATCTTTTTATTCGGTTTGTAGTTTTTTTCAAAACCTTCTTGCAATTTTCCGTTTTCAAGTTTTTGAACAATTTTGGATTTCAATTGCCATTTACCTAAGAATGGATTTGCCATCATTTTGAAGTTAAGAGAAATTGCTAAAGTGGCTAATGCCAAGAGAATAAAAGTGAATTTTTTCATTTTGCTTGTTGTTAATTATTTAAATTTTCAAGTTCTTTCTTCAAAAATTGTGCTAAATCTTGAATATATTTTTCAGAGAAATTAAATTCAATGCCAGCCGTTTGATAAATTTCAGGAATTTGCTGTGTATAACCTAATTTTAATGCACTTTTATAATCTTGAATTGCTAATGCTAAATCTTTTTTGCTGTTTTTCCAGATGGCTAAAGCTCCTAATTGTGCAATTCCATATTCTATGTAATAAAATGGCACTTCAAATAAATGTAATTGTCGTTGCCAAGATCTAGATTTAAAATCTTCATAGCCAGACCAATCAACTAATCCTGTTCCATAATCTTTAGAGATTTTTTCCCATTGATTTTGTCTCTGTTCCACAGAATGAGTCGGGTTTTCATAAATCCAATGTTGAAATTCATCGATCGTTGCCACCCATGGCAGAATTTTCAGAATCGTTTCTAATTGCTCAATTTTTGCTCTTTTCAAATCTTCAGTATCGTCAAAAAAGATTTCCCATTGATCCATACTCAGTAATTCCATCGACATTGATGCCAATTCAGCTACTTCTGAAGGTAGGTTTTTGAATCCTGTGAGCGCTAAATCTCGCGATAAAAAGGAGTGAATCGCATGTCCGCCTTCATGCACCATTGTTACCAAATCACGCAAAGCACCGACAGCATTCATGAAGATAAACGGAACTCCAATTTCATACAATGGATAATTATAACCTCCAGGAGATTTCCCTGCTTTGGATTCT
>JBIKJE010000145.1:0-4733 GCA_044361165.1 Crocinitomicaceae bacterium | reverse complement strand
TCTGAGTGGATTAAGTCTGTCGTTTCTGATGGAACTTTGGGAGATATTTACATGGTTCAATTGAATTGTTATTGGAATCGTGATGACAGATATTACAAAAAAGGTGGTTGGAAAGGGACTTCAGATTTAGATGGAGGAACACTATTCACGCAGTTTTCGCATTTCATAGACATCATGTATTGGTTGTTTGGAGACATCGATAATATTCAAGGGAAATTTGCTGATTTTGCGCACAAAGATTCTACTGATTTCGAAGATTCAGGATTTGTAAGTTTCGATTTTATTAACGGTGGAATGGGTTCAATCAACTATTCAACAGCGGTTGTAGATCAAAATTTAGAATCTTCTATGACCATAATTGGAAGTAAAGGAAGTGTGAAAATCGGCGGTCAATACATGAATGAAGTTGAAGTTTGTAACATTCCGGGGTATGAAATGCCAGAATTGGCACCAACAAATCCGGGGAACGATTACGGAGCTTACAAAGGATCTGCAGCGAATCATCATTATGTAATTTCAAATGTGATTGATACAATCAAAGGTCGAACAACTTCTACAACCAATGCGTTGGAAGGTTTGAAAGTAGTAGAAATCATAGAAAGAATTTATAAAGTTAGAAACGCTCAATTGGGTTTATAAACTTTGAAAAATATATTTGTTTAAAAGGAATGTACTCATGGTATGTTCCTTTTTTATTTGAATGTAACTTTTTGTTGGAATGAAAGTCTAATCAAAAAAAATTGTGGTGAAATTGAACTTTGAGAAACTATTTGTTTGCACATTATTCTTGATTTTTCAGGGATTTTTGAGCGCACAAGAGTTACAAGGTACAGTTAGAAACTCAATTGGTGAAACGATTCCTTTTGCGAAAATCAAAGTTCAAAATACCATCCATAAAACAACAGCCAACAAAGATGGATTCTATAAAGTCACATTAAAACCTGGTAAATATTCTGTAGATTTTTCAGCAATAGGTTTTGAATCTAAAGTAGACACAATTATTATTTCAAATGATTCTCAAAAGCATGACGTTGTGCTTTCGGAATTGACAAATGTGTTAGAAGAAGTAACAGTCTCAAGTTTAAGCAAACGAGAGCGAGGCAAAGAAATCATGCTTCAAGCGATTGAGAAGCGACCCTTTTACCAAGATTTATTGTCTGAATTTAGTTGCAATACTTATTGTTTATCTACCTTAAGACAAGATAAATACGATACAATTTTCAAAGATTCTGTAATTGGAAAACAGACGATTGACATGATTGAATGGCGCGCAAAATCGTTTTATGAAAAGCCAATTCGTTTCAAAGATGAATTTTATGCCTACAATGATTTTAAAGACAATTCTTCAAATTATAACGAAGTTAGTTTTAGTGTTGACATTGAATCGAATCCTTCATTAGCACCTCAAGGATCTGCAATTTCAAGCAATCCGTATTTGTTTGTAAACGGAATGAAAGAAGCACATTTTTCGTTGCTTGACAACACGATTGAAGCACCGCGATTGACTCAAAATCCATTGATTTCTCCTTTGGCATTTAACGCGATGTTGTTTTACGCTTTTTATCTCGAAGAAACGTATTCTGACAGTTTGCAACGACTAATTCATGTGATTTCAGTCAAACCAAAATTCAGTTACGAAGCACTTTTTGAAGGAAAAATTCACATTCAAGACAGCACGTGGGAACTGGTTTCTTATGATTTAGAAGTGAATCCCGGCGTTTTGATTTACTTCAAAAATATCCGCATCAAAGCAAATTATCAGCGATTAGGCGAGCGAATAGTTCCTGTTTCTAAATCGTTTGTTTACTCAATCAAGGAAGGAAAAAAAATAACAGAAGGGAATGTGACTTTGAGTCAATCTGAATTTAATTTTGACAAGATTGAAAAGCTGAGTAAATTTTGGCTTGAAACCAGCAGTTTTGATGAAAAAGCTTTTGACAGAGATTCCAGTTATTGGGAGAAAAATCGTCCTTTCAGTTTGAATAGCATTGAGCAAGATTATATTCATAAGCAAGACAGCATCATCAATTACCATGAAAGTGATGAGTATTTGCATGAACAAGACAGTATTCGTAATAGAATTTCCTTTGTTTCGGTTTTTTTCAACGGCATTGGACATGTAAATTCTTTCAAGAAATACAGTTTTACTTTCAATCCGTTGATTTCTCAAGTCATTCCATTTGGAGTTGGTGGATATCGCCATCGATTGCAATTTGTTTACCGCAAGGAATTTAAAAACGGGAAATATTTTACAGTTGAACCAGATCTAGATTATGGTTTTTTGAACAAAGATTTGAAGGGAGGAATTGGCGGTACATTCATGTACAATCCGCTGAATTTTTCAAAAGTTGGATTTGAAATTGGCGATGTGTATGATTTTGTGACAAGTAACCAAAATATCCAAGGAACATTTGCCCCTTCAAATCGGGTTCGAAATAAAAAGATTTCTGCTTCTTTTTCGCGAGAATTGATCAATGGTTTGTATTTGAAATCAAGTATTTTATTTTCAGATCGACAATCGATTGACAGTTTAAAATATCCAAGTTGGATTTCCTATTTTGGCAATTTTCAGCAGGCGCAAAATTTTGAACCCTATCGTATTTTCTTGACAACCATCGATTTGGAATACCATTTCAGGCAGAAATATTTCATTCGAAAAAATCGAAAATATGTACTTGGTTCGCCTTGGCCAATCATTAATTTGACTTACAAGAAGGGAATTCCATCGTTTTTTGGTTCTCAATCCAATTTTGATTTTGCAGAATTTCAAGTTCGAGATGAGTTGAATTTTAAATCATTCGGAAATTCAGATTTGAAATTTGTGGCAGGAGTTTTCATGCAAAAACAAAACCTACGAGTCATAGAAAATAAATTTTTCAGACCGTCAGATCGCATCTTTTTCTCTAATCCTGTCAATACTTTACAGCTATTGGATACTGCATTAAATACTTCAAATTCTTATTTTCAATTCAACTATATTCATCATTTCAATGGTTTTTTCTTGAATAAAGTTTGGCTGATAAATCGCTTGAAATTGCAAGAAACTGTAGGCGGAAATTTCCTTTTCATTCCAGATGCAAATTTCGCACAAGTCGAGTTTTATGCTGGATTGGAAAGAAGAATCAGAATCAGAAGATCGATTTTCAAAGTGGGTGTTTATGCAGTCACACAAGACAACAGTTTGTCGAAAGCTTCCATCAATTTTAAAGTAGGCGTGAATTTTTACAATGCGTTTACGGATAAGTGGGATTACTAAGAAAGATATTAAGAATTTTGATTTCAGTTTATTTGAATTTTTAATAAGATTTCAATTTTACACCTTTGATGGTAGTAAATTTTGGATTTTTTGTCTATACTTACACTATATTTGAATTTTTTAACATGCAATTTTCGTTGGTAGACATTTTAAGTATCATTGCGCTGCTGCTGGGCTGTCTCTACAACTTTCAAATTTTGACGCTTAAAAACAGGACAAAAGCGATTAACTACTTTTCTTTTTATTTGTCCAATATCACTTTCATCGTACTTTTTTTCTTTTTGCTGCGAATGAATTTGAGTGCTATCTTAAAATATTTCACACCACTCTTGATCTTCAGCGTTCTGATTATGCCAATCAGTATGTGGATTTACCTCAAGAAAGTTACTCAGTTTGGAGAAACGAAAAGTTTGAAAAAGCACTATATTTTTCCAGTTATTGCTAGTGGAATAATTGTACTTGATTTATTGTTAGTTCTCGCAATTGACGACAAGTCGATCACAGTATTTTTATCATCATTTCTAATTTCATTCGTTTTATTTATGTTGACGATTGGATTCTTGATTTTGAATTCAATCTATTTGTTTTTGGCTTTTAAACTTATAAATGATCATCAAAAACGAATAAAGAATCATTACTCTTTTACACAAGAAGTAGATTTAGAATGGGTTAAAACGATGTTGTTTGCCTATGTCTTCTTAATAATTGGTCTCATTGTGAGTAACCTTTCAAGTTTAGACTGGACCGATTATGTTTTCTATATTGTGTTGATTGTATTTATCGTATTTACTGGACACAATGCATTGAAGCAAAAAAACATTTGGAACGAAGAAGGTTCGCAAACTAAAAATTCAAATTTGGAAGATGAGGCTGTAGAATTGATTCAAGAGAACTATTCTGATAGTCAGTTAGAAATGTTTCAATTGTTGAAAGAGAAACTGGTTAAATTTATGGAAGAAGAAAAACCTTATATCGATCAAGATTTGAGCATATTAAAATTGGCTAAAGATTTGGGAACCAATACAAAATATTTATCTTATGTTATTAATAAGGAATTCAATCAAAGTTTTATTAATTATGTAAATGCCTACCGAATTCAAGATGTGAAGTCAAAATTAAAAGAAGGGAATTTGACATATACGATAGAAGCACTAAGTCAAAATGCTGGTTTTAAGTCAAAATCATCTTTTAATGCAGCATTCAAAAAGTACACTGGTAAAACGCCAAGTCAATACTTGACATTGAGTCAGTAATTAATGAGTCAGAATGACTTTTATTTTTTCCGACTTTTGATCTTCGTACACTACTTCTAAGACATATGTTCCAGCGGATAAATTTTCTAGATCTATAAGATTTGTATCATCAAATGTCATTACCAATTGGTTAATCACTGAAAATACTCGAACTTGTTTGATGGTTTTTGAAGCCCTAAGTTGAATACTGCCTGAAGTTGGATTTGGAAATACAGATAATTTAT
>JBIKJE010000144.1:0-4779 GCA_044361165.1 Crocinitomicaceae bacterium | reverse complement strand
AAAATTCAGAATTATTACTAATAAATTCAGGTACCAACGACTTCATTTTTGAAACAATCAGTTTATTATCCTGCTGATGAAATAGTTGTATCAAATTCTCAATCTCTGGCAAAATTTCTTCACTCAAGGGTCTAATTTTAGCAATCAAAATTTGCGGATGATAGGTCGACATCGTATTCTCTTCTGATGCTAAAAGTTCTTCATATAGTTTTTCACCTGGTCTTAAGCCTGTTACCTTAATTTCAATGTCCTTTCCTTCTTCCAGTCCACTTAATTGAATCATTTTCTTTGCTAAATCAATGATTTTCACAGACTCGCCCATATCAAACACAAAAATCTCCCCTCCTTTTCCCATGTTTCCAGCTTCCAAAACCAACTGACAAGCTTCAGGAATTGTCATAAAAAAACGAGTAACATTGGCATCAGTTACGGTTAACGGTCCACCTTGCTCAATTTGTTTTTTGAACAAAGGAATCACTGAGCCATTGGAGCCCAAAACATTACCAAACCTTGTTGTGATAAATTTTGTAAATCCTCCATTTTTTGTTTGTGCATACATCTCAGCAATGCGTTTTGATGCACCCATGACATTGGTAGGATTGACTGCTTTATCAGTAGAAATCATTACAAACTTTTCAACTTGATATTCGATAGCTAAATCCACCAAATTTTTGGTCCCTCCTATATTTGTCACCACAGCTTCTGAAGGATTGTCTTCCATCAGCGGAACATGTTTATATGCTGCTGCATGATATACAAAAGCAGGCTTATAAGTCTCAAATAAATGATTCATTCGCTCCTTATTTCGAATATCACCAATCACTACTTCAAAATGTAAATTTGGAAATTGGAACTTCAATTCATTTTGAAAATCATACATCTGCGACTCTGCTTGATCTAAAATAACAATTAAATTTGGCTCATAATCAGCGATTTGTCGTACAATACCACTACCGATTGATCCTGCTGCACCAGTCACCAAAACAACTTTATCTTTTAATTCTTGAGCAATTTTATCAGCATTCAAAACAATAGGTTTTCGACCCAATAAATCTTCAATTCTAATCTTATTAATCTGCTTGGTGGAAAACTCTCCATTAATCCAGCTTTGCGCACTTGGAACTTGTTGAACTTTTACTTTTTCCTCCAAACAAATTTCTACAATCTCTTTTCTATTAACTTCATTGGGATTTTGAATAGCAATGATTAATTCTGTAACACCTTCTGATTTAATTAATTTCCGAGTTTGAGAGGCATGAAAAATTTTGACACCTTCTAACCTTGTTCCTTTTATTTTTGGATTATCATCCACAAAACCAACAATCTCATAACTAAAATGACTGTCTTTTTCTATTGTTCTTTTGGTGATTAATCCCGAAACCCCTGCACCATAAATCAATACTCGCTGTTTGTTTTCTTTGTTTTTAATCGATTCTAAATAAATTAACTTAACAGAGAATCTCAAAGAAATTATCAAGAAAAAACTAACCAAAAATTCCATTACCAATACAGAACTTGGAAATAAGAAATATCCATCTAAATATTTCCAACGAATCAAACCAAAGATTAAAAATAAAACACTTGATATTGAGATTGCATAAAAAATACGCTTTAAATCTTCTGTAGAAGTATGTCTAACCAACCCTTTGTGGACTTGAAACAAATAAAAAACTGTCCATTTCACCAATATATAAACAGGCAGGGATTTGTACAAAATTTCCCATTCAGTCGCAATTAAAGTTTCATTAGCTTTTAAATCAAATCGAATTAAATAAGCAAATGCCAGAGAAAACAAGCTTATAAATAAATCTAAAAAGCTAATGACCCATCTAGGTGTATTGGATTTTAAAAGAATCATAGACAAATATAAAGAATTAAGTGGAATTCGACAGCTTGAAGCAATACTTAGAAAAATAATATCTTAGTTACTTTCATATTAAAAAGAACGTTATTCTAATAAAATGACATACTATACAAATCAATCAATTAAATGAACAGTTAAGATAATATTTAAAAACCAAAATCAGAAAAATTATACTTTTGAATGGTAGATTTTTCAATATTATTTTGTTTTGTTTCAAAGAATTTCCTGATTCCGAAAAAAATAAGTTCCTGGGTTAGTGGTTTTCCCTTTGGTTTTATTTTCGGAATCAGGATTTTAACCGCCCTTTCTTTTCACTTGATACCCATCTTTTACAAGTAAATCCATCACTTTGTCCCGGAAATTTCCTTGAATTATTACCTCTCCGTCTTTTACGGTTCCTCCGACGCCACATTTACTTTTTAGCGTTTTCCCTAAGTCTTTCAAATCATCTTCAGAACCAATAAATCCCTCAATTAAAGTGACTTCTTTTCCAGCTCGCTGTTTCTTGTCGATCGAAACATACAATTTTTGTTGATTTTTTGGAAGTGTATCAACTGTTTCTTCTTCCTCAGTTTCAAATTGAAAATTAGGATTGGTAGAATAAACTACATTGGTAAATTTCTTTTTTGCCATCAATATTTTTCTATAATCGTTGCTCTTAAATCATCAGTCACCAAATAGTTTGGATGCTTTTTCAATGCACTTTTTATTCCCTTTGGTGATCTGACTTCAAAGATAATCACTTTTTTTCCTGCTGCTTGCAATACACTTACTTCATCTTTAGAAATGTATTCATTTTTAATTACAATACCATCAAAATTATAAGCTTTCAACTTTTGATCTGCATCAGCAAAATCTCCTCCAGAATAGTAAACTTTAAAAGGCAATTCCTTGAATTTTTCTAACCATGCTGGATTGCTCAACAAGATTATCACTTCGATTTGTCCACTGTAAAAGTCTGTAAAATCAACTATTTCTTTGATAAATTGCAATTCATCTACTATTTGCTCACTGCACAAATCGTAATGCCGTACGTCCAACATCAAAACTTGCTTGTCAAAATAATTTACTGGCAAATTTTGTAGAGACAAAAGTTTTTCTTTCTTCGATGACTTATATTTAACAGCCTCTAAATCCGAATCATTTAAAGAAGAAATGCAGCCATTTGAATTGGTTTCCTTATCCAATTTCGGATCGTGAAAAAACCACAAACGATTCGAAGCTGACAGTTGCACATCCAACTCAACACCATCACATCCAACAGTTTCTAATGCCATCTGCACAGCTTCTTTAGAATTGTCATGAAACGTTGCATTCGGATTTTCTAAGCCACTTGCCGCGTGCGCAATGATTTTAACATCTGAAAAGTCTTCTTTTTTTTCACATGCAAACAATAAAATGGCAACAAACAAAAATCTATAACGCATACTTTAAACCTATTTGTGCTGAAAATTTCAAGTTGCTAACTGAGTTGTATTTATCCAAAAAACTACTGTAATAACTTTCAAAATTAATACCATAAAATGTTGATTGATAAACCTTCAACCTTTTTCCAAACGCTACAGTATATCCTCCAGAAAGTTGATTGTAATAGTTAAAATACGCTGTTTGACTATTCAATTTCAACAAACTACTTTGAAATATGATGGTCGGACCTAATTGAAATTTTGGCCGATTCAAAAAATAATAACTACCTGATATCCCGATCATCGGAAAAAACCGCTGTTGAAAAATCGTGCGATTTATCCCAATTCCCATTGATGCATTGAACTCGACTTTTTTAATCTGACGTAAATAATTTCCAGCGAAAAAGAAATCCATTGAATTGTACTGAAATGTAGCGGCAATAAAGGCTTTCTTTTCAGATTGGGCTGAAAATTGAAAGATTAAAAGAAATAAAAAGACGAATAATAAACGCATTGAAAGTGAATTTCCTTTCAAAGATAAGGCATTTTTGAACGATTACAATTTTGGACATTTTTTGCAATGAACGCCTTTTTTCTTGTATTTCTTACAACAATCTTTTTTCTTACCACAACTACAATTATTACAAGTCATTGATTGACTGTAAACATCCTGAGAAATCGGTAAAACTTGTTGTTGCATCTGTTCTTTTTTTGGACATCACAAAGATATAACTTTTCTCTTACAAAGAATCATTCTAAATAAAATAGTTCTAAATATTTTAAAATCCTCGTTAACAAAGCTTAAAAATCGCCCTTACCAACTTTTAATTTAGAACTTCATTCCTATCTTTGCACATGCGATTACCGATTTCAAAATCTGTCTCAAGTTTCAAACAATTTCTTCTAAGTCAATACTTTTACGACGGACTCAAAATCACCTTGGGGGTAATTCTACCTTCAATTATATGTTACCAACTCGATCAACTTCAAATTGGAATTACCATTTCCTTGGGAGCTTTATTTGTTAGTATCACGGATAATCCGGGAGCTATTTCTCACAAAAGAAATGCAATGATTACCGCCAATGTTTTCATTTTCATTATGGCCATAATTATTGGGTTTACGAATAGATTTGGTATTCTTCTCGCCATTGAAATTCCAGCATTCTGCTTTGTATTCTCGATGTTCACCATCTATGGAGCACGCGCTTCATCTGTTGGAATCGCTGCACTTTTGGTAATGATTGTTGGAATTGACCAACATTTAAATCCAACTCAAACGTTTATTCATGCCTTACTTTTGGTTTCTGGAGGTGTTTGGTATTTGCTGTTTAGTATGACACTTACCCAGGTTTTACCTTATCGTCCTGCTGAACAAATGCTAGGTGAATGCATCTTCGAAATTGCGAAATACATCAAGATTAAGAGCGACTTTTACGATTCTAAAAACAACAAAGAAATCAATCAACGAGCCCTTATCGATCAGCAAATTTTAGTAAACCAAGCACAA
>JBIKJE010000067.1:0-17895 GCA_044361165.1 Crocinitomicaceae bacterium | reverse complement strand
AGTTTCAGTACCACCAGCAGTCCATGTAAGATCTGCAGTTGTAGTTGTACCTTCTACCCAAGTAAGTGCAGTTGGTTGAACACAAGCAGGAGCAGGAGCAATTTCTACCAAGTAATCTTCAGTTTCACCCCAATTATATTGACCGCAAGCAGTGATATCTGCTGGATCACTTGTTTCAACGTTAATGACTCTCATTCTAGTTGTACCTAAAACAGCTGTTAAAGGAATTGTAATAGAACCTGTTTCAATGTGCGGACCATCCACTGCTGCAGTAGAAACATAAACTTCTTCATTTGCATCGAAAGTACCATTTTGATCAAAATCGATGTAAACTTTACACATATTTTCGTAATCACCTCCACAAGTACCAACATCAATACTCAAAGGATAAGAAACAGTTCTTGATAAAGTTGTAGCAGGAAGATTTGTGTAATCAGAATATTGATTAATAACAGAAGATCCAGTTCCAGTTGTTGAACAATCAGAAGTATTATTCAATGTTCCAACAGATACATTAAAAATTTCTTCATCATATTCAGTATCAGCAGTACTTTCACAATAGCAATCCAAGAACGAATTCATTGGTACAGAAACTGCAACAGAAGTCGCAGGCGTACCCGCTGCACAAGTTACGATACATTGGTAATAAGTTAAAGCAGTTTGAGTTGTTGACAAAGTAGTATTTGTTGCAGAAGCGATATCAGTATAAGTGACACCATCTGCAGAAGATTGCCATTGGTAAGTTAAACCAGAACCATTTGAAGCACCAGTCAATGACAAAGTGAATGGTTGATTTAAACAAGCACCAGCAGAAGAAGAAGTTGTAGTTCCAGCCAAAGCAGGATTTGAACAAGCACTTGAAGCACCAGTTAAAGTTACGCTCGTTACAAGATTAACAGATCCAGTTCCACATCCAGCATCAGTATTCCATTGCAAATGGTACGTTCCATCAGCAGGAGGCGTGAAACTAAATGGCACAGGACCAAAAGCCACGGCAGTATTGGATGCATCGAATACTGTAACATAACCACCTAGGTCAATGTTTAATTCGTAAACACTCGCAGTTGAAAACAAATTAACTATTCCGTACTCACCGTACCAATTATTTGTAGCTATTGTTACTGGTTGTCCATTTGTTGTTGGAGCGTCAAATTCTGTAAACGGGTACTGATTGTCCCCAAATGCACACTGAGCCGACACATTGTACGAACTCAGCAAAGTAAGAAAGAGCAAAATTGCACCTCCGTACCTTTTAAGGTAAAGTAAATTTTTCATCATAAATTGTTTTTTGTTTACGCAAAAATAAGAGATTTTTGGCGATAATTCATCATTGCACTTAACAAAACATTAACAAACTTGAATTCCTAAACATCAATTCAAAAAAATTGGACTAAAAAACATGTAATTTCTTCAACTAATCTATTGGTTAAAAGGATATTTGGCTCAATTAAACAAGCATTTTTTTATTTTGAATAATGTATTTATTTTCCGAAATATTAACATCCATTTCAAATAATGAAAGTGTTTCTTTATCTTCGCCACATGAAAAACATCATGGACTTAAGAGGTAAAACTGCCATCGTTTGTGGCAGTACACAGGGAATTGGAAAAGCAAGTGCGATTCAAATGGCTGAATTAGGCGCAAATATTGTGCTGGTTGCTAGAAATGAAGACAAATTGATTGCAGTGAAAAATGAACTTTCAACTGCTGAAAATCAAGTTCATTCATACATTTGTGCTGATTTTTCTAAACCTGATGCTTTGAAAACGTCAATTGAACTATGGATTTCAAATGGAGGAAATTGTCATATTTTGGTTAACAATACAGGCGGTCCAAAAGGTGGCCCGATTAAAGATGCAGAAGTATCTGAATTTTATGATGCTTTTTCACAACATTTAATTTGTAATCACATTCTTGTTCAGGCGCTTTATCCAATTATGAAAGCCAATGGATATGGCAGAATAATCAATGTTATTTCGACAAGTGTAAAACAACCTTTGCCAAATTTAGGTGTTTCAAATACGATTCGTGCAGCGGTAGCGAATTGGAGTAAAACCTTGGCTACTGAATTGGCTCCTTTCAATATTACGGTAAATAATGTCTTGCCAGGCGCAACCAATACCATTCGTTTACAATCAATTGCAGAAACAAAATCTGCCAAAACAAATGAATCTGTTGAAAGTATTTTCGAAGAAATGGCTGCTGAATCTCCAATGGGAAGAATTGCTGAACCAGAAGAAACTGCCAATGTGATCGCTTTTTTGGCTTCTCCTGCAGCGAGTTATGTGAATGGGGTTAATGTTCCTGTTGATGGTGGACGAACAAAATCTTTGTGATTTTAATAATTATCGTACGACTGCAAAATTTTGTTCCTTTTGCTTGATCAAAACGAACCCAAAAATCAAGGCTGAGTCATCAAGTTAAAGCGCAGATTTTCGCGCGAACTGAAATTTTTGACTCAAGCGCTTTATTTTAAAAGCTTCTGAAAACGTGATTTTGTCGGTGATCTACTCCACTAGCGCTGCGTAGCTTCCTCCAAAAGTCTACATTTTCAGTGCGCCTTTAAAACCCTTTCTTCCAAGGCCATAAGTCTACAACCATAAATTTAAACCCCGCCTAATTAAAATCACTTTAAACAATTTGATTTATTGTTCTTTACAAAAGATTACTATCGTTTTTCGAACAAAAATTTATTTTCATTTTGCTTTGTTACTTTTTTTATTTCTAGGTATTCCCCTGAAAATAGAAAAAGTAACAATATGAAAACGCTCATTTTAACCTTCGCTTTAATTTCACAGTTTGGAATTTTCGCGCAATCTTGTTTTGCTCCAGTAGAAGTGTTGGTAACCGACCTTAACAAAAAACCTTACGCAGGAGACAAAATTGTATTCTACGGAAAGAAAAACCACAAAGTCGTTTCAGGAATTAGCAATGTAAAAGGAGTTTTTGTTGTTCAATTGCCTTGTGGTGACACTTATGATATTAAGGTTTCTAGCGTTGGTGAAGAACAAGATTACAACACTTTAGAAATCCCAACTTTGGGTCCGGGAGAGGCTTTTCAAGAAATGAAATTGCATGTTTATTATGAACTTCCTGAAGAATTTACATTGCAAGATTTGAAATTTGAAACGTCTAAAGCAGTGATTCAATCTTCTAGTTTTCCATCGCTGAATTTAGTGGCTGATTTTCTCAAAAGAAAACCAACCATGCAAATCGAAATTGGTGGGCATACCGACAGTGATGGCGATGATAAAATGAACTTACAACTTTCCAAAGACCGCGCAAATGCTGTCAAAACATACTTGATTTCGAAAGGTGTTTCTGAAAAACAAATGATCGCCATCGGATATGGTGAAACGAGACCTATTGCAGAAAACACAAGTACTTCAGGCAAACAACAAAACAGACGTACCGAGATTCAAATCTTGAAAAAGTAGAATCAAAAGGCTGCTGTAAAAACCAAAAAGGCGACTAGAGAAATCCAGTCGCCTTTGAAATTTATAAAAGTTAATCTTATTGCTTAATCACTCTCTGAATCGATTGTGCAGAAGCAGATTTCAAAACTACTTGATACATTCCTCTTGACAAAGATGCAGTATTGATTTCCAATTTGTTTCCGATTTGGTTTTCAATGCTCTTTAATAATTTACCTGTCATGTCATAAACCATCACATTTACAGATTCATTTACACTTGTCAAATCAATTGTCAATTGGTCATTTACTGGATTTGGGAAAACATTGACGTTTACCAATACATTGTTTTCATCAATACTATTTGTTCCAGCTGCTTGCACAACTACTGAATAATCTTCAACTTCACCATCTGTCGTTGTTCCGCATGGGTCAATTGGACCTTCATCAGTCAAATAAGAAATTCTACATCTCATTCTCAATGTACCAACTGTTGCATTAGCAGGAACTGTAAATGTAAATTGATTACTCCATCCAGTTGCTACCAACACGTATCCAACTCTTTCTCCAGCATCAGTGAAACTGTTGTTGTTATTCCAATCAATGTAAATAGCAATTTCATCGTTGGTGTATGCTGAACCAACATTTCCTTGCGCTTGTGGAATGATTGAAGCAGTGTAGGATTGACCTTTTACCAAAACAGTTGATTGATTGGTGTAATCACCATAATTTGTACAAGCTGTGGTATTGTTAATCGAACCTAAAGTAACATTGTTGATAGATTCGTAAGTACAAGCACTAGAAGTTGCAGCACATGGACCTGAGGCAGCAGCCGTTACTGTGATGTAATTCGTTTTTGTTTCACCATCTGAACCAAAACCGTTAGTTGCAGTTAATGTCACTGTATATTGACCAACTGTTGTGAAAATTACTTGTGGATTTTGAGAAGTTGCAGATGTTCCACCTGTGTAACTCCAATTTGTTCCGGCAGTTCCAGAAATAGTCCAAGACCAAGAAGTTGGCGCATTGCTTGACAAATCTGTAAAAGAAACAGTTCCACCAGAGGTTACAGTAGTTGGATTTCCAGAGAAATTTGCTACCGGAGGTGCAGAAACAACAGTACAAGGATCAGCAGAACCATTTAGAACCAATAAACCTGAATTTGCTGGATCTAAGAAGTTCTTCAAAGGAATATTTCCTGAAGTTGTGTTTGATTGCCAGTGGTAAGACATTTTTCCATAAAAATCAGGAGAAGATGTTGCGTTACAATAAGAACTTCCTCCTGTTAATGTTCCAATTACTCTTGAATTTCCACCGTTGTAATTAAACAATGGGGAACCAGAAGAGCCTCCTTCTGTAACACCATGACCATTTGTGGTCGCAGACCAAACCAATTGCCAGTGAGATTGAACTCCATTTCCATTCCATCCGCTTGTTGTGGTATTTGTGGTATAGGCAGAAATCTTTTTAATGTCTCCAGAAGGATGATGAATGCTTACACCATTGTTAGACGCTGTATTATTTGCATCCCATCCATTCCAATATGCATTGAAATTGGCACTTTTCAAAGTTGTAATCGTTGCCGCTTCATTAGCCGCCGAACCTAGTTGAACCAATAAAAAATCAGATCCACTATCTCCTCCACCGTCATTAGATGTTGCTTTTTTTACGCAACCAGTAATTACATTGTTTGCCAACGTTCCAACAGTATTTGGATTTGTACAAGCTATTGCTTCGTATCTGAAGTAAAATTTCCATTGGTTGAAGTTGGCTGTAGTAGAAGTTACACCGCAATGTAAAGCTGTTAAAAAATAAGGTTTACAATCTTGTGCTGCGTTGTTGATTAATGTTCCAGAGCACCATCCTTGTTGGTTTCCATCAACAACTAAAATTCTAGCAATGCCTCGTTTTTCATCTTGCCAGTTACTTCCTTCTGGAGTACAATTGACATTGACTTGACAAGCATCAGATTCATTGATTTTGTTCACATTTGGATTTCCAGTTGAGCGGTATCCATACATGATTTGATCTAAATAGAACTCAGACGCTTTTGTTCCTGCTGGTTCTAATAAATTCAGAACCATTTCGTCACCAAAACACAATTCAACATGTTGTTGGAAATGATCTAGCACATCATTTTTTGTCAAAGTCTTATATAATGCCTTTCCTTGCATGTCTTGCACCCAAAAAGAAGCATTGTCATACAATTTGAAAGTAGAAAACAAGAAACTCAATGCTTCTGCACCGCTTGCTTTCACTTTTAATTGCCACAATTTATCGCCATTTGGAAGCGTTGTCCACAAACCAGCACTCATTGGTGTAATATTAGCATCTGATGCTACACCAATTCGGTAAAACATCCCATTTTTATCTCGTGCCAAATCTTCGGCTTTGATTTCATCCATGTTTGGAGGAGTAATGGTATGCGTAGGCGTATACTTATTGATGGCATGTTTTTCCAAAACCTTCAAATCTTGCTGCGCCTGCAAAGAAAAACCACCAAATAAAATGGCCAATCCAAGAGAGAGTAATTTTTTCTTCATAGTTTGTTTTTTATCTATATTTTTATACCTAGTTTGTAACAAAACTAAAAAAAATTATCACGTAATTTTATTTTCAGTTTGCTTATTTTTTTTAGATTTTTAACATCTTTCAGGAAAAATCAGGGAAATAAGCACATTTATTCAAACACAATATGAAAAAAATTTGTCTAATCGAGGACGAAGCAAGTTTGTCGGATTTAATCAAAATGAATCTAGAAATTGACGGTTATCATGTTGAAACAATCATCCATGGTACTGAAGCATTCTTGCGTGCTGGAGAAATGGAAAGTTTTGATTTGGTGATATTAGACGTGATGCTTCCCGAAGTGAGCGGACTGACCATTTGCAAAGAAATTCGCAAAAGTTCAAAGGTTCCGATTTTGTTTTTATCAGCCAAAGGTACAACACAAGACAGAATTGCTGGACTAAAACTCGGCGCCAATGACTATTTACCAAAACCATTTGATTTAGAGGAACTTTTACTTCGTGTTCAAGTGTTGATTGAAGGCGTGGAAGACATTCAAGCTGCGCCAATCAAATTGACTATCGGAAAATTAATGATTGATTTTGCAACGTTTCAAGTCAAAAATTCCGAAACTGGAGAAATTCACGATTTGAGCAAAAGAGAAATCGATTTGTTGAAACTTTTCAACGAAAAACGCGGTTTGGTCGTTTCTAGGGAGGAAATATTGGACAATCTTTGGGGCAGTGACCAATTTCCAACGGCGCGAACAATAGACAACTACATTTTGGCGTTTAGAAAACTGTTTGAATTGGATCCTAAAAATCCGCAATATTTTCACAGCATTCGCGGTGTAGGCTATAAATTCACCTTAGATGATTAATTTTGCAGCAATGACTGACATAAATAAACAATTACGATACGACAAAGCATACTTAAGATTGGCGCAAACTTGGGCTGATTTATCTCATTGCAACAGAAAAAAAGTCGGTGCCATCATCGTGAAAGATGGAATGATTATTTCCGACGGATACAACGGCACGCCTGCGGGTTTCGACAATTGCTGCGAAACGGAAACGGGTGAAACACAATGGTTTGTTTTACACGCTGAAGCCAATGCGATTTTGAAAGTGGCAAAATCAACCAATAATTGTGTTGGTGCAACTTTATACTTGACACTTTCGCCTTGTAAAGATTGCAGTAAATTGGTGTTGCAAGCCGGCATCAAAAGAGTCGTTTTTATCAATGATTACAAAGACACAACGGGCGTTGATTTCCTGAAATCCGCTGGTTTAGAAGTCATTCAAATTGAAAATCCAACAGATGGAGAATAATAATTCAAAATACTTTTTGATTCCTTTGGGATTCGCTGTTTTTCTTTCCGCTGGTTTGTGGATGGGATTTCACCTTTCTCCGGGAAGAGAAAATCTTTCCGCAGGTCAACAGAAATATGGTAAAATGCGAGACATCATCGAGATTCTCGACAAAAAATACGTAGATCCGCTCAATGCTGACAAGCTTTTTGAAAAGACCATCAGCAATATGTTGCACAAATTGGATCCGCACAGCAGTTACATCTCTGCCGCTGAATTGCAATCTGCGAACGAACAAATTGAAGGTCATTTTGGTGGCGTTGGCGTGCGATTTAGCATCATCAGAGATACGATTTGCATCACACACGTAATCAACGGTTCGCCATCACAACGCGCTGGATTGTTGGCTGGAGATAGAATTATTCAAGTAGGCGGAAAAACGATTGCATCGAAAAAAATCAAGAATGAAGATGTGATGAAAATGTTGAAAGGTCCAGAAGAAACGCCTGTCAAAGTGGTCGTTTACAGAAACAAGAAAAAACTGCCAAAAACAATTATCAGAGGTTCTATTCCAATTGAATCGATTGTGTGCGCAACGATGTTGAATAAAAATACGGGCTACATCAAATTAGACCAATTTTCAGTTGAATCTGCGCGCGAATTTAACCGTGCGGCGCTCAAATTGAAAGCTGCTGGAATGACCAAATTGATTTTCGATTTGCGCAACAATGGCGGTGGCGTGTTGCAAGTGGCGACCCAAATTGTAGATGAATTTTTAAAAGATGGTGCTGTGATTGTGACCACCAAAGGTTTGCACACAAAAAAAGAAATTTACACCGCTTCGCTGCGCGGAAACCTGGAAAGAACAGAAGTGGTTGTTTTGGTGAATGAAAATTCAGCTTCTGCCAGTGAAATTGTGGCTGGTGCTTTGCAAGACAATGACCGTGCGACAATTATGGGAAGACGTTCATTTGGAAAAGGCTTGGTGCAAGAAGACATCGGACTGAAAGACGGAAGCAACCTGCGTTTGGTCGTTGCGCGCTATTACACGCCAACAGGAAGATGCATTCAGAAACCGTATACGGATGATTACGAAGAATATTACAAAGACCAAATGAACCGTTACGAAAATGGCGAATTGTATGCCATCGACAGCACGCTTTTGGTAGATTCTTTGAGATTCGAAACGCCGAAAGGCAAGGTAGTTTATGGCGGCGGCGGCATTTTGCCAGATGTTTTCATTCCGTTGGATACAACTGGTTCGAGTTGGTATTTCACCGCATTGCGATACAGCCCCGCTTTTCAGAATTTTGCTTTCGATTTTGTTTCCAACAAGAGAAATCAGTGGAAAAACCCGATTGAATTCAAGAACAAATTCAACGTTTCAGAACAATTGCTCGATCAATTTTTGACTTACGCAGAAAAAGTCGAAAAAATCAAAAAAAGCAAAAGTGAATTAGCATTGAGCAAAAACCTGATCAAGCAAACGTTAAAAGCCGAAATCGCCCGACAAATTTGGACTGAGCAAGGATATTTTACGGTTACTTGTGATTATGACAAGGAGGTTCAGAAGGCTTTGAAGTATTTGGGGAAGTGAGGTGAAATGTAAGTTGCGCAAAGCTATGCGAATTGGGTTGGATATGCGCAATAAAATTGCGCTTTGTTGCACATATAAGCAAGTTAGTAGTTATAATTAAGTAAAAGACAAAAAATGAAAAGAATAAGAATTATTTTGGCAATCTTCATTATCTCTAGTTGTAGTGATGATAGCAAACAAATAAATGGTGATTTGGATAATACATTTACTGAACAATCAAGTGAGGAAAAATTAGCAACTGAGAAGTATTTAAGAAAAAAAGAAAAATTAATTTCTGATGGTTGGCAAGACAGAAACAACGAAAATGGACAATTCCCGACTTGTTATAATTTCACCCCTCAAAAAGGAAATTTACAAAATTCATTAAATGTTTATGTCGGAAGCGGAACAGATGTCGCAATTAAGGTCATGAATATAGAAAATGAAAAATGCGTTAGATATGTTTTTATTAACAGTGACACTGATTATTCAATTGAGAACATTCCAGAAGGTCAATATTATTTAAAAATTGCATATGGAAAGGATTGGTTATCTAAAAATGTTAACGGTCAATGCATAGGCAAATTTGTAAAAAATCCAATGTATGAAAAAGGCGACGATATTCTTGATTTCAACAAAATCACTACCGCAGATGGTTATAGTATTCCAAGTTATAGTTTACAATTAGATGTTGTTTCAAGTGGCACATCGAATTCATTTGACTCACAAAACATTTCAGAAAATGATTTTAACAAATAATATACAACTACTAACAGCTCCTAAGCCACATGAAAACGATGGCTTAACCGAAAACGTTGGAGATCAAAATAAATTTACATGGCATTAATACGATTTGGAATCAAAAAAATAGAACTCGGTTATTTTTCAGCATTTGATTTAAGAATTATAGAAGAGAACAAACATCCTGGTTTTGCTTTTTTTTACATTCAAAATTACTTTCATATTTGGTATCTGCCAATAATAAGTCTAGGGTGTAAATGGGTAATGATTCATAAAGGTGAATTTTATGAAATTCCCAATGAATACAGAAAGAAAATATCTGAATACAATGTAAAATTGAAAGGTAAATGGTACGCAAATATTGGGATGTATTTGTTAATTGGGGGAACGGTGATTGCCACCGTTATCCAATTCATAAATAATCTCTAACAGCATGCAAGCTCCATCACCCTGACGCAGGCGCAACAAAGGGTTACCCTCGCCTGCACGCAGAACGTTCATCATAAAAAAACCCAATTCATTGAATCTCCCAGCCCTTTCAGCAAATGCAAATACTTTTTAATGCGTTTTTGTGCTTTTTATTTATATTTGAGTGAATGAATTGGAATGTAAGTTGCGCGATGGGATGCAACTTGGGTTGTGAATGCGAAAATAAAGTGCTATTTTTTCGTTTAGAAAAAAGTTAGTGGCAATAATAACTTGAGAGATTTAACATGATAAAGACAATAACGATAACATTTCTAGCAATATTTATGATTGGATCCACCTTTGGTCAAGAAGTGCCAACTAAATCAGAATTTATTGATTTCCAAAGAGGGGTCGGAGTTGAAGCATTTTACCAATCAAATTATGGATTAGGAATCGGTGGATTAATTACCAAAAATGTTGGACATAAAATAAAACCCAATTACTCAGCTGGAATTTATGCTGATGCTATTTTTGTGAATACCCCAATCTATGGACCTAGAGTTAAACTGAACTACAATTATTTAGGGATATTTGGAGTTAATTTGAACTTTTCAAACTACTACAGAAACGGATTAAACGCTTTTAGAATTACTCCAGAGATTAATTTTTCACTTTTTGGTATTGCAAGTATATTCGCGGGCTACAGTTTTAAGGTTTCTAAAAGTAATTTCTCTGAATTAAATGAATTCAGATTAGGTTTAAACCTAAATTTAGTCAATCTGAAACAATAGAAATGTGACCCGTTTCCCAAAAAATTCATGATTCAACTTACTGAGGAGGAAAGTGGAGTGATGGTCTCGCAAAATGTGACACCTTTTAAACAACATTTAGGCAGTTATTTTCCTTCGGATTTTACTGAACTTGAGGTTTTGGAACTTTCAAATTTAGATAATCCCATTTTTTAGTCCGTTCATTGTAAAAAAAACAATTCATAAAATCTCACTACCCTTTCAGCAAATGAAAATACTTTTTGATGCGTTTTTGTGCTTTTTATTGATATTTGAGTGAATGAATTGGAATGTAAGTTGCTCCTAAAGAGGAGGATATGCTTATATATGAGCAAAGAAAGTGCGAATTTTTTTGCAAAAAAATAAGTTAGAGGCCACTTAATTACTAAAAAAGTTTATCTTTATGTCATGATAACTCCACAACAGGAAAATATAATTAAAACTGTTACCCAAAGGGTTAAGCCTACACTTCTTGGTGTATTTGGCTCATATGCTCGTGGAGAAGAAAATGAAAAGAGTGATCTTGATATTCTTATCGACTTTGAAATGAAGGTTGATTTTCTTGAGTTAATTGGCTTAGAGCAAGAACTATCTGAATTACTTGGAATTAAGGTAGACCTAATCACTTTGCGCTCCGTAAATGCATCCCTAAAACCATATATCGAATCGGATTTAATCAGGTTGGTATGAAAAAAAATCCCATCATTTATATTGAGCACATGAGTGCATGCATTTCAAGAATCAAAGAATATACTGATGGAATTGATGAGGATGGGTTTTTAAATAATAACCTGATTCAAGATGCTGTTATCAGGAACTTTGAAATCATTGGTGAAGCTGCAAAAAAGTTAAACGCCGATTTCCGCTCGAAGTATTTTGAAATTGAATGGAAGAAAATCGCAGGAATGAGGGATAAATTAATCCATGATTACATTGGAGTTGACCTGTGGGCTGTATGGGGAGTTGTGGAGAATATTATTCCTACACTTGAAAATCAAATTGAAGATATTCTTAAGAAAGAAAAAGGCATCTAACAGAACGCAAGCGCCAGCCCAAATCTTACTTCGAAAAAAAATAGTTTTTAAAGATTAAGTTTTATCTTCGAAGAAACGACCTTGTGAAAAGCGGGACGTTCGCCTACTTGCAAACCGTTAATAGTAAAAAAATCATTGAATTTCTCAGCCCTTTCGGCAACAGCAAAATTTTTTTGATGCAAACTTAACGCTTTTTATTTATATTTGAGTTGATGAATTGGAATGCAAGTTTCGCAATGTTAGCCGAATTGGATTCTATAGAATTAATAAAAATAAATAGTGAATAAAATGTTGTATCAATAATATTTAAGAAAGTATCGGAATATTTCTGATATTCAATCAGGTAAGTACCCTGAAAAATCATTGATTAATGACAAAAGTAGAAAATGCTTCGAGTTGGGTAAAACTCCTAACTTTATTAGCAAAACTTTTCGAAACAGTCATGTCAATTTGGATATAGTGTTAAGACACTTAAAAATTTGTACTTTAATTTAATCCAATTGAATTTTTCAAGTTGATCTGATTGAAAGGAGAGTAATGAAAATATTACTCTCCTTTATTTAATTTTAAAAACAGATTATTAATGACATTTTATTAAAGGAAGCATCCATTGATTAGTTTGGCTCTAGATCTTTTTTTTCTTAACTTCTATCTTATTTCCTTAGAAAAACTTTTATCTTAGCAAAAACAAAAGTCTGAGCTCTTTAATAACCACTTTTAGCTTGAATTGAAATATAATTAGAAACCCAAAAGAGAATGAAAGAATTAGCACATTTAAGAATTATAGATGCGGACCCTAGAATTAAAGATGTTCCATCAGAAGATCTTTACGAAAAAATTGATTTGATTTATTCTCTTGGTTATGTATACAACCCCTATGAACAAGGATTTTATAATCCATTCATCAAAAAAGGTCTAAAAGCAATAGTTACTTACAATCTTAATTTGAATAGAATAGAAAACCTTCATGAAAATCTTGAAAGGGAATATTTTGAAAAAAACGAAAAAGTGAAAACATTTGATGAAATTTCAAATTCCATTTATGGAAATGATAAAGTATCAATAATTGGTCTGTTTTTTGAATCGATGTCGGGAATCTTTGGAGTAATATTTTTGATTCTATCAACGATTATTTTATTTACCAGTAACGTTAAATTTGCTGCCTGCTGTCTCATTACCTCCTTTATTTGCATCAACTTTTATTTAGTTCAAAATCTATTAATCGAAAAAAACGAAAATGAGTGGAAAGAAATGAATCTAAGTCCCATTTGGCTTAATTATAAAAATTTTTTTTTAGTCATATTTGTACTTGTGTACCCTTATTTATACTATCAATTATTTATAATACAAAATAATTATTGGCTTCCAGTTTTTATTATTTTTTCACTTAAATGGAGCATAAACAAAATTGTTGAGAAAAAACTTAGTCGCCAGTTTTGGAGAACGATTGGCATAAACACCATAAGAGAATATGCCACCGAAAATGGATACTTATAACCTCAATTTACATTCTTACAATGATTTATTAGCAAGAAAAGCGTTGTGCTTCTCTTATTTTTTGTGCTTGGTGGATTAGGAAGTTGAAGAATTTAGAAACAGCCAGTTTCAACAAATTATTAACCATTCAATCTTTAAATCCATAACTAAAGGACTCGCTGAAACTCAAAAATAAAAACCAGTAAATCGAATTCAAATTAAATCTTTTAAACCGAAAAAATCCCTTTTCATAGTCAGTCAAGGGTCAAAAAAAACAATTACCTTAGCATCTCATTCGCAACTTTGCACTGAAGAAGAAGCGTTGAACTATTAGAAAAAATAACAATCTCATAAATGCAATACATTTCTCTAAACAATTTCTTTGGGTTTCTTGAAAAACCTATAAATGTTTATTCTTCAGAGGAATTGAATCTTTTTTCCATTGAAATCATTGAAAAATACCAAAATGGTGCTTTCATTTCAGTTGAAAATAAAGCGGTTTCAAAAGACGAAGCGATTGCGTTTTGCTTGCGACTCAAACATCCCGGAATGGTTGTTTTTGACCAATGGATTTGTCAAAATAAAAACTTGTTTCAGTTGCTGATCAATAAAAAGTTGGCTGTCAATAATTTCGACCCAAAAATCATCAAAGAACATACGCTTTTCAAAGATTTTGCAAAGTTTTTGAGTCCTTTTTTGCTGCCGAGAATCTTGGAAGCGATGGATTCAAACAAAGACATTCAATTCATTCATGCAGGCGGTTACATTTCTCTGTTGAGCGCAGACAATCAATTGGTTTTGCAAGATAAGTTGGCTTTTTGGTTGAAAGCTAAATTGAATGAATTAGAAGAAAAACAACCCGAAATTCGTTCCGAGCAACAATTAATTGAGGCGCTGAATCCGCTTTTGAGTGATCAAATGGTGGGACTTGTGAATCAATTCACCAAGGCATTTTACGCGTCGAAAATTGGCTATGTAGATCAATTGTTGAATGTTTTCAATCATCCTGCGTGCTCCGCGAGAATGGGCACTTGGATTACGGGTCAATTGAAAAAATTGGCGCTCAATCCTGAGCACATTGAAAGAATCGATGAAATCAAATCGACGATCAAAACAGGCAAAATCAACTTTCTAAATCAACAGGGAAAAGTGCGCAACGAAGCAAAATCGCTCCGAAATTTCACGTGGGTTTTTAGCGCTTTGCTCTTCGCTGGACTGATTTATCTTTTCTGGTTCAATCCATTGAATTTCTGGAATGATGTACCCGAATTAACAGATTCAAAATCGTCGTTGGAAGAATTTTCGATAGAGGAAAGAATGAAAATCGACTCGCTGATCAAATCTGCACAACAACCAGAGGAAGAAGTGATTGAGCAGTCAGAAAATGACCAATTCATGCACTTGCCGCCTGTGGAGATGAATTCCATTTACCGCAAACCGTTTCAAAACAAAACCGCCGAACAATTTTACGACGATTGTTTGAAAGATGAAATGATGATGGAAAAAGGTTTGATTGATTCTTGCGTGCCCTATTCCACCAAAAACCTTGGAATGAAGCTCAATCCAAATTTCAAAAGTTTGTCGCTACACACAGGAAATCAACCAATTTTTCTGCAAAACGAAAGTGAATATCAAATTTTAGTGCTTGTTTTCAGTGATCAAAATGATGCGTTGTATGCGTCAATCATTCAAAAAGACCAAAAACTCAATTTCAAAATGAACGAAGGCGAAATCGTGCTTTTCCTACCCGGCAATGACTGGGCAAAATTTGCAGCACAGCCAACGAAAATCACAGAAATGCCTTCCGAAAATTACCAAAATCACTTCTGTTTTCAAGACGAAAACTTCAAAGCGATGTTGTATTCGCCTTATCGCCTGAAAAAAACGAACGAGAAAATTGTCAAATTGATGTTCAACGAATCAACGCAAAGCGGAGAGGCTTTTGTTTTGCTGGATTTGTATGAGGCGCTAGAAGATTATTGATGGTTGAAAAATCATTGTCCAACTAAAGTTTTTTTTTGTTCCTTTTCACTTCGTGGCTGCTTGCGCGGTGCTTGATCAAAACGAACCCAAAAATCAAGGCTGAGTCATCAAGTTAAAGCGCAAATTTTCTCACGAAATAAATTTATCGCTTCGAGCGCTTTATTTTAAAAGCTTCTGAAAACGTGATTTTGTCGGTGATCTACTCCACTAGCGTTGCGTAGCTTCCTCCAAAAGTCTACATTTTCAGTGCGCCTTTAAAACCCTTTCTTCCAAGGCCAAAAATGTCAATTAATAATTTTTCCTCCGCTCAACCACATCGCAATTTCCATTTTCCCTGATATAAAGCTTTTTGTAACACATCTTTGATAATGAATATGAAGCAATCTTCATTTTTTCTTATATTTGAATACATTTTACTGCAAGCATGAGCACAAAACAAAAAGACATACAAATTCCTGATTTCAGATTCACGCCAACGATTGATAAAGTTGGTGTAGAAGAGCGTGTTGCAAGAATTCAAACCAGAAGTATCAAAGGAGAATCGAAAATTCAAGGCATGAAAATGGTTTTGAATATGATCGATTTAACCACCTTGGAAGGAAAAGATACGCCTGGAAAAGTGAAACAAATGTGCTACAAAGCGCAACATTTACATGAAGCTTATCCTGATTGTCCGACAGTTGCTGCAGTTTGCGTGTATCCTTCGATGGTCAAAATTGCCAAAGAAGCGTTGGGGAATTCGAATGTGAAAGTCGCTTCTGTTTCCACCGCTTTCCCAAGTGGACAAGCGCCGCGCGAAGTGAAAATCATGGACACGAAATTCGCCGTTGAACAAGGTGCTGACGAAATTGACATGGTGATTTCTCGAGGCAAATTTTTGTCTGGCGAATACAATTTTGTGTTTGATGAAATTGCCGCAATCAAAGAAGCTTGCGGAAAAGCACGTTTGAAAGTGATTTTAGAAACGGGAGAATTGGTCACGCTCGATAATGTCCGCAAAGCAAGTGAAATTGCGATGTATGCAGGCGCCGATTTTATCAAAACTTCCACAGGAAAAATTCAGCCAGCCGCAACGATGCAAGTGACTTACGTGATGTTGATGGCCATCAAAGATTATTTCAACAAAACAGGAATCATGATCGGAATGAAACCCGCGGGAGGAATTTCCACGTCAAAATTGGCGCTTCATAATTTGCTGATGGTGAAAGAAACCTTGGGCGAAAATTGGTTAGACAATCACTGGTTCCGCTTCGGCGCGAGCAGTTTAGCAAACGACGTCCTGATGCAATTGATGAAATCGAAAACAGGCGTTTATCAGAGTGGGGATTATTTTTCGTTAGACTAGTTGTTTGGATTGTTAGATTTTTAGATTATTGGATTGTTGGAATGTCTAATTAACAATTATCTATAAATTTAAACAGTGTTTCAACAAATTAAAATGAAATCGTCCAAAAATCCAATTATCGAATAATCCAATAATCCAACATAAAAAATGCATAGATTTAAAGAACTAGAATTTTGGAAAATAAGCAGGGAATTGAATAAAGAAATTTATTTGATCACGCGTGATTTTCCGGTGCAAGAAAAATTTGGACTTATTAGCCAGATTCGAAGAGCTTCGATATCTATTTCTTCGAATATTGCAGAAGGATGTTCACGCAGGTCTAACAATGATTTTTATCGTTTCTTGGAAATTGCAATGGGCTCAGCATACGAGCTTGAATCACAAATAATTTTAGCAACAGATTTGAATTTCATGACGGAAAAAGACCAAGAAATCGTTCTCAACAAACTAGAATCAATCGTTAAAATGATGTCAAAATTCATGTCCACATTAAAATAGTCCAAAAATCCAACAATCCAATAATCTAAAAATCCAATAATCCAAAATATGAGTGACAAACAATCAACAAAATGGAACCTCGACCCAGCACCAGAGAGTGCGGGGCATGTTCAGTTGAAAACACAATATGAATTGTTTATCAACGGGAAATGGGAAAAACCCAACTCCGGGAAATATTTCGATTCTATCAATCCTGCGAATGAAGAAAAATTGGCTTCCGTGGCGCATGCGGATGAAACCGATGTGGATAAGGCTGTCAAAGCTGCGCGCGATGCATACGAAAATGTGTGGTCAAAATTATCGGGAAAAGAACGTGGGAAATATTTGTTTCGCATCGCACGCTTGATTCAAGAAAAAGCAAGAGAATTTGCGGTAATCGAAACCTTGGACGGCGGAAAATCCATTCGTGAATCACGAGACATCGACGTTCCATTGGCAGCAAATCATTTCTTTTATTACGCTGGTTGGGCAGATAAATTGGAATATGCTTTCCCAAATCGACCAGTAAAATCTTTGGGCGTAGCAGGACAAATTATTCCTTGGAATTTTCCATTATTGATGGCCGCTTGGAAAATCGCTCCTGCCCTAGCGGCTGGAAATACCGTGGTTTTAAAACCGTCTGAAACAACTTCTTTGACCGCGCTAAAATTGGCAGAATTGATCGAAGAAAGCGGACTTCCTGCAGGTATTGTGAACATTGTTACCGGATACGGCGATACAGGTTCGGCGATTGTAAATCATCCCGATATCAACAAAATTGCTTTCACTGGTTCGACAAATGTTGGCAAAATGATTCAAAAAGCAATTGCTGGAAC